>LBRM01000008.1 GCA_000991415.1 Candidatus Nomurabacteria bacterium GW2011_GWA1_36_15 | reverse complement strand
TGAAGCAAGCATAATAGTACAAGCAGATTCTTTTTTCCATTCTATTTTTATTTTATCAAGATTTTGATCAATACATGCATTTATAATTTCTAATAGATCTGTGTGAAGCAATCTCATATAAGTTTCCGTTTCAGGATCCCCAAAACGCGCATTATATTCAAGGATTTTGGGACCATCTTTAGTCAACATAAGACCGGGATATAAAACTCCGGAAAATATATTTTTTTCTTCTAGCATTCCAGCCAAAGTAGTTTTTATTATATTTTCTTCTATATTTTTCTTTAATTCTTCTGCAACAAAAGGCAGGGGCGCTATAGTGCCCATCCCTCCGGTATTGGGACCTGTATCTCCTTCCCCTATACGTTTATGATCTTGGGAAGCTGGGAAAATAGAATAATTTTTACCGTCCGAAAATGCATGAATAGAAATTTCAGGACCCGTTAAAAATTCTTCAATCACCACTTCCTTCCCCGCTTCAGCAAAAATTTTTTTAATTAGAATATTTTCTAACGCTTCATGAGCCTCTCTTTCAGTTTGAGCAATAATTACTCCTTTACCAAAAGCAAGTCCACTCGCTTTAATCACAATCGGCAAGTTCAGTGTATTTACATATTTTAAAGCTTCGCTAAAAACAATAAAAGTTTTAAACTTCGCCGTCGGTAAATTGTGTCTGTGCATAAAATTTTTGGCAAATGATTTAGAAGACTCTAATTGAGCAGCTTCTTTTGTCGGTCCAAAAATTCTAAGACCTTCTTTTTGAAATTCATTTACAATACCAAGAGCCAGCGGATCATCGGGTATAGCCAGAGTCAAATCAATTTTTTCTTTTCTCACAAATGTAATGAGAGATTTTATATCTGTCGCTTTTATACCTATGTTTACACCAATATTAAGAGTACCTCCATTACCGGGGGCAAAATAAAGTTTACCACAGATTGGTGATTGCGCTATTTTCCATCCGATAGCATGCTCTCGCCCCCCGCTTCCTATTATTAAAATTTTTTGTTTATTAACCATTGGGATACATTTTCTTTGCTAATTCTTTAGATTCCTCTAAAATATTTTCCTCTTCTTTACGAATAAGCGATAAATCACGATAAAACTCTTTTTCTTTTCCTTCTGAAAAATCTTTTAATATTTCTATCTGAATTTCGTGTTCTATAGGAAGCATTCGGGCTTGTAAAATTTCTGCTGTGTCGCCAGGAAATATAGGAACTCGTTTTATTTTTAAGATTGTTCCCTCGTCAAATTTAGAAGTGACACGATGACTTGTGGCTTCTGTCCAAAAATCGTGGTTGGTTCGACGAACAAATTCAAGCCGCGCTTCATGCACTCGCTTACCATACATACCAGCTCCGCCAAAATCAGGTCTCCCATTATCCAATGGTCCTGGATGCTGGTTAATGATTCTTTCTTTAAACGTTTCACACACATTTTCAGGTGTCTTTACCAGCCAACCATATTGACCAATAAAATCAACGTTTCTTTCTTTACATTCTTTTATTATTTTTTCACCAAATTCTTCTCCGGTTTTAAAATTTTTCGGATTTATAACTAAAATATTTTTTTCAGAAATACCAAGATTTTTGGCCTTTATCAGACCACTAGCGTTTTCTTTACTTGCAATAACTAAAACAGGATTTACGTTTTTTAGTGTATCATTTTGCGTAGCTTTTATGATTGTTTCCATTGTTGTTCCCTCTCCGGAAATAAGTAATGCAATTCTCATATTATTTTTTATATTTTATTTCTTTTTCGTGTTCAAAAATAGGCAGTGGATACTCTCCATTAAAAGCGGAAAGAGAAAATCTTTTTTTAGGCAAACCCGTGGCTTTTACCATCCCATCGATAGAAAGAAATGATAAAGATGTTGCACCTAGATGTCGACGAGTCTCTTCTATCGTTTTTTGTGAGGAAATAAGATTTTCTTGTTTAGGAGTGTCGATTCCATAAAAATCTGGAAATTTAACTGGAGCTGAACCGACTAGAAAATGTACTTCGCGGGCCCCGGCCTCAAAAAGCATTCTGACAATTTGTTTGCTTGTTGTTCCACGAACAATTGAATCATCTATTACTCCGATGCGTTTATTTTTTATAATCTTTCGAAGCACAGACAATTTCATTTTAACTTTTTGGTCACGGCTTACTTGCAAAGGCTCAATAAATGTACGGTGGATATAACGATTTTTATTTAAAGCCATTTCAAAAGGAATACCAGATGCTTGGGAATAACCGATAGCCGCTGGAATAGAAGTTTCCGGTATCGGTATTACAACATCAAATTTGACATTAGGGTGTTCTTTAAACAACATCTTTCCGAAATTTTTACGGACTTGATAAACGGATTTTCCTAACATTAAAGAATCATGGCGAGAAAAATAAACAAATTCAAAAATATCAAGTTTCGGTTCTTCTTTCGCAAGAATTTTACTTTTGATCCCCTTTTTTGATATAACTGTCATTTCTCCAGGAAGTATTTCTCTCACAAATTCTGCGCCACATGCTCTGAGAGCACATGTTTCCGAGGCAACGATGATTTTTTTCCCTTTTCTGCCTAGGACAAAAGGTCGAATTCCTCTGGGATCGCGGAAGGCCACTAATTCTTTTTTGGAAAGCGCTATACAAGAAAATGCTCCAGTAAAAAGAGGATATGATTTTATTATGGCTTTCGGCAAGGACATCCCCTTTTTCATATAAAAACCGATGGCTTTTGTCATCAGTTCCGAATCGGAATTATTTCTAGTGGGTATTTTATTTTTTTTAAGAAAATCTGTTAATGCTTTGGTACTTGGTAAATTACCGTTATGAGCAAAAGCAACAGTATTGTTAATAATAACTGGCTGAGTATGCTTTGTGCTCGTGCCGCGCGAAGTTGAATAGCGATTATGACCAATAGCAGCGAGACCAGAAAGTTTTTTTATTATTTTTTCAGTATAAACTTGGCTTACTAATCCTCGATTTTTATAGAAAAAAATTTTCTTTTCGTTAGTTGAAGCAATGCCTGTTTGTTCTTGTCCTCTATGTTGAAGAGCAAAAAGTCCAAAATAAACATAACGAGATGCTTCATTTTCGTCCCAGATTCCAAAAACCCCGCATTTTTCATTCAAATTTTTATTATCATTTTTTTTCACCTGCAGGCGATGAGAGAATCGAACTCCCGACATCGGTTTTGGAGACCGAAGTTATACCACTTAACTAATCGCCCAAAACAAAAAGAATACAATAAATAAAATTATTGTTAAACTTAAGTATATCAGAATAGGCGTAAAATAGAAATTATTTCTTGGTTTCTTTATGCTTGGTCTGTTTTTTACACCATTTACAATATTTTTTCAGCTCGATTTTTTCAGTTACCAATTTCTTGTTTTTGCCAGACCAGTAATTTATACGCTTACAAGCAGAACAGGCAAGTTTTATAAGTCTTTCTTGTGACATATATATAGATTAATATAATTTCCTTTAAAATGCAAGCTTATTTAAGAAACTGTAGTTTTTAATTTTGACTCTCGTTTAAATCTCTCTATGGCAAGATTGATCAATTTATCTAAAAGTTTTGGTAAGGGCAAACCACTTGCTTCCCATAATTTGGGATACATACTTATAGCTGTAAATCCTGGAATGGTATTAATTTCATTCACTAATACTTCCCCATTTTTCTTCACAAAAAAATCTACTCGCCCCATTCCTTCACAATTAAGAGTTTGAAATACTTTAATTGCTAAATTTTGAACTTTTTTAATTGTTGCTTTGGTAAGTTTGGCTGGAATTAAAAGATCTGCTCCATTCTTTTTTATATATTTTGCTTTGTAGGAATAAAAATCATTGATTGGGACAATTTCTCCAGGAATTGAAGCCAAGGGCTTTTCATTTCCCAATACGGAACATTCGATTTCTCTTCCGTTTATTGTTTCCTCAATAATAATTTTAGAATCATATCGAAAAGCATTTTTAATACCAGCGACGAATTCTTTTTTATTTTCAGCTTTTTTAATGCCAACCGAAGAACCCATATTGGCAGGTTTTATAAACAAAGAGGAACCCAAAATTTTTATAACTTTTTCAAACGTTATTTTTTCTGTGACGCAAAGAACAATAAATTTACCGATGGGAATCCCAGCTTCTTTTAGAAGTTTCTTCATCACATCTTTATCCATACTGACAACCGATCCCAAAACACTGGATCCGACAAAAGGAAGATTAAGAACCTTCAGCAATCCTTGCATGCTTCCATCTTCCCCAAAAGGACCATGCAATACAGGAAAGATAACGTCCATTTTTTTAATAATATTAAAATTAAATTTTCCATTTCTGTTTATTTTTATGGGAAATATTTGATATTTTTCTTTATCCAAAGCTCTAATAATGTTTTTAGCTGACATTATAGAAACTTCATGCTCCGCTGATTTACCCCCAAAGAGTACGCCTATCTTCAATTTCTTTTTTTTCATATTAATTAATTTTAGAATAATTTAACTACATCGTGGTAAGTAACAAGAAGCATTAAAATAATTAAAACGGCAAAACCGACCATGTTGACGGTGTTAGCGAATTTAGGATTTAAACGAGAGCCTTTTATTTTTTCAATCAAAAGGAAAAACAAACGTCCACCATCTAAGGCGGGAAAAGGAATGAGATTGATAATAGCCAAATTTACTGAAATCAAGGCAGAAAAGGAAAGCAGGTACACAAAGCCAAATTGATAAGCATTACCCACTATTCCTACCATGCCAACAGGACCTGTAACAGAAGCAAGGCTTCCCCTCCCTTCTATACCCTCTTTTATAAGCGTATAAAGCCCCACAACCGTGCCTTTTGTTACAAACCAGTCTAATTTTAACCCTTCCCAAAAAGCCGTTAAAACAGGCAATTTAACGATTCCTATCTGATCCATAGAAATACCTATAAAAAAACTGCCATTGTCATTTTGAGGGGTAATTTCTACTGTATTATATATTGTGTCTTTTCCACGTAAATATCCAATTTCTATTTTATTACCCGAAGCAACAAAAGACCTTACAGTTTCAGGACTAATATAATTCGTGTCGAGATTATTGCTTTTTATATAAACTATTTTATCTCCGGATTTTAATCCCGCTTTTTCAGCCGGCGAATCAGCCAAAACAGAAACTACTACCAAATGGGTGTCTGCCATTGAATATCCTCTAGGCTCATTTCCCACTGAAGTCGGAAGTCCTGACATAAAACCCAAAGAAAACAAAAACCAAGCAAGTAAAAAATTCGCAAACACTCCGGCAAAAAGCACTACAGCCTGCTTATATTTTGGTTTATTTATAAAACTTCTGGAGGCATCAGGGCCAAAAGTATTTTCTTCATCAGGATTTTCACCAAAAATTTTTACAAATCCTCCAATTGGCAAAAGATTAAAACTATATTCAATTTCTCCTTTTTTAAAACTAAATAATCTAGGGGGAAAACCAAAACCAAATTCATCCACTCTGATGCCAAATTTTTTAGCGGCAAAAAAATGCCCAAATTCATGGACCAAAACCAATACCAATAAAATTATAATAAAAATTAATATATTCATATGTTTCTTTCTTTAAGCTAGCACCTAGAAACTAGCACCTAATTTACCCCAGCACTTCTTTTTCTTTCTTTTCAAAAATATTCTCTAAATTTTTATTTGTTTCATCTATAATTTTTTGTAAATCCTCTTTTGCTTTAAATTTATCATCCTCAGTTATTTTTCCTTCTTTTTCTAATTTCTGAATTTCATCCCAAACCCGTTCACGTTCTTTGCGTACCGTTATTCTACTTTCTTCCAATTTTTCTTTTAACACTTTCACCAGAGTCTGTCTTGTTTCTGTCGTTAATTGTGGAAAAATAACTCGAATACCAGAAGCGTCCGCAGCCACTGATAATCCCAGATTCGAAGATACTATGGCTTTTTCGATTTCCTTAATTTGATTTTTATCCCAAGGAGTAATGCGTAAGGTTTTGGGGTCTTCAATAGAAACTGAGGCTACATTCTTTAATGGAACATAAGAACCATATGATTCTACAGAAACTCCATCTAATATCACAGGTGAAGCCCGGCCGATATTAAGTTGGCTATATTCTCTAATCAGATATTCTACTATCTTATTATTTCCCAATTTAAAATTTGAAAAATTGTATTGCATATATTGAATTATAACATCTATTTTAAATTAGGTGTAATTAAAGCTAAGGATTCCATTAAGTTTTTCACTGATGAACCAGGTTGATTCAAAAATTCCCGAACTTTAAAAATATGTTTAAAGTAAATTTCTAAAGAATTCTGAATGGTGTGGGTCCCGCCCGGTACTCCGGGAAGGGTCAAGCCAGAAGAATTTTTTAGAAATTTACTTTGTGAAATAGTTTCGAGTGCATTTAAAAATTTTAAAGCTTTAGATCTAGTAGAATCTAATAAGACAATTCCAGCATCTTTTTCCGGTTCAACCAATAATTCTTTAATAAAATCAATTCTATTTTTTAGAGGCAGAGCCATAAATTTTTCTGCTTCTTTTAATTCATCCCCCAATTTTGTTTTTGTTTTGATTAAATAAAATCTAGAAACAAGAGTTTTCAAAAGAGTATCTGTATTAGGTATTATTATAAAAAAATGCGTATTTTCTATCGGTTCTTCAAATATTTTAAGCAAGGTATTTTGCGCTTCAAGTAAAAAATTATTGGCAGAAATTAGGAATATCTTTTTGCCAGTTGAAAAACTTTTCTCGTGTTCCACGGATTTTAAATTGCGAGCATCTTCAATTTTAAAGGAATCTACAGATATATGATAAAAGTCCGGATTAGCAGAAGTTTCTATTCCTAAAATTTCCATGAACTTAAAAATTTCAGGCACAATTTCCTCTTCAGTTCCTTCTATCAAATATGCGTGATGCAAATTATTTTTATCCAGATTATCTAAAATTTCCATTATTTTTTGCTTAGAACTGTTTTTTTATAGACATCCAGGTGTTCAAGAGCGATACCGGTGCCTTTTACCACACAAAAAATAGAATCCTCGGCTAAGGTTGCTTTTACCCCAGTTTTTCTGTAAACCAGATCTGTAAAATTACGCAATTGGGATGAACCGCCTGTCATAATAATGCCATAATCCATTATGTCAGAAGCAAGTTCCGGCGGAGTTTCCTGCAAAACATCTTTGATGGCTTTGATTATTTGTTTTAATTCTCCATCTATGGCTTTCACTATTTCATTGGTTCCAACTTGAGCAGATCGGGGCAATCCTTGAATAAAATCCCGCCCTTTAATAGTAACTCTGAGTTCTTCTTCCAGAGGAACAGCCGCACCAATCTTTATTTTTACTTCTTCTGCTGTTTTGTCTCCGATCGCCAAATTAAAAGTTTTTTTAATATAATCTGCAATAGCTTGATCGATTTTATTGCCGGCACATTTTACTGAAGTGGAAGAAACAATACCACCTAATGAGATAACAGCCACATCTGTTGTGCCTCCGCCGATATCAACTATCATATATCCTTTTGATTCATAAATTGGAATACCAGCGCCTATGGCAGCCAAGATTGGCTCTTTTACCACATAAGCATTTTTAGCGCCTGCGCGTATAGCCGCTTCTACCACAGCTCTGCGTTCTGTAGAAGTAACGCCTGCTGGCACGGAAACCATAACATCAGGTTTGAAGAGATTAAATCTTCCCAACGCTTTATTAATAAAATAACGAAGCATAGCTTCGGTCACGCGATAATCCGCGATCACTCCGTCTTTCATCGGACAATAAGTGATGATAGAATCCGGTGTTTTTCCAATCATATCTTTCGCCTCAAAACCTATGGCCAAAATTTTACTATCTTGCTCGGAAACCGCCACTACTGAAGGCTCGTTTAGAACTATTCCTCTGCCGGGCAGAAATACCAAGGTGTTGGCCGTTCCCAAATCTATGCCCAATTTTCTTGAAAAAAATCCCATAAAGTAAATATATCACAAGTTATGTTAGAATAGAAACATGAAAATTGTAACTGTAATACCGTTAGATAAAGGATCCTTCAGAACGGAATTGACCTATTTCACTGCCAAAGATGTAAAAAATGGAAGTATCGTAAGCATTTTCTTACGTAATAAAAAAATTCTAGGCTTGGTCATTTCTTGCCAAGATGTAACGAATACTAAATCGGGTATAAAAAATATGCCCTTCCAATTAAAAAAAATAGTTGAAATAAAAGAACACTCTATTTTTAGAAATGAATTTTTAGAATCTGCCTTAGAATTGAGTTCTTATTTTGTTTCCCCAAAAAATATCGGAGTCGCATCTTTCATTCCTGCCATCTTCCGAGAAAAATACGATGAAATAGTGAAATTTTCCGAGAAGAATAAAAATACTTTCAGTGAAAAAAAAGATAAAAAGGAATTAACTAATGCTTCTGAAAACATCAAAACTGAAAAATTGCTTCTACAGGCTCAACTGGAAGATCGTATTTCTTTTTATAAAACTTTAATTCGCGGATATTTCGCTTTAAAAAAATCTGTTTTTATAGTATTGCCAACAGAATATGACATAGAAATTTTTCAGCAAGCATTATCAAAAGGTATAGAAAACTTCACTTTTTCTATGCACGGAGGATTAAAACCTAAAAAAATCATTGAAAAATATGAACAAATAGTTAATTCTGCACATGGGGTATTAATATTGGGAACCGCCCAATATTTGTCTATCCCCCGCACAGATTTAGGAGCAATAATAGTAGAACATGAAAATTCAGACGTTTACAAGATGTTTCCGAGACCTCATTTTGATTTGAGAATTTTTGCGGAAGTTTATGCCTCAAAAATTAATGTAAAATTCATATTGGCTGACACTTTATTGCGTTATGAAACTATAGCTAGAAAAGAAATAGACGGTTTAAGTGAAGTATATCCTTTGTCTTTCAGGACTAATTTTGATGAAGCGATGATAAATATAGTAAATCCCAATCCCCATAAGGAAGAAGAGGCGCAGAACTCATCTAAAAATTCTTTTAAAATATTCTCTGAGAAAAGCATCGAGGAAATACAACATAGTTTAAAAAACAAAAAAAATATTTTTATCTTTTCATTAAGAAAAGGTCTGGCCACACACACCATATGTAAAGACTGTAATGAAACGATAAATTGTGAAAAATGTTTGGCTCCGGTAGTATTGTATCTTTCTCGTGATAACAAAAAAAGAATGTTCGTTTGCAATAAATGTAATACAGAAAAAGAGCCGGAGATTAAATGTGCGAACTGCGGAGGTTGGAATTTAATGCCTTTGGGTATTGGCACAGATACAGTTTTAGCAGAAATAAAAAATAAATTCCCCAAAATTAAGATTTTTAAATTAAATAGAGAATCAGTAAAAACAGATAAAGAGGCAGAAAAAATTACAAAAGAGTTTGAGAAAAATTCCGGTTCAATACTAGTGGGCACAGAAATGGCCTTTTTTTATCTAAAAGCAAAAGTTGATTTATCAATAGTTGCTTCTTTTGATTCTCTCTGGAGTATACCAAATTTCAAAATGAGTGAAAAAATAATTCAACTTTTGCTTTCTATACTTTCTAAAACAGAAAAAAAACTTATCATCCAAACAAAAAATAAAAACGACCCTGCCCTTCTGGCTGTTAAATCAGAAAATTTACTCCATTTTATACGGGAAGAGCTAGAAGACAGAAAAAATTTAAATTATCCACCTTTTAAACGTTTTATTAAAATTACTTTTCTGGGCGATAAAACAGAATCAATCAAGGCCAGACAAACGTTAAAAGAACTCCTAAAAGAATATAATCCTGAAATTTTTAGTGGATTCGTTCCTAAAAATAAAAATCAGTATGTGACAAATGCCCTGATAAAAATAGAAACAAAAAAATGGTCTTTACCAGAGCTCTCTGTTGGTTCTTCAGTGGATCAAAATTTAAAAAATTTACTTTCTTCTCTCCCTCCTTCTTTTGAAGTGTCCGTGGATCCAGAGAATCTATTGTAGTTGACATATTTTTTATATTGTTTATAATTTAAGAAAAAGGAGTTTTTTATGGATGTTTATATTTTTCTGCGAAATCATGTTGGTGAAGTACCAGTAGTCGAAAGACTACCGACTACAATTTATGCTTTTTCTGATGAAGAAGCGAGAAAACAAATAGAAAAGATGGGTCCTGGCGAGCTTTTCAAAAAAATTTCTCGAGAAATAAAAACACTCGAGAAAAAAAAGAAAAACGAGTTATTCAAAAAATAACTCACCCCCAAAGAGGGTGATTTTGTTACAACAGAATCACCCTTTTATTATTTTTATGCCACTATTACCGTAAATTCTCCTTTTTGTTTGATGGGATTTTTTGTTAGATATTTTAAAAGTTCAGCTGGAGATCCAGTTTTAAATTCTTCATAAATTTTGGTAATTTCACGAGCAATACAAATTTTTTTATTTGGACAAAATTTTTGCAAAGATTCTAATGTTTTTAAAATGCGATGTGGAGATTCATAAAAAACCATAGCGCGTTTTGATTCTGCAATTTCTTTGAATAAAGTTTCTCTTCCCTTTTTATGAGGAAGAAAACCAAGAAAAGTAAATCCGTGCGTAGGTAGCCCAGAAGCGGAAAGCGCAGCTATTACGGCTGAAGCTCCCGGTATTGGAATTATTTCTATATCCTTTAAATTTTCTTTAATTTTAGAAATAAGCATTGTTCCTGGATCAGAAATAGTCGGCGTGCCAGCGTCAGAAACTAAGGCTAGATTTTTTCCTTCTTTTAGTAATTCAAAAATTCTATCAATTTTCGCAAGTTTGCTTTGGATATGATAACTCAGAGTAGGCGTATTGATATTATATTTTTGTAGAATTTTTTTAGTTTCTCGGGTATCCTCACACAATACCAAATCCACTTCTTTTAGAATATCAATAGCCCGAAGAGTAATATCTCTCATATTCCCTATTGGCGTCGCTACTACATAAAATTTACTCATCTTATTTCCTATACTTTTTTGTTCTCCATTTATCAGCAATTTTTACGCGAGTAAGTGAGCGTTCGAGTTCTGCGGCAAAATGTTCATAATCCACCACTTCTTTATTTTCCATTTGTTTTCTTAGTTCTTCCGCTCGAGCTTTGGCTTTTTTGATTGCCTCGTCTCCGAGTTCTGAAAGATGCTCCGCAAAATCAGCTAAGACTGCTACATTAGTGATTCCTTCTTCATCTTGTTTCACTTCCAAAAATCCACCTACTACTGCCATCGGTATATGTTCGCCATTTGCTAAAGCTACAATATCTCCGGAAATTAATCCAGTAATCAAAGGAACATGGTCTGGTAAAACCGTTATTTCACCAAGAGTGGTCGGCAAACTAACCTGATTTACCATTTCTTCCAAAACCAATCGTTCCGGCGTTATTATTTTTAATTTAAGTTGTTTCATGAATTAGTTCATAAAGTCATCAAGTTTATAAAGTTATCAAGTTTCCTGCATTTTACTTTATAAACTTTAAGAACTTTCTACTTTCTACTACTAAAGAGCTCCTTTCATATAAAAATCGCTTTCCGGTTTGTCGTCATGTTTGCCTTCAAGAATTTCCTTAAAAGATCTAATAGTTTCGGTAAGTAATACATATTCCCCTTTTGTTCCCGTGAATTGTTCAGCTACAAAAAATGGTTGGGAAAGAAATTTCTGTATTCTGCGAGCACGAGCCACTAATTCTTTATCAGCTTCAGACAATTCTTCCATACCTAAGATAGCAATAATATCTTGCAAATCTTTGTAACGTTGAAGCACTCGCTGAACTTCACGAGCAACATAATAATGATCTTTACCTACTATATTCGGATCAAGAATAGTAGAAGACGAGTCAAGAGGGTCAACAGCGGGGTAAATCCCTATTTCAGAAAGTGAACGATTTAAAACTACTGTGGAATCCAAATGAGAAAATGTAGTAGCTGGAGCTGGGTCAGTTAAGTCATCAGCCGGTACATAAACAGCTTGTACAGAAGTAACAGAACCTTTGTCGGTAGAAGTAATGCGTTCTTGTAAAATTCCCATTTCTGTTGCTAGGGTCGGTTGATAGCCCACAGCTGAAGGAATACGACCGAGTAAAGCGGAAACTTCGGAACCAGCCTGGGTAAAACGGAAAATATTATCAATAAAAAATAACACATCCTTATTTTCCTTATCACGAAAATATTCCGCCATGGTAAGTCCCGAAAGCCCCACGCGTAAACGCGCTCCTGGCGGTTCGTTCATTTGACCGAAAACCATAGCTACTTTATCCAGTACTTTAGATTCTTTCATTTCGTGATACAAATCATTACCTTCACGAGTGCGTTCTCCCACTCCGGCAAAAACCGAATAGCCTCCGTGTTTACTTGCAATGTTATGAATAAGTTCCTGAATGACAACAGTTTTACCGACACCAGCCCCTCCGAAAAGTCCAACTTTTCCTCCTTTCAATACCGGGCAAATAAGATCTATGACTTTAATACCAGTTTCAAGAATTTCCACTTTAGTGGATTGAGAAATAAATTCCGGAGCTTTGCGATGAATGGGAAGTACAGTGGCAGATATGGCTTTGCCATTGTCTATTGGAACACCTAGAACATTAAACATTCTTCCTAGCGTTTCCTTGCCGACAGGCACGGAAATTGGAATACCTGTATTTACAACTTCCATTCCGCGAGAAAGACCGTCAGTGGAATCCATAGCCACGGTACGAACAGTATTTTCTCCGATGTGCTGTTCTACTTCTAAAACCACCACTGAGTTTCCTTTCTTAATAGTCAAGGCGCTGTAAATACTTGGGACGTCATTTTCAAAAGCAACATCCACTACTGGTCCGATTATTCTTTTTATTATGCCTGTTGTTTTCATAACTTTTTTATTTATTAATAATTTTATAACTTTATAAACTTTTAACTAACCGATGCCATACCCGCACTTATTTCCGATATTTCTCGCGTAATATTGCTTTGGCGAGCTTTGTTAAATACTAATGTTAAATCATCTATCATCTCTCCGGCCGCTTCTGAAGCATTCTTCATGGCGACCATGCGAGAAGATTGTTCAGAAGCGTTGGATTCAAGAAACATTTGATATATTTGCATACGGGTTAATTTTTCCGCTAATGACCCTATTAATAAATCTTGATCTCCTTCAAATAAATAATCCGTCGTCCTGTCTGTTTGAGAAGCAGGTTTTTCATCTTTATTTCTAAGATCGTCCCCCAAGGTATCGATTAATTCTTTTAAACTCGTTTTAGAAACTGGTATAATTTGTTTAATATTGGGTTTCTGGGAAAGAGCAGAAACAAAATCTGTATAAGCTATAAGCACTTTATCGTAGTGCTTGAGATTATATTCATTTATTGCCAGTTCTGATATTGGAACGATGTCCGAGAGAGAAATATTGCTCGGTAGTTCAAAAAAACTGGCTATAATATTTTTACCTACCCGACGCATCATCATATCCCCCTTTTTACCAATGGTAATAATATCTATTTTAATATTCTCATTTTCTTTCTTTAACAAAAAAAGCACTTTCTTTATTATTTGAGTGTTGTATGCACCGCAAAGTCCGCGGTTGGAGGTAATAAGAAGGAGTAATATATTTTTTACTTCACGTTCTAAAAAAAGCGGATGCGTTATTTTTTCTGTGTTCCTGGCAATGGAGGTTAAAATTTCCCAAGAATATTCCGCATATAGACGTGAAGCAAGAGTAGAAGATACTGCTCTTTTCATTTTTGAAGCAGCCACAAGTTCCATTGCCTTGGTGATTTTCTTGGTATTTTTGACACTTTTTATTCGCCTTTTAATTTCTTTGGTACTAGCCATATAAATTAGTTCATAAAGTTCATAAAGTTAAAAGTTAGCTTTGAATTCTTCTATTGCTTTTTTTAATTCTGCTTCGCCAGTGTCAGTCCAGATGTTTGTTTCCATAATTTCTTTGTAAAATTTTTTAGTATTATTTTCCGTGTAATTTATAAGACCCTCTTCAAATTCTTTAATTTTATCTACCGGTATATCATCCATATAACCTTTAGTTAGAGCATAAAGCACTGCCACCTGACGTTCTATGGCTATGGGGGCATATTGGGGCTGTTTTAAAACTTCCACTGCCCGCTTTCCGCGTTCAAGTTGTTGTTTAGTAGCATTATCAAGATCAGAACCAAACTGGGCAAATGCCTCCAACTCACGATATTGCGCTAAGTCTAGTTTAAGAGTACCTGCTACTTTTTTCATCGCTTTAATTTGCGCTTTGGATCCTACTCGAGAAACAGAAAGACCGACATTCACTGCTGGACGAATACCTTTATAAAAAAGATCCGTCTCTAGAAAAATTTGTCCGTCAGTAATGGAAATAACATTGGTTGGAATATAAGCAGTCACATCACCAGCCTGCGTTTCAACTATCGGCAAAGCAGTAATAGATCCGCCTCCATATTCTTGATTTCTTCGGCAAGCGCGTTCAAGCAAGCGAGAATGTAAATAAAAAACATCTCCCGGATATGCTTCGCGACCTGGTGGACGTCTTAGAAGAAGAGATATTTCACGATAGGCTACGGCGTGTTTGGAAAGATCGTCATAAATTATTAAAACATCTTTTCCTTGGTCCATAAAATATTCGGCTATGGATACTCCCGTATAAGGAGCGATATATGATAGTGGCGCGGGTTCTGAAGATCCTGCAGACACAATAACTGTATATGCCATAGCGCCACCCTCTTCTAGACGAGTCTGAATTTTACGAAGTTTGGAATCTTTTTGGCTAATTGATACATAGATGCATATCATATTTTGACCTTTTTGATTAAGAATAGTATCAATAGCTATAGCTGTTTTGCCAGTCTGACGATCACCAATAATAAGTTCGCGCTGTCCGCGTCCTATGGGAATAATGGCATCTATCACTTTGATTCCAGTAGCTACTGGCTTATCTACACTAAGACGGGTAATAACCCCGGGAGCAACTTTTTCAATTGGATAAGTTTTATCCGCTTTAATCACTCCCTTACCATCAATTTCCACTCCAAGAGCATTTACCACTCGTCCTACAATATTATCGGAAACAGGTATTTCAAGGATTTTACCGGTAGTTTTAACTTCATCACCTTCTTTTATCTTTGAAAAATCATCAAGAATAATGACGCCTACTGTATCTTCTTCTAAATTAAGAGCTACTCCCGTTTCACCATTAGGAAAAGTCACCATTTCAGATGATTTTATATCAGAAAGTCCAGACACCTTCGCAATGCCATCAAAAACTTCCAAAACATGACCAATTTTTTCGGCTTTTATTTGTGATGAAAAATTATCTATTTCTTTTTTTAAATTTTCTACAATATAATTGGTGCTCATGTTTTTCTTATTAAATATTCTTGTAATTTTTTTATTTTGTTTTTTACTGTTAAATCAATTATTTCATCATTTATTTCCACTCTTATTCCTCCTAATAATTTTTCATTTATTGTTTCCGTAAAAACAATCTCTTTTGCTTTATAACGTTCTCTCAAAAAAGAAGTAAGTTCTTTCTTTGTTTTTTCTTTCAATTTTTTAGCACTTAACAGTTTTGCTATAATTTTCTGATTTTCATGATTAATTATTTTATTTAATCGTTCCAATATATCTTCAGTTTTTGACAACAATCGTCTACGAACAAGAAAACTTACTATTTTATTGATTACATTATGAAGTTCTGCATGTGTCTTGTCTTTTGAAACCAGATAAATGGCGCGCGCTATGTCATTGTTTGATAAAGTGGTCATTTTATATTTTATTTAATTCTTTCATTGTTTTTTCTTCAAAAGATTCATCAATTTTATTACCAAGTATTTTTTCTGCTATTTTGACAGAAAGAGATACAATCTCTTCTGTTGCTTGTGCAACCATTTTTATTTTTTCATTTTCAAAATTTTTTTTACCATTTGCAATCATAACAGCTACTTCCTCTTTTGCTTTTTCCAACATTAAAGTTTTCTTAGTTTCAGCTTCTTTTTTACCCTCCTGAAATATTTTATCTGCTTCTTTGCGGGCTTTGGTTATAAGCTCTTGGTATTCAACTTTTGTATTATTTAAAATTTCAGCATTTGATTTAGCATCGTTGATTCCCTTTTCTATTTTTTCTGAACGTTCTTTCATCAGTTTATTCAATGGTTTTAGCGCATATAAATATAAAACCACAAAAACAATCCCAAAATTAAAAATTTGAGCAATAATAATTTTAAGGTCAATATGAAATGTGTTAATGATTGATTCCATAGAAAATTAAATTAAAAAACAACATAAAACTACACGCACATAGCGAGTAGAGGCAAAGATTTAAAATTTAAAAAGTTCTTAAATTTTAAATCTTCAAAGCACAAGCAAGAAGCATAGGCACGAGAATTTTGCCGGCAGCTTCTGGATTACGGCCAATTGATTCCATAGCTTTTGAACCAATCATACCAATAGCCACAGCAGGACCAATAGCTCCTACGGCCATAACAACTGCTTTTGCGATAGTACTTAATTCTAATCCTTCCATATATTTCTTTCCGTTTAAACGGAGTTAATTAATAATAACGACCTCATGCCCATCTTGACTCGGCGAGGAAGATTTCTCCTCGTGTTCATCATGATCGGTTGCTCCAATGGTAAAATAAACAACAAGTAAAATTGAAAAAATAAGTGCTTGAATAAGTCCTACCAATATTTCAAGAAAAAGAAAAGGTATTGGTACTATATATCCAACTAATGCTGCCATAGAAACAAGCAAAACTTCTCCAGCAAATACATTACCAAAAAGACGAAACGACAGTGATGCTATTTTTGCAAACTCACCAATAATTTCAATTAATCCAACAAAGAACGTAATCGGAGCCACGATGATGATTGTTGGGTCTTTACGTATTTTTTTCCCTATCTGTCCAATTACATTCAGATTAACATATTTATTAAAAGTTTTCCATATACCTATTGAAAAAACACCAAATATATTTGCACCTAACACTGCCATAATAGCAAGAGCAATTGTCGTATTTATATCAGCCGTCCCTCCTCTAAGGAAAGGCACGAATATGGTACTAGTTTCTCCTTTTTCTATGAATCCAAATCCACCTAACGGAAGTATTCCGAACCAATTGTTAATAAGAATAAAAAAGAAAACAGAAATAGCGATTGGAAAAATTTTCATGGAAAGAGTTCTGTTGTTTGTCACTTGATCACACAAAGAAAGCGCACCTTCTACAATAATTTCAAAAAGATTTTGAATTTTACTAGGAATTTCTCGAAGTTTAGAGCGAAGAATAAAAGACAAAATAATAATAATTATTACTACAACCCAGCTAGTCAGTAAAGCATTGGTGATAGGAAAATTTTTATAATGATATACAGGTTCGGCAAAAAGAGTAATTTCATGACTTATTTGTTCTTGTTCTATCTGTATTGTGTTTTCCTGTTCTATCATCCCAGTACTAAAATTTTAATTAATAATCTTTATCTTTATGCCCCGTAATCAAAAATTTAGTACGGGACAAGTAAATTAATTTTTATTTTTTTCAATTTCCTCAGTTATTTTTTTCATATATTTTTTTACAGTACGCACAATGCCAAAAGACGAAATCAAGAAACCTACGCCGGCCAGTATTAAAAGCATCCATGGTTTTGTGCCGTAACGGTTATCAAGGGCTTTGCCTGCAATAAGAGCTAATACTATCGGCACTGCAATCCAAGTAGAAATTTCACTAAATATTTCAACCGCTGGTTTCCACCAAATACTATTTTTATTTTTATTTTCTTGCATGTGGGCGTGGTAGGAATCGGACCTACGGCCTCTGTCTTATCAGGACAGCGTTCTACCACTGAACTACACGCCCGAAATCTATACAACCCAATAAAAATATAAAACACTAACTAAAAAATCAATTAGTATTCTCGACGTCCACGATTTCCACCACTGTAACCACCGTTACCTCCGCCATATCCGCCACTACCTCCTGTTCGAGGTGGTCGAGCTTCCATGGGACGAGCCTCATTCACTGTGAGCTTACGTCCTTCGAATTCTTGGTCATTAAACATAGATATAGCGGCTTGTGCTTCTTCAGCCGTAGCCATTTCTACAAATCCAAAACCTTTTGAGCGACCTGACATCTTATCCATAATAATCACAGCTGATGTTACATTACCAGCTTGTGCGAAGAGCTCTTTAAGAGCATCCTCTTGAACGCTGTAAGGGAGTCCCCCTACATATAGCTTTGTAGCCATATTATTTTACTTCCCCCGTTTTTTAAAAAACGAGTAAAAACTAATTATAATATCCACCGGAAAGGCGGACGTAGATACTCTTGTCGCTCAATGATCTCTTTGATGCAAAATAAAACCAAACCTCACAATTTAAACAAAAAAGCTAATGGAGAAACTACATAGAGAATATAGCACACATCCTTTTTAAAAAGCAAAGAAATTTTTATGAATCAATTTGCACAAATTCTACGGCTTCCGGCTCTTTGTTTCCCATCATTTTACCATACAAGATTCCATCCTTAATAAAAAAGTTGTGATAATCTTTCGTAGAAGTGAAAATATTACCATTTTCTTTCTTTTTCATACGTTTAGTTGTCCCCTTAATTTCTATCCAATACTCCTCGCCCAAATATTTTAAGGTCTCTTTTTCCTCAGATTCTTGTTTCCCATATTCACTTATACTTTCATTTCTTGATAAAATTTGTTCTCGATTTTCAGATTTATTCATAATTTTATTAAAATAATTAAAAACTAATAATAACGACTTCTTTTTAATATTACTACTAAATATAAAAAAATACAATCTTTATTCCTCATCTCCCGTTTCACCAGATTCTAAAGCTTTAATAATTTCTCCAATCTCCCCTTCCATTATTCTAGGCAAATTATGCCATGATTTTTTAATACGATGATCCGTCACACGATCTTGTGAAAAATTATAAGTGCGGATTTTTTCAGAACGATCTCCTGTACCTATTTGATCTTTGCGGACCCCGGCATATTTCTTCGCTTCTTTTTCTTCCTCTAATTGTTGAAGTTTGGCAGTCAAAATGACCATTGCTTTTTCCCGGTTTGCCAATTGGCTTCGTTCATTTGTAGATCGCACATCAATACCTGTCGGTTTATGAATAAGCCGTACGGCTGTTTCAACTTTATTCACATTCTGTCCACCTTTTCCACCAGAACGCGAATATTCCATCTCTAAATCAGCAGGATTTATTTCAAATAAAATTCTCTTTTTTATAGGGAGTACAGCCACAGATGCCGTAGAGGTATGTACTCTGCCATTTTTTTCTGTGGCTGGAATTCTTTGCACTCTATGCACTCCTGTTTCATAACGCATCATTTTATAAATATCTCTGCCTTTTATCTCAAAACTGGCTTCTTTATATCCCCCCAATTCACTTTTTGATTCATAATTGGTTTTCCATTGCCAACCTTGAATAGTGGAAAATAATTCATACATATGCGCAAGTTCCCAAGCAAAAAGTGAAGCTTCGTCGCCTCCTGCCCCAGCCCGCACTTCTAAAACTATCTCATTCGGAAATTCTTCTGTTTCCACATTTTTTTGACTTTTTTTCCACTCTTGCCAGTCCATTATTTTTTAACTTTAACAGAAGCTGCTCGGCGTTTATTGAAACGTTCTACTCGTCCGGCCGTATCCATAATTTTTTCATTGCCAGTGTAAAAAGGATGGCATTGACTACAAACTTCTACTTTAATTTCAGGCATGGTTGAGCCCACTTCAAAAACAGCCCCACAGGCGCAAGTGGCTTTGGTTTTAATATCATATTTAGGATGTATATTTTTTTTCATAAATCTTTTGAATTTTCTTTTAGACACTATCACAATTTTAATTTGAAAGCAAATCTATATCAGCTTGTATTTTTTCAGCCAAAGCCATAACGGCGTTTCCGTAAAAAACATTTTTTACAGTTGGATCAGAGCATATTCGACCAGAATAATATTTACAGGCAGCATTTCTTTCGGCAGTATAGGTCCGAGCGCTTGCCCCGTTATCCTGCAACAATATAGAAGACGCCATAATTGCGTCAGCAGGATTCCACGGATCGGGAATTGATTTATCTAATGCATTTTTTACTTTTGATTTAATAAGATTCCAGGTCGATGGAATAAATTGCGCTGGTCCCATGGCTCCCCCGAAACCTACTGATTGCGGACAGGAAACTATAGTGCTAAGCGGATTTCTGCCAAGTTCTTTTACTATCTCCTGTAAAAGAGGTAAATCGCGCGTAGGATGAATGCCTTTACTAAAAACTTGTCCTGATTTTGTATTTTTTGTTTCGCCAGTTGAAAGATTGGTTATAACACATGAACCAACATTCGCTCCAAGATTGGTTTCTTGCTTCAAAACAGCAAGCACAAAAGCTGGACGAACTCCTGTTTTCTTTTCAGCTTTTTCCGCATAATCTAGAGCCACACCAAAAGGAATTGCTTGTGCATCACGGAGAGGAAACAATGCCAAACGTATTTTATCTGCTCTAGCTTTTTTTTCATTAGCAAGTTTCAAATATTCCGCTTCTTTCAATTTACTAATAGATAAAAGCTGTTTCTTTTCTGTTTCAGATTGTACCACCTTCTTTTGAGCAGACTCAAGTTCAGCTTTGGCATTAGTTTCTGCGTCTTGTTTTTTTTCAAGATCTTTTTTTTCTGTTTCAGTTTCAGTTTTTATCCCTTTAATTTGATCTACTGATGTTTTTACTGCTTGTTTAATTGAAGCATAAGATTCCAGATCGCTATAAAAGGTAGACAAATCTTCATCAGAAAATATTAAATAAATAAAATCCTTATTATCGAAATCATTTGTATTGCGCAATAATTGAGCTAAAGATTCATGTTCACGATCTATTTTTTCAGAAAGGGTTTCAATTTTTGAGACTTTGTCTTTTATATCAACCTTTAGTTCTGCAATTTTTAAACTCCTCGCTTTAACCTTAATTTTCAAAGCATTAATTTGGCTAGTTAAATAGTTTATATCACCTTGCAGGGTTCCGGTTTGTTTTTGTTGTTCTTTTTGTTTATTTAATAAATCAGCCAGTTGGGCTTCTATTTGACTAAGCTCCCTTCTGCAAAAATCTTTATCAGCTTGAGAAGAAGAATTATTCAAAGTGAGACAATCAAAAGAGGCATGTAATTTATATGCCGTAAAAATTAATATTGAAAATATAGAAACAAAAATTATGGCGAATTTTTTAACCATAATTTCTATTATAACATTTTATAAAAAACTTGTCTGCTTCTCGGGAATTATTTTTTCTCTATTTTTTCCTCTTTTTCAGGAACTACAGCATCTGTAACTTCTCCTTCTTCTTCTTTTTTACCTTTCTTTTCAACTTCAATTGCAGATAAATCAATTGGCGGAGCAACCTCCTCTTTTTCCTCTACTTGAAGAACGATAGAAGCTACAATCTCACGTTCATTTACAATAATAGCAACTCCAGTTGGCAATTTTATATCAGAAACAAAGATCTGGTTTTCTACTGTTTCAAGTTTGGATATATCAACTTCAAGATTGTGTGGAAGATCTTTAGGTAATGCTTCAACCTCCACTTCATAAAGTACTTTAACAAGATTTCCCAGTCCATTTTTCACCGCATTGGATATTCCGATAAATTCAAGCGGTACTTTGACCCGTATTTTCTTATTCATATCTACAACCAAAAAATCCACGTGTATTGGCTCTTCTGTCACTGGATGAACTTGCACTTCGTGTATAAGTGCATCAATATTATTATCATCTAGTGAAATTTTAACAGTAGAAGATTCTCCAGCCTCTCTCCAGATTTTTTTAAATTCAACGATTGATAAGGAAATAGAAGTAGGGGTTTTACCCGCACCATAAAAAACTGCCGGCATTTCTCCTGTTTTTCTCAAAGTATTTAAATTAACACCCTCATTTCTCTTTTTAGCTTTAATTACAAACATAAAGGCATTATATATAAAAAAAATCAAAAAGCAAACATAATACTAAGTCTGAGAATTTAATTCTAAAATTTAAATTTCATGATGAACATTGTGTTCTAAGGCAATGTGTGATACTACGTATTCTTTGGTGCCCACTCCATCAGGTGAAACAACTTTTTTACCCAAATTGAAAATATTCTTCGGATCGAAAATTTTTTTAATTTGTTCAAAAAGATTAATTATTTTTTCTCCATACATTTTTTGCAGATAAGGGGTGCGAATAAGGCCGTCATTATGTTCAGCTGTAATCGAACCGTGATATTTTATGACAAGATTATAAACTTTTTCTGAAAGTTCTACTATTATTTTTGCAGTATCGGAACGTGAAAAATCCATGAGAGGAATAATGTGAAAATTGCCGTCCCCCGCATGTCCTGCTATGGTGTAGGTCAAATTATATTGTTTTAAAATTCCATTTAACTCTGGAAAAAATTTTGGTAAAAATTCTGGGCGAACTATAATATCATCTATAAAGGGAGCGGTATGAAGACCTGAAATATGTTTCCGTAAAAGAGAAAAACTTTTTCTTCTGATATCCCAATACTTTTCCGCTTCTTCTTTTGACTTAGTAATGTGAACTTCCAGTTTAAAACCCTCAATTTTTTCTTTAAGAAGAATGCATCGCTTATTTATTAGAGTTTCATCTTCTCCGGCGAATTCCGCTAGAAGGATCAATTTTGGGAAACCCCCAGTAATCATCATTTTTAACTCCGGTAAAAAATTCCACATAAATTTAATAATGCCGATAAAACCTTTGTTTTTAAAAAAATCTGGGAAAAATCTGACTGCTAGTTTTATAGTTTTGTCATCATACGTTTCTAGGGTTTCTGGGTCAAATCGTAAAATTTCATCTACCAGATGACCCAGGGAAGCTAAATCATTCATAAAAACAACTACCAGTTTGGAATATTTTGGATTGGGAACAAGTTTGAAAGTAATTTCCGTAGCAATACCTAAAGTCCCCTGTGAACCGACAAGCAATTTATTTAGATCAAAGAAAAGCCCGCCTGAAAAAGATTTTATGCGTCGTGGGTCCCCTGTCTTAATATCTCTGAGGGCGAAGGCGCCAAAATCTTTTTCAGGCGGGCTACTTATAACATTCCAAATATAATAACCAGCAGAATTTTTATGAACTTTTGGTTTTGCATCTTTTATTTCTTCTTTATTTTTATTTATTAAATCATAAATATCTTTATAGATTATACCTTCAAGATTTGTTTGTGTAATTTTTTTTGTTAATTCATTCTGGCTTAGCGGTCTAATTACGTATTCGTTGCCATCCGAAAAAACCATTTTGGTTTCTAAAATATAATCTTCGGTTTTCCCATATTTAAGAGTTCGCTCTCCAGCAGAATTATTACCAAACATCCCTCCCATGGCATTCAAACTTTTCGAGGCGGTATAACAAGGTAAAACCGATCCTTTCTCCAGCGTCATTTTTTCAAAATCTCGGTAAAACATGCCCGGTTGCACTGTAATGGAATCAAATTCTGAAGAATTTTTTAGAATTTGATTCCAACCTATTAATTTATTCATATGCCTAGTAAAATCCAATATCAAAGATTCCCCTATTGCTCCACCTGACATATCGGTACCTGCGCACCTGGCAGTAATAGAAAGATTTTTCCAATCTTTATTTAATTCCGGATCCGCATACTTATCTTTATTTTCAGAAACCCATTTCACCAGATTTTTCACGTCTTCAGAATCTCTGGGAAAGAGTACAAGTTTAGGTTTTACTTCAAAAATACTCGCATCTCGCGAATATTTTGCAAGAGTTTTTTCATCATCTTCCACTTCCCCCTTAAAAAATTTTTGGATTTCCTCTTTCATCTAATTTTTAAAAATCATTCAAAGAAGACAAAGATGGTGCGTAATAAATTTTTTATCATATTAAATATTTGTAAAAACATATTATTTTGATTGATATTTCCCTACGCTAGCTAAGCTGTTTATCTTGGCTGATTCTAAAAGAAGTTTCTGTATAATTACTGTATCTTTTGAATTTTGCGCCCAACTTCGAAGAGCTTTATTTTGAATCGCTCGACCATAAGAAAAAGTAAGCGGCCAAGGTAAATTTGCTATTTGATGCATGGCATTCAAATTCAAGGTTGCCTTTTCGTCACTTTGCCCACCTGATAAAAAAACTATTCCACCAATATTATTCGGTACATGTTCTTTTAGACATTTGATTGTCATTTCAGCAACTTTTTCTGCTGAAGCCTGCACTGTTGCTTCTTTTCCAGAAATTATCATATTTGTCTTCAAAATTATTCCCGGAATAAAAATGTCCGCATTTTGCAACTCAGAAAAAATAATATCTAGATTTTTAGCAGTTATCTCATAACATTTTTCCACAGTATAATCTCCGTCTATTAAAATTTCTGGTTCAATTATCGGCACTATATCTTGCCTCTGACAAATATGAGCGTATTGGGCAAAAATATTCGCATTAGCTTTTATACATTTCGGACTTGGAATATTTTCTCCAATATTATAAATGGCGCGCCATTTAGCAAAAGTTGCGCCCATATTTTTATATTCTCTTAATCTGTCACTTAATCCATCAAGTCCTTCTGTAATTTTCTCTGAAGAATCCGGAGAAAATTCTTCTACGCCCTTATCAACCTTTATGCCAATTTCTATACCTTTTGATTGCAAAACAGAAATAAAACTTTTGTTATCTTTAGTATTTTGTCTAATGGTTTCGTCAAAAAGAATATAACCTGAAATATATTTCTCAATTTCTGGAGCGGTTATTAAAAGTTCTCGATATTCTCTGCGTTTTTCTACGGTAGCAGGTATGTCAAGCTTTTCAAAACGTTTATTGCATGTATTCAAATTTTCATCTATAGCCAGGATACCCTTGGATGGAAGAAGCAAGTGAGAAACAGTTTTTGTTAGAATATCTTTATTCATTTTAATAAATCTTTTAGAAGATTAACAACTATTTGAGGATTTGCACTTCCTTTACTTTCTTTTATAATTTTCCCAACTAAAGACATAATGGCATTTTCCTTACCGGTCTTATAAGTAGCAACCACCTCAGGATTTTTCGCTATTATTTTTTCTACTAGACTCTTAATTTCCCCTTCGTCATTTTTCTGCAACAATCCTTTTTCTGTCGCAATTTTAAGCGGGGATTCATCTTTCACAATAATCATCGCCAAAATATTTTTAGCAGCACGAGAGGATATTTTATTATTTGCTAATAGATTTATTAGCTCAGCAAAATTTTGAGTTTTTGTGATTTTTGTATTTGGATTATTTTTCTTAAGTCCTAAATAATCTGAAGTTATATAATTTGAAGCTATTTTTACTTTATCTTTATCATTCAATATTTTTGCAATTTCTTCAAACCAACTTCCTAGCTCTTTATCATTAATGTAACTTTCTATATCTTCATCTTTAATACCAAAATCATTTTTGTATCTTAGGCGTTTAGCTTGCGGTAATTCTGGCAGTTCTTTTTTCATTTTTTCCAAATCAAAAGCTTCATGCAGCCTCATTTTAGGCAAATCCGGTTCTGGAAAATATCTGTAATCCTGACTAGATTCTTTTTTCCTTTGAGAAAACGTCTTTTGTTTTTCTTCATCCCATCCGCGAGTTTCTTGTATTATTTCTATTTTCTTTCCATTTTCTAAAAGTTCTATCATTCTATCTAATTCAAACTTAATAGCCTTCTCGACACTCTTGAAAGAATTTAAATTTTTCACCTCCACCTTTGTGCCTAATTTATTCTTATCTTCCGAAACAGAAATATTTGCTTCCACTCGCATTTCACCCTTTTCCATATTCGCTTCCGATACTCCCAAATACCACAATACGAGCTGAAATTCTTTGGCAAAAATAGAAGCGCCCTTGGCAGCAATTTCCGCGTCTTCAAATGTTTTCGGTTCGGTTACCAATTCCATCAATGGCACGCCTGCGCGATTAAAATCAATTAAGGAAAAATTTCCTCTATCGTGTTTATTATTAGCCGTATCTTCTTCCAGATGCACTCGAGTGACATCAAAATCAGCCAAATGCCCACCGGAAACTATTGGATATTTATATTGGGAAATCTGAAAACCTTTCGGAATATCTGGATAAAAATAATTCTTACGGTCAAATTCGGTAAAATCAGCAATTTTACCATCTATAGCAAGTCCAACTTTTATCACATTCTCTACTGCTTTTTTATTGATTACTGGCAAAGCTCCAGGATGGGCCATACAAATAGGACAAATATTTACATTTGGATTTTTTTCATCAGGATCATTCTTACAACCACAAAACATTTTTGTTTGTGTTTTCAATTCCGCGTGTATCTCAAGCCCAATTGTCGGGTAATATTTTTTCCCCATGTTTTTATTATACCTTTTTCTTCAAAATTTTCACTAATTCGTCTCGGAAAGTTTTTATAGATTTATCGTCATATAAAGAAAGAACAAAAACTTTTTTAGAAATTTTTTCAAATTCTTTTTTCTTTTTTTCTATTATCTTAGAATTATCCGTAGTATCTGATTTAGTAAGAATAATAATTTCTTCTTTTTTTGATAAACCTTCTTCTCCTAAATTTAAGTTTTTATCATATTTTTCCAACTCTTTACGAATTTCTTTATAAGCTTTCATCATTCCCGTTGTATTCTTAAAAAGATTCTCGAAGGAAATAAGATGCGCAATCATTTTAGTGCGTTTTATGTGCCGTAAAAATTTTACGCCCAATCCTTTTCCTAGGTTTGCCCCTTCTATTAATCCCGGAATGTCGGCAATGGTATGTCCGTAAAAATCACCCAGATTGGGGTCTAAAGTGGTAAATTCATAATCCCCGACTTTGGCATTCGTATTCGTTATTGCATTCAATAATGATGTTTTACCGGCATTTGGAAGCCCCACTAATCCGGCATCAGCAAAAAGCTCCAGCTCTATATGAAAATTACCGCGTTCACCTTCTTCTCCCGGTCGCCATTCTTTCGGAGTGGTATTGGTAGAACTTTTGAAATGTTCATTGCCAAATCCGCCATGACCTCCCTTCAAAAGTAAAATTTTCTCTCTCTCTTCCAATAGTTGCCATTTCTCTTCCGTCTCCAAGTTGGTGATGATAGATCCTATCGGCAATTCTAAAACAAAATCATTCCCTTTTTTCCCATGCAAACTTTTATTTCCTCCATTTTCGCCTTTCTGTGCCTTAAAACTTTTTTTTGCCTTATATTTTGAAAGTATATGCACATCGCGGATGGCCACAGCGTAAAAATCTCCCCCACGCCCGCCATCCCCTCCCGCCGGTCCGCCCTTCGGTATAAACTTTTCTTGCCGCCATCTAACTACGCCATCTCCTCCGCGTCCTGCTTCTGCATATATTTTTATTTCGTCTATAAAGGCCATAAGAATTGGGTTCTTTCAGATAGAGTCTTGGGGCTCTATCTGACTAGGTTCTAGTAATGCTTTTTGTGTGAGAGACATAGCTCCTCTTTTGGAGACAACTGTGATAAGAAAACCATTCCTATGACAAAATATTGCATCAGATATTCCGGTTATTTCTTTTAATTTTTTATCATTATCTAAAAAACCCCTCCAGCTTTTGGGAAATGGTTTGCGACTCTCCATTGTTTCTGGAGATTTTTGTACTGCTTCTACTTTCCAAGTTTCACTGTGATCGCTTTTATATATAAGATAAATTGGTTCTGGAAATTTAGAAAGGGTATCTTGGTATAAATATCTTGGAAATGAATTGGGTAATTCTATAACACGTTTATCTTTAGCCTTATAATAAGCTTCCTCAATTAATTTTCCCCCTAAGTTGTCGGCTTTTGCAACTTCAATTTCACGTTTTAAAATTTTTTTAACATCCTCAACTTTTTCTTTAAATATACTATCTAGATTTTTTTCATTTTCCTGCCATGTTGGAGAAAAAATAAGAAAGGGTTGTTCTCCACCGTACGGCGTGACGTTTTTAAATTTTGGTATAACGATATCTACACCATTATCTACAGCATCTATGGGTATAACAATTTTAAAATCTATCATACTCCATACATCAATATTCTTGTCACATAAATCTATTCCAAAATGTTTCCAGATAAGTCCAAAAGAAGAATAAGGAATTCCGTTTTCCCTGCCACCCGCTCCCTCTTTTTGATGATGGTCAAATCTGTTTGTTTTTTCATCATACATTCCACCTACGTCAAAAACATAATCTCCACTATTTATTGTTTCAGGGTCACGAGTGCGAATTATTTCAAAACTTTCGCCTCTTTTTTCTAACATCAAAGAAAGAGTGGCCGCCGCAAAAATATCGTCTGCGTGAAAAGACCCGTTGTGAGTAATTAATTTTTTTTTATTTGTGTCCATTTCCATTATTTTCTATGCCACCATTTTTAAGATATTCAAAAATTCTATAAAAAGAAGCGGCCAATTTGTCAAAAAGCAGAAAAATTACCAAAAGAATAAATATGGCTAAAGAAAATCTGCTTATTTCTTTACTATAAGAAAGAGCTGTCTGACTAAAGTAAAACCCCAGATACAAAAGTAACGGTGCCCAGATGACAGTAGAAAATATTTCTGCTTTAAAATAAGTTTTAAAATTAATCTTACGATATCCGGCAAAAAGAATAATCAAATAATTTACCCCTATTATAAATTTTGAAATAAAAATAGACCAAAAAGGTTTTTTTTCAAACCTGGGCATAAAAAAAAGCACTCTTTTTTCAAGGTATCTAAAAAAACTATGATGGCTGTATTTTTTATACAAAAATCCACCTAAATAATATCCGCCAAATGTTTTTGCCATTCCTCCGGCTAAAATAAAAGAAAGCGATATCCAAAAATTAAGAACCCCCAGATACGACAAAACACCGGTAGTAATAACTACTATTTCTCCTTCAAAAATTAGCCCCAAAAAAATTAATATATAAGCTAATACTTGATTGTCTTGTATTAAATGATTTAAAACTTGAACTGTATGCATATGCTAAAATTTTAAAAAAGACTATCAACTGCCTCTTTTACTATCCCGCCATCTGCTTTACCTTTTAATTCTTTCATTAGGGCTTGCATCAACATACCCTTTTTTGTCGAATCTGTAATACCTAATTCTTCTTTTTTATTTTTGGCAATTTTCTCAATTTCACTCTTTTCCATTAATTTCGGCAGATAAGTTTCTAAAATAGCCAATTGCGCTTCTTCTTCGTCTACTAAATCTTGCCGATTGCCTTTTTTGTATTGTTCTATTGAATCTTTCCTCTGTTTAGCAAGACGATTAATTACAGTCAGCGCATCTGGGTCTGAAAGTATTTCATTGGGCTTTCTGTTTTTAGCAACAAGTTCGTTGGTAAAACTAGCTACCATAGACCTTAAGGTCTCAAGCAACACGGTATTTTTTGCTAACATAGCTTCTTTTATATTATTTTTTATTTGTTCGTGCAACATGAATAAGAATTTATGAAAATAAAAATTTTAAGAGTCGTGGGTCCTCTGTCCTTATGGTTCCGAGGGCGAAGGCTCAAAAATTTTTGATTTTCATAAATTCCCACCCTATTATATCAAAAATATGATAAAATAACACTATGAATGATGTAATATTTTTTGATACAGAAACTACCGGCAATACTGAAAAAGATTTTCTCTGTCAAATCGCCTATAAGAGCGGTAATGATAGTTTTGTCGGTTTTTACAAACCGCCAATCAAGGTTCCTCCAGAAGCCTCAGCTGTGCATCATATCACAAACAAGATGTTAGAAAACAAACCTGCTTTCAGGCAAAGCGAAGATTTTTCGAGAATAAAAGAACTTCTTGAAAACAAAAATGCTATCGTCGTCGCGCACAATGCGCCTTTTGACTTAATGATTATAAAAAAGGAAGACATTATTCCTGCTAATTTTATTTGTACCCTAAGACTGGCTAGATATTTAGATCCCGACGAAAAAATAGAAAAATATAATTTGCAATATTTGCGATACCTTTTAGATATTGAAATAGACGCTACCGCTCATGATGCCCTTGGTGATGTTTTGGTGTTGGAAAAATTATACGAAAGATTAAAGAAAAAATTGATTGAACAGGAAAAAATAAGCGAGGAAGAAGCAATACAAAAAATGATAGAAATTTCTTCTCATCCTTCTCTTTTTACTTCTATCAAATTCGGCAAATATAGCGGTAAAAAGATAGAAGAAATAAAGAAGGTGGATCGTGGATATTTGGAGTGGTTGCTGGCTCAAAAAATAGATAGCGATCAGATAGATGAAGATTGGATTTATACATTGAAACATTATTTGGGAAAATAAATATATGGAAAATATTTTAATAATTATAATCACGGTTCTAATTGGGGGTATTATTGCTTATTTTCTATTTGGCAAAAAGAAAGAAAATGACAACACCGGGATACAATTATTAACACAAGTAAGTGAGCTGATAAAAAATGTTGATAATAAACTTGGTGAATCAAATAAACAAGTAAATGAAAGTTTGAAATTCCATTCTTCTGAATCCAATAAGATAATCAGAGATGTGACAGAAAAACTGACAAAATTAGACGAAACCAATAAACAAGTCATTTCTTTTGCTGATCAACTGCAAAGTTTGGAAAATATTTTAAAAAATCCGAAACAACGCGGAATATTGGGTGAGTATTACCTAGAAACGGTTTTGAAGAATGTTCTTCCTCCTGGGAGCTATCAAATGCAATATCCTTTTCCCGACGGTACTATAGTGGATGCTGTAGTGTTTGTAAAAGATAAAATCATACCCATAGATTCAAAATTTTCGCTGGAAAATTACAATAAGATGGCAGAAGAAAACAATGAGGCCGAAAAGAAAAAGCTGGAAACAATTTTTGTAAATGATTTAAAAAATCGCATTACTGAAACTGCAAAATATATACAGCCCTCCAAAGGCACCACTGATTTCGCTTTTATGTTTATTCCACATGAAGCTATTTATTATGACCTTTTGACTAACAAAGTTGGAGCCTCGGAAGAAAATGAAAATTTAATTCAACGCGCTGCTGGAAAATATAAAGTGATTATTACTTCCCCTACATCTTTTTTGGCATATTTACAAACTGTCCTTCAAGGATTAAAAGCTCTTAAAATAGAGGAATCTGCCAAAGAAATAATAAAAAAAGTGGAAGATCTGGGAAAACATTTAAAATCCTTCGATGAATATCATGACAAACTTGGTAACGCGCTTGGCACAGTTGTAAATCATTATAATGCTTCAAATAAAGAATTAAAAAAGATAGACAAAGATGTGCTTCGCATCGCCGGCACTTCGCCCGAGCTTTCTACTCTCTCCCTAGAAAAACCCCGCCCGAACGACTGATTGTTCAGTCAGGTAGGCAAAACTCAAAGAATAAAGGTTCTTCCATAGTTTTTACTTGACAATTAAATAACAAACACATATAATGTAAACGAATTAACTTCTTTAAAAATTATCTAACATGAGGTTGTATTATGTGCGGAAAAATTTCTGTCCTCCCAGATTATCCAGAAAAGTTTATAACGTCCAATGGTAGAAAATCGCTAGAAAAAGAATTAGGTTTTTTACCACATAATTGCAAAAGAAGAAAAGAGATTAATAATCTCTTAAAACTTCCTGTAATAAAAACTGCAGAGCAAGATTTTTCGGTTCTTGTAGGAAATGGAGTAAAACTTCATTTTGAAAATAACGAAACTTTATTTTGTGTTATAGATGGAACTCATGTCGTCAAAAAACACATCCTTCCCGAAAAATCAGAGATAATTTTAGCTTCCTCTTCCTTGGGAAAAAAATTATTGGGTAAAAAGGTAGGAGAGGGAGGTAAAACAGAAGAAGGTAAAAATTTTACAATACAAACAATTTTGACTCCTAAAAAATCAAAATGGGTGTTTAGGCTTCCATACCTAAACGTAGAGTAAAAAAACTCTAAAATAGCGCATCTCAAAAGGATGCGCTAAAATTTTTATCTTTTCTTTAAAAATGTTATATTTTTTGTATGGCCCTATCGTCTAACGGCTAGGACGTATCCTTCTCAAGGATAAAATCAGAGTCCGATTCTCTGTAGGGTCACAAAATAAAAAGTAGCATACATTTATGCGCATGCTACTTTATGAAAGGCGGCAAATATACTAAAAAATAAAAAGATTTTTATCAAACCCCAAACAAGGGGCTTGACGAAAAAATAACTTTCTGGATTATATTTTACTTTCAAATAAATTATAACCAGAAAAAAAATTGAAAAACAAGAACAAAACATAAAAAAAATAAAATTCCACAATTCAGGCATTTCATACCTCTTATACTTAATTTACATATTTTTTTCTTTTGCAATTATAACATAATAAACGATTTTTTGCAATCTTTAAATACTTGACAAACAAGTTGCTTTATGCTACCATATATACAAATAATAAATTAGTTATTCAAAAAAGGAAAAAGATAATGGAAGACCTTCCCTTCGCAGTAACCCTGTTATTCGTAATGTTTGTTTTCTTTTCTTCAGCATGGATAGCTGAAAAATTTCTGTTTAAAACAGGAATAGGAAAAAAAATATTACTTTGGTGGGATAGAGTATAAACTAAAAGCGCATGTATTTTTAAAATACCTCTGCGCTTTTTTTATTTCTTCTTCAACCACTCTTCGTCTTGACGAACAAGAAGTTGAGATTTGTTTTTTTTATCTTCTAAAATAGCTTCCACTGCGCGTTCCATTCGCATACCTTGTGAACCTTTAATAAGTACAAAATCATTCTTTTGTACAAAAGTTTTCAAAAATTCTCCTGCTTCTTGAGAATTTAAAAATTCAAAAATATTCTCTATATTCATTCCCGCTTCAATCGTTCCTTCTTTTATTTTCTCCGCTCTAGGACCCACTGTCATAAGTACGTCAACATTTTCTTTTGCAATTTTGCCGATATTTTTATGAGCTTCTTCCGTATGATGACCGAGTTCCAACATATCACCCAGAACGGCAATTTTTCTACCATTGGACTTTATTTCTCCTAGGGTTTTAAGAGCAGACTCACAAGCAAAAGGAGAAGAATTATAAGTGTCATCTATAATAAAAGAATTATTTATCCCCTTCAAGAGACGCATGCGCCCAGGTGGAATGTTGTAGTTTTTAAGTTTGTTTATACTCTGAAGCATATTAAATTTTAAACCGGAAGAAAATGCCAGGGCTCCAAGTGAAGCATAAACATAGTTTTTACCAAATACTCCTTCAATAACAACCGGAAAACTGTTTCCTGTTTCATCTATTCTAAAAATCAACCCCCCGGGCTCTCCTTCATCAGTATAAAAAATACTGTCACCCGAACCTTTTATATCAGAATCTTCTTTAAAACCGAAAGTTATAACGCGATTTTTTATTCTCGTTTTCATTTCAGAAACTATTTCGTCGTCATTATTTAATATTAGAAGCCCGTCTTTTTTTAAAGTTTTTATAAGTCCGCTTTTTTCTTCCACAAGATGCTTATGCGAATCAAAAAATTCAATATGAGAAGGGGTGTCTCCTATACTGGTGATAATCACTACATCACTTTTAAGCCAAAAAGCAGTACGATACATATCACCTGGTTTTCCAACACCCACTTCCAGCACAAGCCATTGGGGATATTGATGGGGCCAAATAAAAAGCCAAATTCCTTTTAAAATATTCAAAAACCATTTATAAGGATTATTCCACGCATTCGCACACCCCAAGATGGTAAGAGGCAATCCTATTTCACTGTTATAGCTTTTTTCACTTTTACGAACATAAGAAACGCCGGAAATCACGGCATAAATCGCATCCTTGGTGGAAGTCTTGCCGACTGATCCTGTAATAGTGATAACTTTAGGTTTATATTTCCAAAGCACAAGCCGTGATTCTGTTTGCAATACATACGTTACTATTTTTTTAAAAATCGAGTGGGTCATTAATTTTTATCTATCAGGTGAAATTTCATAATAATTAATCAAAAATTTTGTAATACTTAGAAAAGAATCCGACCAGGTTTGGGCTGCATAAGGCACTCCTTTGGGATTTATAGCAAAAAGAAAAATTATAAATCTCGGGTTATAAGCTGGAAAATATCCAAAAAAAGAATGGGTATGCCTGTCTTCATAATAGCCCCCTGCTTCATTATTGGCAACTTGGGCAGTACCGGTTTTAGCCGCAATCGAATAATGTTCCAAATTAGTACTTTTATTTTTCATATATGCATCCATAACATTCACCAGCATACGAGTAATTTCTTCGCTGGTTGCCTTAGATATTTTTGTAGGTTGCATATTATATTTCATATCTTCTTCTGTGCCATCGTCATATTTTATTTTTTGCACAAGATGAGGCACAATTAAATTACCTCCGTTACTAAGTGACGCTAATGCCCTTATAAGCTCTATGGGAGTCAAAGCTATACCCTGACCAAAAGCGGCATTGGCATATTCAATGTCCCGAGGACTATTTATCAGGTTGGAAACTAAACCGCTTGTTTCATTAGGCAAATCAATTCCAGTTTTTTCCTTAATGCCATAAGAAAGCATATAATCACGCAATTTTTCTTTACCTAATTTATGATAAACGAAAACCATACCGGTGTTTAGGGATTGATTTAAAACTTCCTGCATATTCACAATTCCACGGGCTTTTTTATCAAAATTGAATATTTCTTTATTTTCAACTATCACAGACCCCTTATCATCATATGTCGTATTAGCGGTAACTACACCCGTATCTAAAGCCCCCGCCATAATTAGCGGTTTAACAACCGATCCAAATTCATAGACACTTTCTACCAAGGGATTAGCAAAAATAGACGCGCTGTTAACTTTAGAAAAATTATTAAGATCAAAATCCGGTTTGTTACTGAGGGCATAAATGGCACCGTCTTGTGGATTCATGATTATCCCGCCAATGGAATCAATTTTATATTTCTCTTTTACATTCTGCAAAGTCTTTTCCAAAAAACTTTGCACCGATGGTTCAATAGTTGTTACAACATCGCCCTCTCTCGATTGATCGTTAAATAAAGTTTTATTAATATTAGAAAAAACTTCAGCAAAGAAATTTATATAGGGATTGTTTTTATTTCTGGAAAGTTCTCCGTCATATTGTCTTTCAAGACCATAACGTCCCCCAAGATCATCACCCTTATAAGCCACAAAACCTAATGATTGTGAAGCAAGATTAGTGCCTGGATAAAAACGCCATTTTTCTTTATAAATAAATAAGCCAGGAATTTTCAAAAGGGATATCGCATCAGCCTCTTCTTTGGAAAGATGGTTGGCTATTTCTTCATAAGGATCATTTTCCTTTCCCGCTTTTGTTAAAAATTCGTCTCGACCAAGGTTCAAAATTTTTGATAATTCTTCAAAAGCCAACTCCTCATCAATAATCTTAACAGGATTAATGGTTAACTTAAATCCAGTAGTCTGCATAGCGGCAGAGACAAGTTGTCCATCTTTCCGTGAAAAATAGATAGTTCCGCGTTCAAAGATATTGGACGAAGGCGTAGCATATTGTCTGTCTGCTCTTTCAGAATAAGAACTGCTGTGCACTACTTGTACTAAAAAAAGTTTAGTTATTAAAATTAAGGCAAAAATCGAGATACAAAAAAATATAATTCTGGTTCTAAAAAGAAAACTAGATTTCATTTTTAGCAATGCTTATACTGCCAAGGGCTTTGCGAGTCGTATATTTTGTTTTTGTTTCTTCAAAACCAAGAGAATATGCAAGATTAAGATCAACCTTTTGAGACATAGAAAGATATTCCAATTCTAAGCTTCCAACTTCATTGGATAAGGTAAGAGCATATGTCTCAAGCGTTTTGCGTTCTACAATATTAAAAACCATATTTCCTAGAAGAAAAACATAAAAAAATGCAAGCATTCCGAGCGTCCAAAGCATAATGTTAAAAACTCGTCTTTGTAAATTACCATTATCAATGATATTTACATTATTCGCGTAACTTTTTAGTTTTAAACTTACTTGTTTCATGTCTTTTTTTCTAAAATTCGCAATTTACCGCTTCTTGACCTTGGATTATTTTTTATTTCTTCTGCCGAAGCTAGTATTACTTCTTTATTCCCGCCTGAACGAAATTCATTTCGGGCAGATATTAATTTTGCTTCTCCTTTTTTTTCTTTTTCTTTATAAAATCTTTTAACTATTCTATCTTCCAAACTATGAAAAGAAATTACAGAAATCCTTCCTCCTTTTTCTAAAATCTCGAAACCTTTTTGAAGTCCTGTCTGAAGCGTTCTTAATTCATCATTCACCGCTATCCGTAATGCTTGAAAGGTTTTGGTGGCAAAATGCAGTCTTCCTTTTCTATACGCTACAGGTACGTTGTTTTCTATCACTTTGACTAAATCCCATGTCGTTTCTATTTTATTTTTTTTTCTGGCTTCTATTATCCCCTTGGCTATTCTTCTAGAAAATCTTTCCTCACCATAACCGTAAATAATATCCTTTTCTTTCATGGTCATGAGCAAGGGCTCATTTTTTATAAAAGAAAATCCTCGCCCGGAATTCTCCAATTGGTCAGAACTTAAACCTAAATCAAAGATTATTCCATCAACTCCTTTTTCTAAAACTTTATCTAAATCTCTAAAGTTTAAATTGTGAAAAGAAATTCTAGGATCTATCAAACTCTTTGAAACACTTTTATCTTGATCCAGGGCAATTATTTTTACATTCGGATACTTTTCTAAAATTGCTTTTGAATGTCCCCCGCCACCGAATGTTGCGTCCAATACAACAGATTTATTTTGTAAATTCAAACCTTCTATTGTTTCATTTAAAAGAACTGTCTTATGTATGCTTTCTCTCATAACTTTTCTGCCAATTGGTCTGCTTGTTTTTCTACTACCTCTCTGTATTGTAACCATGTTTTATCATTCCAAATTTCTACTCTGTCTTCTACTCCGATGATAGCTGCTCTGCCTGCCAGTTTGATTCTATCTTTTAGAAAATCAGGGATTAAAATTCTTCCGATAGTATCTACTTCCACTTCCACTGCCCGTCCGAACATAAACCTATTAAAACTTCTTTTATCAGCTTTTAAAAAAGAAAGGTCGGAGTCCGAATCAGAAAGCCGTTTAGAAACTTTTTTCCACTCACCTGCTGTAAAAATAAATAAACACTGATCTAATCCCGGTGTAATAATAATTTTTTTGCCAAGTTCCTTGCGGAATTTTACCGGCAATGAAATTCTATTCTTCTCATCTATGGTGTGTATGTATTCGCCGATTAACATAAAATTATTTATCCACTTGTTTCCCACCTTTTCCCACTTGATATATATTGTAAACCACTACTTCCTACAACGCAAAATGCCACCTGTGGATAACTTTTATAAGAAAGCAGTATAAAAAATTTGACAAATTGTGTAAAATCTGCTATTCTTTATATAGAAATAGATGTTATTTAAAATAATTTTTTCAACAACATATAAAAGGTGAAAGAGTTGGAAACATTACTAGAAAAACCAATACCGAGGGAAAAGATAATAAAAGATCTTTCCCAAAAACTCAATCTTAAACTTTTTATAGAGGATCCAACAATTGACAAAAAACTTAGAATTGTTAAATTCTCTATAGAAAATAGACTCCAAGTCATCGGGGTATTCAACGACCCGATCTTCAGCACCTACCCCGATAAGGTCACCGAAGTTTTGGAGAAACTAATAACCCTAATTCAAAAGAAATTTCCCACATTTCCTAAGGGTAAATTAAAGTTTGAGGTTTCAGGAGGCTTCGCCGCGCTCACTTGTAATTCGGAGTCTGCGCTGGTTTCCATTAACGACTCCCACAATGCCTTTGGAACGGCATTGTGTTTTTTAGGAGGAAAGAATGCCAAAGACTATATTTCATCACTAAATTAGCTTTCCCTTAAAACTTCTCAACAAAAAACCCATCTATTCAGGTGGGTTTTTATTATTCCTAAAAAATGCAGAAGTTTTGTGAAAGTAAATCTTTCGTAAATTTAACTTTTTACTCCAAATTTTTAGGTTTCATCAATGGGAAAAATTGGGTCTCGCGGAGAGGCTTGTCGGCTAGAAAAGCAAAAAGCAGTTCGCCAAAGCCGAAACCGCAAGTCGGCGGCATCCCATACTCCAACATTTCCACAAACTCTTTATCCGGCATCATGGCTTCCTTGTCCCCCGCTTTCAAAAGCTTCTGTTGCATTTCAAATCTTTCCGCCTGATCAATTGGGTCATTTAATTCCGAAAAACCATTACCCACTTCTGCTCCGGCAATAATAATTTGAAATCTTTCCGTTAGTTCTGGATTTTTTTCCATCGATTTAGAAAGTGGAGAAACAAGTTTCGGATGCCCAGTTAAAAATACCGGTCCAGAAATTTGTTTTCTACAATGTTTCCAAAGAGTATCCACTAAGCGTTCCATGGTATCGCCATCATAAACAATTTTTAATTCTTCTAGTTTATTTTTTATTTCTTTTTCAGTGGTCTGAAGCACGTCTATGCCTGTTTCTTTTTTTATAATTTCTCTATAATCAATGCGTTTCCATTTACCTCCTAAATCAAATTTATGTCCGCGAGTTTCAAATTTTGTTTTGCCAAAAACATCCATAGCTATTTTCTTATAAAGTTCTTCCACTAATTTCATTCCGTCTTCATAATTTGCATAAGCCCAATAAAATTCCAAATTGGTAAACTCTTGCAAGTGGTTTGCGTCAGTGCCTTCATTTCTAAAAGTTCTGCCGATTTCGAAAGTTTTCGGGAAGCCTGCTGCCATCAAGCGTTTTTGCCAAAGTTCTCCGACTGAAATACGTAAAAACAGAGACAACTTAAAATCTTCATTATATGTTTTAAAAGGGGTGGCTTCAGCTCCACCGGTGGTAACTTCCAAAGTCGGAGTTTCAATTTCTAAAAATCCATGTTCTTTCATAAAGGTGCGCGCTGTATCCCAAAATTTTGTTTTCTTTATGAGAAGTTCTTTTATTTCGGGGTTCATTAAAATATCCAAATATCTTTTTCGAAATCTTTCTTCAATATCCTGCAAACCATGCCATTTTTCCGGCAAGGGAAGCAAACTTTTAGAAAGCATAGTCCAATCTTTAGCTTCTATGGTTTTCTCTCCTCTTTTAGTAGTAAAAAAACTGCCTAAAACTTCTATAAAGTCTCCAATATCAACTGCCTCATTAAAAAAATTAAATTTTTCATTTCCCAAAATATCTTTTTTTAGCAAAGCTTGAAAAAGTCCAGTGCCATCATTCAAAGTTATAAAGACAATAGCGCCCTGCCCGCGGATAGACATTATCCGGCCAGCAATCCATTTTTCTTCTTTTTTCCCGCCACGGCGGGCAGGCTTTTCCAGGGTGTCAAAAGAATCAATTACTTCTTTCAAAGAAAGTTCTCTTTTGCTTTCCGCTTTATAAGGATTAATGCCTTTATTTTTAAAAAGTTTCAGTTTCTTTATTTTAGCGTCCCTAATTTCATCAATTGAAGACATTTTAATTTATTCGCCGTGGCGAAATTTAAGACACATTTATGATTTTATAATTAACCGCTCCACTGGGAGTTTTAAATAAAATATCATCGCCCTTTTTCCTGCCTAAAAGTGCTTGACCAAACGGAGATTTGTTAGAAATTTTACCTTCTGCCATATCAGCTTCTTCGGAGCCTACAATTTGATATTTTTTTTCCCTTTTTTCTCTATCTTTTACCACCACTACTTTAGAACCTATTTCAATCACTTCCCCACCGCCACCAGATACAACTTGAGAAGATTGCAAAATTTGTTCTATTTTTTGAATACGTTCTTCTAATTTACCCTGATCCTCGCGGGTTTGGTGATATTCTGCATTTTCAGACAAATCACCCAGAGATTTTGCATAGGCCAAACTCTCCAAAATTTCTTTCCTTTTGGGACCTTTTAATTCTTTTAATTCAATCTCTAAAGCTTTTCTTTTCTCTTCTGTGATATAATCAGCCGTCTGTTTCATGGTTTAAATATTAGCTTTTTTTTATAAAAAAGTCCAACAAAAAACACAAAAAGTGCTTTCTCACGGCTCGCACTCCAACCTGAATGTGATAAATGAATTTAATATTGCGTATGCCGAAGAAAGCACTTTTCTGTATTTTTTTAACTCAAACTTGCCTATACATTAACCATATGATAACCTATGGTGTATGGCAAAAACAGTAATTGAAGTAAATAAAAATACAAACGAAAATAATACGAGCGTATTGCGTCGCTTTTCTCGTCGCATTCAAGAATCAAATATAATTCAAAAAGTAAAAGGATCCCGTTATAATAAAAGAAAAGAATCTAAACTTAAAGTAAAAAAGGGCACTCTAAAACATTTAGAACGAAGAAAGGAAATAGAAAAACTCCGTAAGCTTGGTAAAATAAAATAAAAATGGAATTTAAGAAAATAAAGCAAGACATTTTGGGAAAAAGATATTCTTTGTCTATTGCCTACGTCAGCGAAAAAAAATCCAGGGAACTAAATAAAAGATACAGAAAAATAGATAAAGCCACTAACGTGCTTTCTTTTGCTTTGCATAAAGATGCGGGAGAAATCATCCTATGTAAAAGCGTAATCAGAAAAGAATTAAAGAAATTCGATAGAACTTTTGAACAATTGCTGGGCTTTTTAGTTATCCACGGAATGCTTCATTTGAAAGGAATGGAACATAGTAGTAGAATGGAGGTAGCAGAGAATAAGTATGATCAGAAATATTTCTATAGGAGTAGACATGGGATCCACCACTACCAGAGTAGTAGTAGGAGAATTTCTAAAAGGAGAAAAAAATCCTAAGGTTGTTGGTGTGGGAGAAAGCGAAACAAAAGGCATCCGGCATGGATATATCGTTAATATTTCAGAAGCTGTATCTTCGCTTAAAAATGCAATCTCCATGGCTGAAAAAAATTCAGGCATAAAGATCAGGCGCGCTTTTGTTTCAATTGGTGGCGTAACTTTACGCGGAGATGTGAGCAGTGGCATAGGAATCATCTCTAAAGCTGATGGCGAGGTAACCGGCTTGGATATAAATAAAGCACTACAAGATTGCGAAGATAATTTAAATCTGAATAATAAAAAAGTAATCAAAGTATTTCCTCTTTCTTTTAAACTCGACGGTAAAGAAATTCTGGGCCGACCGGAGGGTATGAAAGGGACTAAGCTTGAAATGTGCCATTTCACATTTTGAGGATTTATTGGAAGTGATAACTTTGGCTGGGATAGAACCGATAGATATTATCGCCTCCGCCGAGGCAGGAAGCCGTATTGTCTTGTCTGAAAAACAAAAAATAGTAGGGGGAGCGTTGGTCAATATTGGGTCTGAAACGGTGTCACTTTCTGTTTTCGAAAACAGAACCTTGGTATCCTTGCATACATTTTCTATCGGCGGAGCAGATATTACAAATGACATTGCTTTGGGAATGAAGGTTTCTCTTGAAAATGCAGAGTATCTTAAACTTGGAAATGTTATAGAAGATTTTTCAAAGAAAAAATTAGATGAGATTGTTGAAGCGCGTCTCTTTGATATTTTTGAATTGATAGAAAATCATTTAAAAAAAATAAAAAGAAATGAATTATTGCCGGCAGGGGTGGTGTTCATCGGTGGAAGCGCG
>LBRM01000007.1 GCA_000991415.1 Candidatus Nomurabacteria bacterium GW2011_GWA1_36_15 | reverse complement strand
ACAAGCTGGATTAGGAACTGGCACAGGAGCTAGTACTATCTCATTTCAAACTGGAACGACTTTAACCACAGGTCTTACTTTGCAAACGATGAGTACCAAAATGACTATTTTAGGAAACGGCAACGTCGGCATCGGGACGACGACGCCGGATAAGCTGTTGCACGTCTACTCTGCCACAAATGAAGCTGTATTAAGGATCAGCTCGGGTGTGAATGAAAATAATTCCCTGGAACTAGGGGAGGGGAACAACCTTTGGCAGTGGAGCAAGCGGAGCAGCGCCGAAAGTGACAGGCTGGATCTGTACCGGTATAACGGAAGCTGGAGTGCTTACATTACCGTTTTAACAAACGGCAACGTCGGCATCAGGACGACCAGTCCGACTGAATTACTAAGTTTAGGAACAGCTGGAACAACAAAAGGAGTACTTTCTTTAGCTGGTGTGACTTCTGGTAAAATAATTGTTCAACCTGCGAATGCAGCTGGAACCTGGACGATGACTTTACCAACGGCAGTTGGAGGAGCTGGGGAACAACTTACTGATGTTGCTGGGAATGGTATAACTTCATGGGCCGCTGCCTCATCTTCACGTCAATCAAAAGATATTATCGGAACAATAACTGACCCAAGTGAAGCATTAACTCAAATTCTTTCAACACCAATCTATCGCTTCAATTACAAACCAGGAATGGGTACAGGAGATAGCACAACTGAATATGTGGGTGTGATGGCAAATGAAGCTCTGTGGGCAATGCATTTTAATGGAACAATAGTTAACCCAGTTAATACTCTAGGATATATGGTTCTAGGGATACAAGCGACCAATAAAAAAATATCTGATTTGACATTAATCGTGACAGATAATTTTGTAAAACAAACATCCGTCAATGAAACTTTGTTAGCTTCTATTCAAGAATTGGATTTAAAGATATCAGATTTATCAACTACACAAATAGGCACTCCCGCTACCACACTTGGACAATATGCCAGTATGTTCTTTAGTGATGTAGTATATAGTGTAGAAAATGGAATAGCCTATATGAAAGCTTTGGTAGTTGATACTTTAAAAATCGGCAGTCCAGATAAACGCACTGGTATTACTTTATATGATGAAATAAGTGGCGAGCCATATTGTATCTCTGTGGCAAACGGAGAAACAAAAACAACTGCTGGGGAATGTGTGGTAATTGAACGTTCCGTTGCCGATGTTGACGAGCCGGTTGACGACAATCCCCAAGACACCACCCCCCCAGTCATTACTTTAAATGGTTCTAGCGAAGTTAATTTAGATATCAATGACACTTACACTGAAGAAGGAGCGACAGCCGTAGATAATGTAGATGGTGATGTTGCTATAATTATTAGTGGTTCGGTTGATACATTAACTGATGGCATATATACTATTACTTATACCGCAACGGATACAGCAGATAATACTGCTACAGCTACACGAACTGTAAATGTAGGAGATGTTGTAGTTACGCCTGAACCGACACCAGAACCTGAACCAGAGCCAGAACCTGAACCTGAACCAATACCGGAACCGGATTCGACAAGCTCACCGCAAGCAGAACCTCCAGCACCAGAACCAATACCATAATTATTAATTTTATGAAGCAGAATTTACTTTTTTGAGCTGGTCTGGTTGAGGTCACACCAACTAAAAACAAAAGAGTGACCGACCCGAGGACCCGAAAAAAAGTAAATTCTGCGAAATAAAAAACAATTTAGAATGAAAATTGTAAAATTAAAAATTAAAAATTTAATGCTCATCACTTTTATACTAAGTATATTTTTTGTTTTGGGAGTATCTACCAGTTTTGCTGTAATCACAGCCCCAACAGAATTAAAAACTCCCGCCACACTTTTTGAATTCCCCAGAAAAGCAGACAGCTTACCTGCTGATAAACAAACAATAGAGATTGATATTTTTTCTACACCTTCTTCTGCTTCAGAAATAACAGAAAATAAGGAAAATCTTTCTTCTGCCTCAACTTTTGTGAAAACTAAAGAAATAACTGGTTGTGTTTTAAATAATCTCTATTTTGATGTTACAAATCTTTTTAAAAAAACAGGATTGATGTTTAGTAATACATATAATTTTCTTGCTTCTGCCCTGATGAATCTCCGAATTTCTTTTTCCGAACAGATAAATAAGATAAACGGCAGTGCTTTTACTAATTCTTTGGAACAAATAAAAAAAATAAACGGTAATATTTTTTCTTCTTCTTTTGAACAGATAAATAAGATAAATGGTAATGCTTTCATTACTTCCATCTCTAATCTAAAAAATCTCTTTAATCAAACAACTCAAATGATTAAGAATGTGTATAATTCTTTATCTTCTTATTTGATAAATCTTAGAAATTAAATTCTGGGAGTAGATAATTATTAAAACAAAACCAACATAAAAAATACAGGGGAACCCCTTGTATTTTTTATGTTGTGCGCGGCTGATGGGTGTTGATCCCACTACCTCTCCCGTGACAGGGGAGCGTTCTACCGTTGAACTACAGCCGCATTATTATATACTTTTCAAATTTTTTCTTCTTTCTCTTAAGAAACAAAGAACACTTATCTATTATACATAATTTTGTGTAATTTCAAAGAATTTTTTTGTGTCGGGGGTGGGGATTGAACCCACGACCTGAGGGTTATGATTCCTCCGCTCTACCAACTGAGCTACCCCGACAAAATATCATACAATATTCGACAATTAGACATTATGGCATGTCACTTGCCGAAGTGTTGCGGGGTCTGGAATCGAACCAGAGTCTCAAGGTTATGAGCCTTGCGAGATGCCTCTTCTCTACCCCGCTATAAACTAAAATACCCTTATAGGCATTTATTATTCTATCTTAAATTCTTCAAAAAGTAAACTAAATATACCCAAATTCTTGAAAAATTTGCTCATATAAACTAATTATCCTTTTTGCTTCGTGTAAAGAAAACTCGAAAGAAGAACCTTCATGAGCTATTTTATTTCTTATATTATGTACTTCCCAAGCAGAATTAAGACTGTGAAAATTATCTCTGTTTACTTCCTTTAATTTATCTCCTAAATTTTCTCCTTTAAATCCCAATTGGGTAAGTAAATCAAAAAGCATAGAATCAGCTTCAATTACTGCTAGTTTCCAATCATTTTCATTTACAGAAAAAAGATAATCTAAAACTTTTTTCCATTTTTCGTTTTTGAACGTTCCTTTTTCTTGTGATTCTTCTTCTCGCAAAGCCTGACTATGCGCATATTCAGCAATTTCATGTCTTAAGTGTGCACGCTCTTTTGCTCTGATCTCAAACATTCTAATGGTGGTATAAATAATTATAGCGATAAAAAGTATGGCTAGGAAAGAAAGAAAAACATAAAAACCCCCTAGGGTTTTCGCATTAAAAATATAACCCAAAAATTGAACACCTTTACTGAATAAATATTCCGGATTAAGAAGATCGGAACCAAGAAATGAATTTTCTATCAGAGGATTATTATTAAATGTATTCGTGGTATACATCCCAGTATGAAAATTTTAATAAATAATAATATAGTAATTATAACACGTTTTGTAAAATTTCATACGGGACAAGTATTATTTATTGCATCACAAAAATTATTTTTCTCTCAGGGTTTCAAATTTTTTCCCTATTTCAAAAAGAGAATTTTCACAAAAGTGAGAAGCCATAAATTGAATAGATAGAGGCAAACCATTTTTATCTTTGCCGGAAGGGATGGCTAAGGCGGGAATCCCGGTCAAATTCGCCGGGGCGGCAAAAATATCGCAAAGATACATAGCCACCGGGTCGTCTAATTTTTCACCCAATTTGAATGCGCTTGTCGGAGTAGTAGGAGTAGCAATAAAATTAACATTTTTAAAAGCTTCTAACATCTCTTCTTTTATTTTCTCACGAACTTTTATAGCTTTATTATAATAAGCATCATAATAACCATGGGAAAGAACATAAGTGCCGAGCAGGATACGTCTGCGAGCTTCTTTGCCAAAACCCTTACCTCGACTTTTTTTATATACTTCCATCAGATTTTCTCCTTTGTCGCTAAAACCATAACGTATGCCATCGAAACGAGAAAGATTGGTGGAGACTTCAGCCGGCATAATAATATAATAAGTCTCAAGAGAATACTTAGAATATGGAAGTTCTATATCTATTATTTTGTAACCGGAATTTTTTAGTTTTTCTATGGAACTTTTAAAATTATCCATTACTTCAGAATCCACTCCTTTTTCAAACAAGTGCCACGGCACACCGATTTTAAAAGCGGAAGAAAAAGGGGGTTTCTGAGTGTCTGGAGAAACTCTATCTTTTATAGATGTGCTATCCATCGGATCATACTTTGATAAAGCGTTAAAAACAATTTCTACATCGCGTACATTCTTGCCGAAAGGTGAAACTTGGTCGAGTGAATTACCCATAGCGATAATTCCATTTCTAGAAACTGCCCCATAGGTTGGTTTCAACCCAACCAAACCACAAAAAGAAGCTGGTTGTCGCACAGATCCGCATGTTTCCGTCCCCAGCGCTACTAAAACCATATCTCCGGCCACAGCTACTGCCGAACCGCCGGAAGAACCGCCCGGTACTCGAGAAATATCATAAGGATTACGAGTTACTCCAAAAGCGGAAGTCTGAGTGGAAGAACCCATGGCAAATTCATCCATATTTGTTCTGCCGATTAAAATTGCTCCTTGTTTTTTAAGTTCTTTGACGACTGTAGAATCATAGACTGCCACATAATTTTCTAAAATTTTTGAACCAGCCGATGCTTTATGGCCTGCAAACAAAATATTATCCTTGATAGCGAAAGGTATACCTGTTAACATTGTCGCTGTTCCGGTCTCAAATTTTTTTTGTGCCTCATCTGCCTGATTTAAAATGTCATCATAAATTTCTAAATACGCATTCAGTTGGGCATTTTTTTCCCTGATAACCTTCAAATATTCCTGCACCAATTCTTTGCAAGTAAATTCTTTATTCTTAAAACTCCTGTGTGTTTTTTCGACCGTCAGATTTTTTAAATCTATCATATATATCCAAAATTTTAAAAATTAAAAAATAAAGTTTTTAAGGGGTTTCGAGCGCGACGGCGCGAGAATTTCAGAATTTTTTAAGCTTCAAAAATTCCGTACCGGCAAAAATTTTATTTTCAATTTTTAATATCATAAAATTTTTTTCACTTTCAAAAAATTGTCTTGCGAGTCTGGAAACTGTTTTATAATAGAACCTTTAGAAAATTCCTGTAGCTCTATTTTATCTTCCCTCCAAACATTATAAACATCAAATTTTGGATTCGTTTCTTCTACTTTCACCCTTTCTATAGTTTTTACATACTTTAAAATATCATCCATATCTTTTAGAATTTGTTTTTTTTCTTCTTCATTCAAGTCTATTTTTGCCAGATCAGCTAGGTTTTCAACGTCTTTGATATCCATACTTAGGATTATAGCAAAATAAAGAGAAAAAATAAACCCCCAAAAAGAACATCTACGCTATAGCGTAGATTAACTGACGTACGATTTTGCCAATTTAAATGTTTTGAATTCTTTTTGCAATCCAATCCTTTTTAAATAATCAATAAATTCTTCTGGTAGTGGTGAAGGCCCAACCCAGACACTTCTTTGAATCATTATAAAATCGAAATTTTTAAGCTGACGACGAAACCAATCCCTTTCCTTTTTCTTGCCTTCTGGAATATCGTATATAAGAAGTAAATTTTTGGGTGTATCCTTATGAAAATTGGAAACAAAAGAGCATAAATACTGTCGTTTAGGTATATTTCTTTTCTTTTTGGGATTAAAGTCACCAAAACTAGGTAAACCAAAAATATTCACTGGCATACCTTTATAATTAAATTTTTTTCTTCCACTAGTCATATTATATCCAGTATATACTATTTCCTCAATCTACGCTATAGCGTAGATAATAAATATAGAAATAAAAAACAAAATAAATACAAATTATTTTACCAAGAACCGGAAGAACCACCACCACCAGAAGATCCGCCACCAAATCCACCAAAACCTCCAAAACGACCACCGCTACCACCGCCTCCCCCGCCAATCCACCATGGAAAATGACCTCCAGAATTTTTTACCTCCTGATATTTGCGCGAAACAAAGAAATCAAGCCCTAATCCGAAAACTATCAAAAGAAAGAACAAAAATACAGAAAAAACAACAGAAAGGGAACCAAAAAGCCAAATTATCCCGCCTATAATCGCTCCGACAATTCCCCCGCCCCACCAAGATTTTGATCTGCCTAAAATTGCCACCAACCATTGCAATACAAAAAAAGCAAAAAGAAAAAATTCAAAACTTATCCCCGATTTTTTTGCCGTGGAATAATTTTCCGGTACAATATTACTTCCACTAAGAGAATCAATCATTTCATCTAAGGCTCTATCAATGCCAGTATAATAATTCCCTTCACGAAAAGCCGGAGTAATAATTTCACTTTGAATATAAGAGGTAGCCAAATCAGTTAAATCGCCTTCCACTCCGTAGCCAGTGTGAATACGGGTTTTGCGTTCAGTCATAGCTATCAAAAGTAAAACGCCGTTGTTCTTATCTTTTTTGCCTATGCCCCACTTCGTAAAAATATTCTGGGCAACATTTTCGACAGTATCCCCATCTAAAGATGGTATTATAACTACAGCTATTTCGTTGCTTGTCTGCTTCTCAAAATTTGAAACTTTATTCTCTAAAGAAGTTCTGTCTTCTGATGAGAGAGTGTCAGTGTAATCATTCACAAAGTTCTGTGGTTTATCTAAAATATCAAAAGCCAAGCTCACGTGCGCCCCAACAAAAAACATTAAAACTGAGACCAGAAAAATAAATCTTTTCATTTTAAGTTAGATGTCAAGGACGGTCCTTGACATTTTTTTATTCACTGAAATCTACTTTGGGAACTACTTCTGTACCTTCTGTTATTTCAAAATAAGAACGTTCTGCCACCCCAAAAATTGAAGCAAGGATAGAATTCGGGAATGTTTTAACATTGGCATTTAGATTTTTTACCAAGTCATTGTATTTCATTCTTTCTACAGCAATGCGATTTTCAGTGCCTTCAAGTTCCACAGTCAAATCACGGAAGGATTGGGAAGACTTTAATTCTGGGTAATTTTCTGCAATAACCAAAAGCCTAGCCAGAGATGATTCTACCTGTCCGGCTGCTGTTGCTTTTTGGTCTATAGTGGTAGAACCCGCATATCGGGTACGAGCTTCTGCCAATTGTGAGAAAACTTCTTTTTCTTGTTTGGTTATGCCTTTGACTGTATTAATAACGTTCGGAATTAAATCATAACGTCTTTGCAGTTGATTTTCTATTTGTGCCCATTGTCCAGTAATATTCTCATTTTGGTTTACGAAAAAATTATATTTCCCCACAACCCAAGATGCTAAAAGAACGACCACAACCAAAACAATTATAAGCACTTTATTTTTTTGCCAAAAATTTTGTTCCATGATTTTTATCTTTAGATTTTTGATGAAAAATTTTAAGAGTCGTGGGTCCCCTGTCCTTATGACTCCGAGGGCGAAGGCTCAGAAATTTTTTAGCAAGAATCTTTAATTAATAATTATTTTTTATTCTGCCACTCTTCGACTAAAACAAGCAGTGGAGAAGCCAAGAAAATAGAAGAGTATGTCCCGAAAAACATTCCAGCCGTGAGCATCAAGGCAAAATATTTAGTGGACTCGGGACCAAAAAAGAAAAGAGACAATAAAACTATTATGACGGTAAGCGAAGTAAAAATAGACCGCATATACGATTGATCCAAACTTTTACCGACTGTATCACCGAAACTATTTCCAGTTTTGTTTCTCAAATTTTCTCTAATTCTGTCAAAAATAACTATGGTATCAGATACCGACAACCCCAGAATAGTAAGGACTGCCACCACGAAAAGGGTATCTACTTCAGCTCCATAAAAGCGACTCAAAATAGAAAAAAGTCCAATTGGAATAATAACGTCGTGTAAAAGCGAAACAATAGCCATCAGACCATATTTCCAGGAAGAAACTGGTCTAGAGATTTTTCTGAAAGCAAAAGCAATAAAAAGAATAATGGCGAGTGAAACCAAAACAATAGCGATAATCGCTTTTCTGGTAAGTTCGCGTCCGACAGAAGGTCCAATAGAATTAAAGTTTTTTTCCTCAAGCGGACTTTTACCATCTTGGGAAAGTGTTTTTAAAAGCAAAGAATGCTGTGCCTCATTTAAATCAAGGGACTTAACAATATAACCTAACTCTCCTGTTGGTTGAATAAGCACAGAACCAAAGTCTAGCGCTTTAAATACAGCGTCCAAATCAGATTGTGCCGGCCGATTAGTTTTATAAACAACTTCTACCAATGCGCCACCTTTAAAATCAATACCGATTCGGAATCCAAACACAAAGAGCGAAACAATAGAAAGTAAAACCAATACTATTGATATGCTGATAAATATTCTTTTGTTTTTAATGATAAACATGATTTTTCCCAGTGAGAGCTTTAGGCTCTCCTTAAGGAGAGCCTAAAGCTCTCACTGATTACTAAACCCACTTGAAAACAAAAATCTTACTACCCTGCTTTCTCCTATAAAAATAAGCCCTGAAAGAAAAATTCTAGAAATCATTATAGCTGAAAACATTGATATCAAAACTCCCAAACCGAGGGTCAGGGCAAATCCTTTGATCAAAGGCGTCCCAAACCAGAAAAGAATAATGGCAGAAATGATGGTCGAAGTATTAGAATCACGAATAGAAGACCAGGCTCGAGAAAAACCTGCAGAAACAGCATTTGCAATAGTACGTTCAAAATGTAATTCCTCTTTTAATCTTTCAAAAATAAGAATATTCGCATCCACCGCTATGCCGATAGAAATAATAAATCCAGCAATACCGGCCGCCGTAAGAGTGACTGGCAATAATTTAAAGAGAGTTAACATTATTGTTATATATATACAAAGAGCCAGTACAGCCATAAATCCCGGCAAGCGATACCAGAGAATTAAAAATAGTGCTACTACTAAAAATCCAATAATAGCGGCTTTTACTCCGGCGGTAACGGCATCACTACCCAATGTTGCTCCAATGGTTTGCCTAGATAATAAGGAAATTGGGACTGGAAGGGCGCCAGAATTCAATCTGCCAACCAATAATTTCCCTTCAGTGGGAGTAAAACTGCCAGATATTACAGCCTGACCATTAGGAATCTCTTCGCGAACGACTGGAATAGAAATAGGCGCTCCATCTAAATATATAGCTACCATTTTACCTACATTCTCTTTTGTAATTTGGGCAAAAAGTTTTGTGCCGGTATCGTCAAATTGCAAACTCACTCTCGGCTCACGAGTAGTTTGATCAAATTCAAGACTGGCTTTCTGCAAATATCTGCCGGTAAGTTCTGTTGAAACAAACTGAGAACTAGCATCTAAGGTCACTTTTCCATCTTTATCCACGGTTGCTTTTTGCGGAGTACCTGCGGGTGCTTCAATCTTGAATTCCAAAAGCGGAGTCTGTCCGATCATAGCTGTTGCCTTTTCTATATCCGTCACTCCTGGAAGATCAACTATTAATTTCTCTTCTGCTCCAGAAACAAATCCACTATTTTGCACTTGTACTATCGGTTCAGAAACACCAAAAAGATTTACTCTGCGTTCTATCACGTCTCGTAAGGCATCCATCGAAATAGTAATATCTCCAGCTTTCACTCCGCTAACATCAGCTTTATAAATCAAATGACTTCCACCGGAAAGATCAAGACCAAGACGAAATGAAGAATTTTTGAAAAATGAACTTTCGGTTTCAAAATTAGGGTTTAATTTAGGCTCTGATTTAAAGACAAAAAAAACCACGGCCGAACCCAGAATGAGTACTATTAATATAGATACTATCTTTTTCCACATAAATATATAATTATTCTATCTGTTTTTTACAAAAAATGCAATGAAAAAACCTAAAACAAATCCGCCTAAAATATCAACTGGAAAATGAACTCCGGCTATAATGCGACTGGCACCTATCAAAAATGCAAAAAAAATGAAAAGATAACCTGCCTGCGTAGACAGGCCAATTTTTTTGTGATTAAAAAAAAGAGCAAAGGCAAGGGCCATAAAAAAAGTGGCATGCCCTGAAGGAAAAGCGTAACCTGTTTCGGGAAAAAGAGAAACGACATTTGGAAATAAATCAAAGGGTCTTTGAGTATGAAACAAGAATTTCAAAACATAAGCTAAAAACCAAGCAAAAGCACTAGAGAAAAATATTAAAATAGTTTCCTTAAAATTTTTCTTATAAAAAATTAAAAATAAAAAAGCCAGGATTACAACAATGTAAGGGAAAATATCCGCGACAAAAATCACAATCTGATCAAAAAGTTCTGAACTATGAGCCAAGTTATAAAAAAAGAAAAAAATTGAATCATTCATATATTTGATTCGGCAAAATTACCCCGAGCCGTTCCAAGGGATTTTGCCACTTTCAGCACATTATTGAAAAGCATCGCTATGGTTACTGGTCCGACGCCTCCCGGCACAGGAGATATAAAACTGGCTACACCTTTTACTGATTCAAAATCTACGTCACCCACAACATTTGTCGGGGTATTTGATGAACTTTCGCCAGATTCCGAGGTACCCGCATCTATTATTATCGCTCCCCTTTTTATCATATCGCCTGTAATATACTTGCCTTTACCTATGCCTGAAATTATAACATCCGCTTGTTTTATTATTTCTTTTTTATTCTCCGTTTTACTTCTTACAATATCTGGATAAAATCCACGAAACTGAAGTAGGGCAGTAACAGGTTTGCCCACTAATTCTCCCTGTCCTAAAACAACTATCTTTTTGCCTTTGAAATCTAAATTTAGGTAATCAAGTAAAGCCATGCATGCAAGTGCAGTTGGAAAACCGAAATTTATTTCACCTTTATAAAATTTATCACTGGCAACCGTCCCTAAACAATCAACGTCAAGATGTGGATCAATAGCATCCATTATTGCTTTACCATCAAGTGTTTTGGGCAATGGAAGCTGGACAATAATTCCGCACATATTCGGTATTTTGTTTAAAATTTTTATTTCTTTTATTAAATCCTGTGTCTTGATGGATGTAGGAAAATTTGCGTTATGAAAAAGAATACCGATTTTCTCTGCGTTTTGCTTTTTCATTCGTACATATTGCATTGAAACTCTATCATTGCCAACAAGCACATCGCAAAAAATCGGTTTAAACGGCAAGAAGGCTATTTCCTTTTTTATCTTGGCCAAAATTTTATCCCTTATTTTTTTGCCATCAATAATTTGCATAATTTATCTAAATTCCTAAAAATTCGTTTTTCATATCGTCCCGATGGGCGGACCTGGCATACTTGCGCATATTCATTAAAATTCCTAACCCCGCAAATTCAGTAACCAAATGTGAACCACCATAACTCATAAAAGGAAGTGGAATACCCGTAATAGGCATCAACCCAAGATTCATGCCTATATTTATCAGTATATGACTCATGAAAAAAATAGCAATTCCTATGCCAAAAAGCATTTCAAAATTGGAAACCCCTAAAGAAGCGGAATGAAGAATCCTCCAGATAACCAGTCCAAAAAGCAGAAGGATAAAAGAAGAACCGACGAAACCCCATTCCTCGGCATAGGCGGCAAAAATGAAATCAGTTTGAGGTTCCGGCAAAAATTTCAATCGTGATTGTGTGCCAAAACCGAGATTTTTGCCTAAAATTTGTCCAGAACCAACGGCGATGATGGATTGAGAGGCGTTGTAACCAGAGTTATGTATATCTGCCAGTGGATCTAAAAAACTAACAACCCTAGCCTTCTGATATGGAGCAAAAGCAAAAACCCAGAGAGAGGCAAAAATAATTGCTCCAGCCAAAAGAACAAAAAATAAATGGGTCTTAGAAATTCCAGAAACGAGCACCATGCCAAACCATATCAAAAATATAACTATGGCAGAACCAAAGTCGGGCTGAATTAAAACTAAAACAAAAGGAACGAAAGCATAAAATCCGGAAATAAAGATATGTTTTATATTTCTGATTTCCACGTGCCGGCGAGAAAAATATTTTGACAATATCAAAATGAGCACAAGTTTCATTACATCTGCCGGTTGAAAAGAAAAAACGCCGAAAGAGAACCAGCTTTGGGCGCCTTTTATTATATTGCCGATAACAAGCAAAATAATCAACAAAATACAGAATACTAAAAATAATGTCACCAAGACATCTGTGCGGCGCAAGAATCTGAAATCAATAAAAGAAAAAACGAAAAAAATAATAAAGGACAGTATGATCCAGATAATTTGCTTATCAAAAAAATTAATCATATCTTCCTGCGGGGTGAATGATTTCATGGTGAAAAGACCGCCTAGAATTATAGGAATAACAAAAAAAACCAAAAGCCAATCTATTCTTTTGATAATTTTCTCTATCCCGTTAGAAATTTCCATAAATAAATTATATACATTAAACGGTAAACGAAACATGTATTCCGTTATTTCTAACGGGATCTATCATTTCTTATTTTAACTTAACTAAAAAAACGTTATACATAGAGATTATTTCTTTGGCAACTACATTTCCCACTATCGGTTCCGGCCAAGTAAAATTAATATCTTCACTTTCCTCCGGTGTTAATTCATCTAAATAGGTACGACTGGCAGAAAGAGCATTACCTTTCTCGTCATATAAAAGTACTACCACACTTACTTCTGGAATTGTAAAAAGGGAGTCATTTTTTATGGTAGCAGATAGATGTGGTCTGGTATTTTGATTTTCCAATTTTATGTCTGAAACCAATATCTTTAATTGTTTCATTATATCTTCCGGTATTTTATTCCATATGGGTGTCTCGGTAAATTCAAAAGTAGTAAAAACAGGAACGGAATTGCCAACCCCAATCCCCGCCTCAAAAATAGCAAATCTGCCGGACGATGGAATAAACGTTTCACCCTCTCTTTTGCCTATATAAATGTTATCCTTATCGGAAAAACGAAATTTATATTTTATTTTATAGATAGCTGCATTTTTATTATGATTTTCAAGATAAGCCACTGCATTATAGCGTCCAGGAATAACTTCAAAAGTGCGAGACCATAGGATTGAAATTTGATCTACTTCAAAAGTACATGCTTTAGTGCATGACCCCCCGCAATCTATTCCTTTTTCATCCCCGTTTTGCTTATTATCTATACAAGTCGGTAATTTATTTACATATGGGAAAATTATTAAAAATCCAAATGCTAACAAAAGCGCAACAAAAATACTTACAAAAAAAAGTTGTCTTTTAAAAGCCCAAGTCATAAGGGTATTATAACACTTAGCAAAGCTAAAAAAAAGAGTTGAGAAGATGAAATAAAAGCATTATAATTACTCTACTATATGAAAAAATTGACCATAGCTGTTGGAACAACTTCCCTTCAAAAAATTAGCTATCTTAAAGAAGTCTTAAAAGAGCTAAAAATAAAATCGATTATTAAGTCTGTTGAAGTAAAAAGTGAAGTTTCTAATCAACCGATAACATCAAGTGAAACTAAAACAGGATCTATAAACAGGGCTAAAAACGCGCTAAGGAAAATTGAAAATGTCGATTTTGCCTTAGGTATAGAAGTTGGATATCATAAATATTTAAAAAATAAATATAAAATTTTTTGTTGGACAACTATTATTGACAAACATGGACACCAAATATCTGGCCAATCATACAAATTTTTGTTGCCAGAATACCATCAAAAAATTTTAGATGCTGGTAAATATTTAGGTCATAATTTAGATGGATATTCTAAAAAAATAAAAGGTTCTATTAGTGCATACATAGATAATATAATTCGTCATCGCAAACCTTTTATAACAAGTGCTCTGAAAGATGTTCTGATTAGATATCTAAGAAAAGAGGATTTTAAATAAATTTTAAAATAAAATTATGGAAATAAAAGAAGAAAAATCGTTTGGTATTATACCAGTTTTTAGAGACAAAAAAGATAACTTCACTTTTTGTCTTATTCAGCATGCTGGAGAACATTGGGGTTTCCCAAAAGGTCATCAAGATATAGACGAATTAGAGCAGGAAACTGCTATAAGAGAACTAAAAGAAGAAACAGATATTAGTATTGTTGATCTTTCAAATGATCAATCATTTTCTGAGAAATATTTCTTTGAAAAAAATAATATAAAATACAATAAATCTGTTAAATATTTTCTTGGTTTTGTCTCTTCTATAGATACAAGAACCCCTGACAATTTCAAAAATGAAATTTCTGAATTAAAATGGGTTACTTACGAAGAGGCAAAACAATTAATTACTTTTCCAGAAGCAAAAGAGATACTAGATCAAGCATTTAAATATTTAAAAACTATTATAGGGACAATAAAATAATTTAATTAAATCTTTTTCTATACGGCATCCAATTCTACCCAAAAGGTAGAGCCGACGCCGTCTTTGTTAGGCTCCATCCAAACTTTGCCTTTGTGCGCATCTACTATCATTTTGACAAAATTTTCTGTATTGATTTTTTAAGCATAGGCAAATCATCTACAATTATTTTCCAAAGTTCCTTGTCATCTACATCAAAATAATGATGAATCAACATATCTCTTGTACGAGCAATTTTTTGCCATGGCACATCAGGATTTTTATTTCTTATATTTTCAGAAACAAGCTTAACTGCTTCACCAATAACTTCAATATTGCGAGTCACCGCCTGTTTGATTGTTCTATTTGCTAAAAATTGTTCTTCGATAAAACCGTTTGTATCTTCAAAGATATTATTGATAGCTTCAAGTATGTGATTAAGATATACACTATCTTCTTTCATAAAGTGTAGTGAGTTCGTTTATAATAAATGGGCGAATGTATTTTGATAATCCGTGTTCAGTTATCAGGTCAACTCTTTTGCCAATTTTTTCTTCAAGCTCAATTTCAATACCAGCGTGATCAAATAAAGAAATTGGGTTTTTAAAATTAACTAAAATATCAATATCACTTGTTGGCTTTTCTTCTTCTCGGGCAAAAGATCCAAAAAGTGCAATAAAATCAGCACCTTTTTCAACAAGTGTTTCCTTAATTATTTCTTTAGTTTTTTCTCTTGAATCCATAAATATATTATAACATATTTATGAATCCTGTGCAGTATATGCTAAAAAATAACTTCCCCGTAAAGAATTTTAAGAGTCGTGGGTTCCCTGTCCTTACGTCTCCGAGGGCGAAGGCTCAGAAATTTTTTATGGGAAAGTTATTGTGCATCTAGTTCTACAAAGAATGTAGAGCCTTTACTGTCTTTGTTAGGTTCCATCCAGACTTTGCCTTTGTGGGCATCCACTATCATTTTGACCGAATAGAGACCATAACCCGTACTATCCACATTTATCCTCACAGAATCCTTGCCTCGTCCACCCTCCGTAAATAAATTATTTTTATCTTCAGGCGATATACCGATACCTGTATCTTTGACATAAAATCTAATTTTCTTGTCTTGTTTTTCCAATCCTACTGTTATCTTCCCTTCTCTGGTGTATTTTATAGAATTTTCTACTAAATTATTTGACACCTCTTTCAACCAAAAAGAATCACCAAGCACTTTATAAGTACCCGACGCTATTTTTGTTTCCATTTTCAATCCTTTCGTTTCAGCCAAAGCTTTTTTTTCAGATATTGTTTTATCAACCAATTCTTTAAAATCAATGGTCTTCATCTCATATTTGACCGTGCCTTTTTCCAGATTAGCGGCATTTAAAACCACATCAACCGTCTCTATACCCATATCATCCGATTCAAGACCTTGTTGTGCTCTCTTTTTTACCTCTTCGTTTATAGCACCAAAAGTCCCATCAAGTATTCCAGCAAAAATATATTTTGAGCGAGTGAAAGACCCTTTCACTTTATGAGTGACAAGATGCACCAGACTTTCCCTTTGTTTCAAAAGTTCTTCAAGATTTATATTAAGTTTTGCTAATTCTTCTTTCTGCTCTATCTCTTTTTTAACGGATTTTATAAGGAATCTGCCAAATATCACGATCGCAACAAAAGTTACGCCGGTTAATAAATAATTGACCGGGTTTCTTATAAATAAGAATTGCGAGCCGATAAGTATCGCAAGCCCCCAGACTAATGCTTGGGTGGCAATAAGTTTTACATTGAAAGAGTTATATTTTACAACAAGATAAGTAAGAATACCGATAAAAATTGGCATAACAAACAAACCCAATTGAGCCATTTCCCAATCTTCAGTAATACTTCCGATAATGTTACCAGAGGAAAACGCTAATAAAAACAAAATAACACCAGAAGTAAATAGCCATGCTTCTTTTTTTTGTTGGCCTGAATGATCTTTTAGGAGATACGATGTCACAAAAATAAGAGAAACAAGGAGAATCGCTTCTACTGCATATGAATAAAAAATAATAAAATCACTTTCACTTACGACACAAGTACTAATATCTACTCCCGATAACAGATATTTTGTTGGTAGAAGAATGAGAATTGGTAAAATTGGAGTAAATAAAATAATTTTTTTTATAAAAGATAAATCTTGTTTAGCTATAAAAACATAGCATAGATATACAACATTTATATAAATAAAAACCTCAACCATAATTTGGATCGACCAAAAAAACAAAGCATCCGATGGATTATTACCTGCCCAAAGTAAAAGGTCAAAAAAAACCCAAACAGAAAACAAAAGTGTTATTATAAAAAGTATTTTAGCTGACAAAACCTTTCTAGCTTTAAAAAACAAAAGAAATCCAAAAACTAAAGCAAAAATCACAGAAATACCATGAGAATAATATAGCAATGCTGATGGAACACTACTAGAGAAAAAAAGATATTGAGCTGATTCCCATGGACAAAGAAGGTCTATCATAAATTTATTTTATTAAAATAACACTTAAATTTTTAAAACCCCCACCAAACCTATAAGAGATTCTAAATTTGACCGATTGATTTTTCTTTATTTTAAAAGGCTTAATTGGAAAAACAACAGGACCATTTAAAGAAAGTGTATCACCTATTTTAAAATTATCAGTTAATATTGTAACACTCGATAAAAATATACTATTAACCATAGTACTCTTATTTGACTTAAAATCAATAATTTGAACAAAAGATTCATCTTTCGGCAAGCTGAAATAAACTTCATGTAATAATTTTTTATCGCTTACAATTTTGCATCTATGGCGACCTGGAAAACCTTCCCATAAATACTGAACCATTTTTATTTCAAATCCATATAAATTAAAATTTGTCTCAGCCAAAGATATATATGTTTTTTGAGCTTGTGGTATAAAAATTGTATTTTTATTAACAACTCCTTTATCATGTAAATTATTTACAGCTTGAATTTGAAATTCATCAACCATTCCTGTAGTAAGCATTTCCATTATAACAACATCAAAATGAATGTTCCTTTGATATTTAAAATTTCTTGCATCACCTTTTAATAATTTAATTTTTTTATTAAAACCATTTTTACTAAAATTTATTTTTGCTATTTCTGCAACATAATTGTCATGTTCAAGAGCAAAAATTTGCTTTGCCCCTGCTTCTGCAGCAAACAACGACATTATTCCTGACCCTGTACCAACATCTAGAACCGTATGTCGTGGTTTAACCATAGATTTAATAGCATTCCTAAAGGCCTCTGTTCTCTTTGAATCAGTCAAACATTGCCCTACTAAATCTATTGAACTAAAAGCTTTATCTTCCATATATTAAATTAATATAATAAAATCAAGAACTACTTGATATAAATATTTCATAATTTCAATTCCACCAGCAATTAAAAAGACCCAATAAAGATTAGTTAATAATGAACTTGCAAAAAAAATATTCCAGTCTCTTTTTGTTAATCCATTATATTGAAAAGCCCCTTTTCTCATATATGCAGTAACAATAAAAGCGTTTGAAGTAAGAGACAAAACCACGACTGTTATAAAAGTACTTTTATTATGTACAAAACTAAATAATTTACCCCAAAAATTTTTTTTATATTGTAAATCTTTTAATGTTTCCAGTGCTAACCAATCTTTCCTAAACCAATCATAAAATTTTAAAGTGCTTAAATCAATAACAACAGATAAAATCATGACAATGATTATACCCTTTATAAAACCAAAATAAATTAATAAAAAAGACACTGCAAAATAATCATATAAATAGGTGAAAACATAATAAGAACTGATGCCGGTAATCCAAAGTCTTAATCTAGTAGCGTAATTGGGTAAATTTCTAATAGTTAAATTTGTCTTAATTTCTTCCATAAAAATCTTATTGATTTAGGTCCCCTTCGTCAGTTTGTGTATCTTCAGGAACTATAATCTCATAATCTTTAGTAATAAAAGACCTTCTGTAAGTCAAATATATTGAAACTATAACTAGCAACAACAAAACTATTAAAAAAATCTTTGATTTCTTATCCATAAAATTATTATATCACAAAAGCCCATAAAAACGGCGCAACCAAAGCAATAAAAAACCAATTCATACGGGTATTATACTCCTTAACCCACTACCCCGCCGTATTGACAAATTCATTTAATTTGGTATACTGAAAATAGAAAAAAAGTCCGTTGAGAAAGATTCTCAGCTTTGACAAATAAAAACTACTAAAAAATTAGAAAGGAGTATTTTATGATCTGCTGGTTAACAGTAAATCGTGCTTGTAATATGAGATGCAATTGGTGTTATGCAAAAGCTGATAACTTTAGTTCAGTTTCAACAATGACCTCTATTGTATTTGAAAAAATATTATCAGCAATTTCATCAACATCTATAAAAAAATTTATTCTCATAGGGGGTGAACCTACATTACACAATCAATTACCATCAATGATTAATCGTTTAAAACCAGCAAAAGTTTTACTTGTTACCAATGCAGTAAAACTTGCTGATAAAAAATATTTAAAGTTATTGATTGATAACGGATTAGATATGGTCACAGTTTCCCTAAAAGGTGCAACAGAAGAACAATATAAACAAAATACAGGAGTAGCTTGTCTAAAATCTGTAGAAAAGGCAGTTGCCAATCTTAATGATTTTAAAATAAATTATTCTATTTCTGTTACTTTTTCTTCTTCAATAATGACTACATTGCCTATGGTTTTAGACTGGATGAAATCAACAAATGCTAAAGTTATGTCTATTAATTACTGTAGACCAGTAGTCTTAGATAATAAAGTTAGTATAAAAGAAGTCCCTCATCCTAAAGAAATGGCTCAAAAAACAATTGATAGTTATGAAATGATTAAGTCCAGTGGCGTCAGATGTGTTTATAATTTTCTATTACCATTATGCTTACTCCCTATTGAATTTATAAATGAACTGTTGTCAAAAGATCTTTTGACAACAGTTTGTCAGCTTCAAACAAACAACGGTCTCATATTTATGCCTGATGGCAATTTGGTACCATGTAATCATTTGTTTGAATATTCTTTGGGGAAATTGGGGGTAGACTTTAATACAAACACGGAATTTGAAAAGTTCAGAAAAAAGGATGAAATCATAAGTTTTTATCAAAAAACACAAAATCTGCCTGATGTTAGATGTAAGCAATGTAATTTACAAAAACATTGTGGTGGAGGATGTTTTATTCAATATCTACAATATGATTCATCCGAAATAATAATTAAACCATTCATTGAAAGGAGGTGAGAAAATTATGATGAACCTAGAATTAAAAAATCTAGTAGACAATGCACTAGCAAAGAGAATTTTTGATGCTGAGAAGCTAAAAGGCTACAAATCAAAAAAGAACGAAGCTGGCATATGTGACTGTGATGATGGTGATGATGATGGTGGTTGTTCAAACTAAAGTCGTTCACCAAGTATTAGTATACGAGAGTAGCAAGATTTTTAATCTTGCTACTCTTTTTATTTGGTATATAATCATAGTATGAAGTTTGTGTATAATAAAAAAATTGATAAAAAATGTAAAGAAGATATAGATGCTTGTAAATTAATTTTCAATGAAGAGAAGAAAACTGGGGTCTTCCCAGTCAACGCAGAAATAATAAGAAAATTTGAATCAATCTGGACACCAGAAGTGGAAGAAATTTTTTCAAAAAAAATATTCCAAATATTTGGAATTAATTTACCTAAAGATTTTACATGCTTTTTAAATTCAACACCATATTCAATGGACATTAAACAAGGAATATCTGTGTCTGTTTCAACTCAAACCCCAATAAGAACAATCTGCCATGAAGCTAGCCATTATATGTTTAGAAAAAGTATATATAAGGATAAATATTTCCCTAAAATAGATATTGAAGAAGCAAAAGAAATCTTCACAATTATAAACAATATTTATTTTCAAGATATTATGGAAAACCAAGATATCGGTTGGAAAAAATTCTGGAAGGATCGATTCAATTTTTTGAGTATTTGGTTAAAAAACACAGATTAACTGATATATAAAAATTTATAAAATGTGGAAAAAATATTTTGAAAAACATTTAAAAAGGAAACCTAGAGAACAATTAGTACGTGCTTTTTCTTTTTGCATAAATAAAGATGTTAAAAAAGCGATAAAAATACCAATCAGACTGGAAAAAATAACCAAGCCTCCAGAACTGCGTTCCTTTTCTCTTTGTGAATACTTGGATATAAGAAAAGAATCAGCAATATTTACAAACGCCCATAAAAACGGCGCAACCAAAGCTATAAAAAACCAATTCATAAGGGTATTATACCCCGTAGTGAAACTTTTAACAAAGTTCTACTACAGGGTTATATCACAAAGTTTATTTTTAAAAGTCAGGTAAGATTAAATATGCAAATCTAGTCAAAATATGTTATAATAAAAGTATGAAAATAGAAATTCCAGAATTTGTAAAAGCATGTTTGTGGTCATATGATATTGATACAATTGATCTTTCTGTGCTTGACCATCGCACCCGAGTTATTCAAAATGTATTAAATCGTGGCACAAGTGATGCAATCTCTTGGCTTCGTAAAATATTTTCTGAAAAAGAAATTATAGAGGTAATTGAAAAAAGTATTAGCACTGATTGGAATAAAAAATCTTTAGCATTATGGTCGCTTATATTTAATGTTCGTCCATTAAAAAAGGGGCGATTTGTTTAATATGGATTTACATTGGAACATTCTTAACGATAAAAGACAAACAATTCTTCCTCTGTTAAAAAAATTTTCTTTTGATGGATTTTATCTTGCTGGTGGCACAGGACTTGCCCTTCAACTCGGTCATCGTGACAGTATTGATTTCGATTTTTTTAAAGAAGGAGATTTTGATACCACTTTTTTGATTGAAAAAATTTCTACAATTTTTATTTCACACAAATTAACTATTACACAACAAGAAAAGAATACCGTTTCTTGTTTGGTTGATAATAGCATTCAACTTAGTTTTTTTGGTTATCGTCATTCTCTTTTACAACCACTTATAAAAACTGAACATTTTGATATTGCTTCCATTGTTGATATCGGTTGCATGAAACTATCTGCCATTACAAGTCGATATGTAGAAAAAGATTATATTGATTTGTATTTTATTTTGCAAAATGTGTCTTTATCGGATCTTTTGGAGAATTTTATAAAAAAGTATCCGAATTTTGATAAAACTTTAATTTTAAAATCCCTTGTTTATTTTGATGATGTTCTTAAAGAACCAATTCTGTTTAAAGAAAATCATAATGTTTCATTTGAAACAATTAAAGTTTTTTTACAAAAAGCAGTAAAAGAATACTTGGATATAAGATAAGAATCGGCGATATTTACAAAAGCCCACAAAAACGGCGCAACCAAAGCTATAAAAAACCAATTCATAAGGGTATTATATCACTAATTTGATTTTATAAAAATTGGACTTTCATATTTATTCACAACCGTTGTTTGACTTCCAAGGAATTCAGATATATTATGTAAATGGATCTCCTTCCCAGTCTGTTCTTTGTTGGTGAGGTTCTGCCCCCGCCTAACCAACATTAGGGCAGGCTGGCCTTTTAAAATCATAACTTCGGAGGTAGTTAAAAAACCTTTCATTAGTTCTTCAATCGTATTATTGGTATACCCGAGTCTTTTAGATTCGGGTATTTTTTTGTTCAAATAAGAAATTTAAATAAATACTAAACAAAAAAACTAGTAAATTAATCTACTAGTTTTTTCTTATCAAATACTCAGTGCTGGCGACTGCCTACTTTCCCCTGTGAAGAGTATCATTGGCTCAATAGGGCTTAACTTCTCTGTTCGGAATGGGAAGAGGTGTGACCCCTACGACAAATCACCAACACTGAAAATTTGATTTTAATTTTTATATTTATTTTGTGGTTTGCAAATTTCTTAACAGGAATCGAAACTCACGGTTCTTAACGATTCCTAATCTTGAAGCTGGCTTCCCTCTTAGATGCTTTCAGAGGTTATCCAATCCCGACATAGCTACCGAGCAATCCACTTGGCAGTAGAGCTCGTACACCAGAGGTCAGTTCACTTCGGTCCTCTCGTCACATTCTCCCCTATTTCTAGGAGTGCAGACTATATCTTCATCCTTTTCCAAATGGAATTAGGATGTTGGCGTATTACAAACGCAAACTTGTCTCAAAATATTTCAAGACTTTCCAGTGTTGCGTAAGTCTATCCCGACACTAAGTCGGAAACAAGTCGTTACGGGGTCAAATCTAAAACCTTGTACAATTCACTTTTTGTTTTTTTCTTTTTAGTAACATAGTTTTCATTTTGAATTACTAAAATTAAATCAACAAGTTTTTGTAATTGTATTTTTGTTAGCTTATTAAACTTAATATTAGATAATATCTCACACGCTTGTAAAAGCGCATCAGTTTGAAGTTTTTTAAATCGAATGTAGGGTGACAAACTTCTAAGAATTTCTCTCGTCTGTTTATAGCCATTTATTCGCAGTTCGGTTATTCCATCATTTCTTTTGGAAATATAACCAATACCCAAAACTTTTCTTATCCAATATAAAGTTTTTTCATGTCTAGTATCTTGATAGAAACAAATGGTTGTCATAAAGCGAATTCCTCGCCTACTGTCGCTTCGTTTTTTAAGCTGAAGCATAAGACTACCATCTCCATCAAGAAAACCAGATATGTATGCTAATTCAATTTTAGATCGACTTCCCACGGTATTATCTTAACATTTTCTGGTCCTCAAGTAAATTCTCAACACATGAACAGGACCGTTCATTATGTGTATGCCTAAAAGGATAGAAAATGATGAAGACTTCACCGTAGTAGATAGGAGACCAACCTGTCTCACGCATCTATTTGCCCGTCCGTAGCTTTACGCGTAGGAGGGCGTCCATAATTACTTATGGGATTGGACTGTGACTTCTTCCAAAATCTGAAAGGCTAACATTCAGTCTCTACGGGCTCCTTCGACTTTGCTCAGGATTTATGTTGAGCTTGTCGAAACATTCCCTCGGCGTTGCCCTCCTTCGATAAACTCAGGATTGGGTTTCTCCGATATAAGTTAGCTTGCCATAATATATTTCTATACTACGCCGCCGTGATGAGCCTTAGGCTCATGATTGATTTCGATTTATAACAGTTCTAATTTCGTAAAAATTATTTTCCTCTGAGGGTTCAAACTGTTCTTCTACTAATTTTAAAAAATTAGTCTCAGAACGGTCTGAACCCAGCTCGCGTACCTTTTTAATTGGCGAACAGCCAAACGCTTGGCAGCTTCTCCACCGCCGCGCTAAG
>LBRM01000006.1 GCA_000991415.1 Candidatus Nomurabacteria bacterium GW2011_GWA1_36_15 | reverse complement strand
AAGACTGACAGATGGAAAAGGGAGGGCAGTCAACTTTAAAAATACTATTATTATTCTTACTTCCAATATTGGTTCGCAATTTATAGAGAAAATGGAATCTATCGGATTTTCTAATAAATCTGACAAAGAAGATTATAGCAATATGAAAGAAAAAGTGATGGAAGCAATGAAAGATTATTTCCGACCGGAATTTATAAATCGTCTGGATGAGATTATTGTTTTTGATATTCTCTCAGAAGAAGCTATAAGAAAAATAGTTGATTTAAGGTTAAAAGTAGTAAAAGACAGGCTTTGGGCTAAAGATATAGATTTTAAAATTTCTGATGAGGCCCTCTCGTACTTAGCCAAAGAAGGATACGATCCGCATTATGGAGCACGCCCACTCAATCGCTTGATTCAGAATAAAATTTTAAACCCAGTGGCCTCATATATTATCTCCAATGATGTAAAGAAAGGGGATGCAATTTCGGTTTCTATAAAAAATAATGAACTTCTAATCGAAACCAAAAGAGGCAAAATAAAAAGTCCAATTTACATACGATCTAATTCTTCAAGTAGAGCATAAAAAAAGGAAGTCATATTTTATAACTTCCTTTTTACTCTTTTGATAAAAGTACTTTTTTGTTTTTAATAATTGCTTTTATTCTTTCTTGACTGTTTTCAGTTAATCTGTATACCTGTGTTTCATGCCCTTCTTCGTTAGAACCGCTATCGAGTTCAATTATTTCATTATTTATAAGACAATCTACTTCATCATAACTTAATGAAATTTGAGTTCTATTTATTCCTAAAAATAAATGGCATTCCTCTTTTGATATATCAATTACAACTTCAGCGTTTTTGCCATACATGTAAGCAATTATCCAAACAATCCGATCAATAGATACTTTCATCTTATTTGTCCTATTGTTGATGAAAAGGAACTTTATTTAACTGTAAGATAATACAGTTTAGTTAGTTAGTCAATGTGCGCCGGGTAGGAATTTCTCCTTCGACTAAATTTTTGTCGTCACAAAAATTTGTCTAGGCACCGACTCATAGAATTTTTTGCTGAAAAATTCATATTCCGTCGTTCGAATCCTACACGAAAACAAAGCAGTTTGTTTTCTCTTCGGCGAGACATAAATTAAAAAATTCAAGCAAAAGCTTAAACTTTTTAATTTTGTGCGCCGGGTAGGATTCGAACCTACGTAGCCCGAAGGCGACAGATTTACAGTCTGTTGTAATTGACCACTCTACCACCGACGCATTGGTATAAAATAACACAAAATTGCTTTTTATGCTACAATTTATACATTATGAAGGTCGGAAAAGTTACACATTATTATGACAATTTAGGAGTTGCCATAGTAGAACTTAAAGCCACTCTTAAGGTTGGCGATAAAGTGAAATTTGAAGGTCACGGTGCTGATTTTGAGCAAAACGTAGACTCACTTCAAATTGAACATAAGCAAGTGGAAAAAGCTTCTGCTGGTAAAGTTGTTGGTTTAAAAACGGCACAGAAAGTAAAAGAGGGAACAGAAGTCGAGAAAGTTTAACCGACAAACTCTCTAAATTTTATATCCAAGAAAGTAAAATGCAATCAAATGCTATTATGTTTTTGATTCGGCAAAAATGAAAAAAGTTTTTCCAATTCTTTTTTCTTTTACTTTCTTGGATATGAAAGAACAAGGGAAAAATAGGATTGTTGCTATAACAACGAAAATTTAAAGATTTGTTATTTTTTGTAATAGTGTTATTATATAAAAAAGCCTGACGGCTTTTTTATTATGGAAATTAGAAACATAGCAATTATCGCCCATGTTGACCACGGCAAAACGACCCTGACAGATGCTTTAATGAAACAAAATGGGGGACTTCAAGATGAAGAAATATCAATGGACTCAAATGCTCTAGAGAAAGAGCGTGGTATTACCATTTACTCAAAAAATACCTCTATTATCTATAAGAATACTAAAATAAATATCGTAGATACTCCTGGTCATGCAGACTTTGGTTCGGAAGTAGAGCGTGTATTACGTGCTGTAGATTCAGTTCTCTTGTTAGTGGATGCAGCTGAAGGACCTATGCCACAAACCAGATTTGTTTTAAAAAAATCTCTTGAATTGGGATTTAAGCCCATAGTGGTTATAAATAAGATAGATAAATCGGCTTCCGATCCACACAGAGTACACGAAGAAATTTTAGAATTATTTTTTGAATTAGGAGCAAACGAAGAGCAAGCAAATTTTCAAACAGTTTATGCTATAGGACGCGAAGGAAAGGCTTTTAGAAATTTAACAGATAATTCTCAGGATTTATCTCCACTTTTAGATGTAATATTAGAAAATGTTTTTCCAGCTTCCGTAAATAAAAATGGGAAAATGTCTGCCCAGGTTTTTAATTTGGGCTATGACAATTTTTTAGGCCGTTTGGCTGTGGCCCGAATTTACTCCGGGAAAATGTCATCTGGAAGTCAGGTTTTCATAAAAGGAGAAAAAAGTATCCGAACCGGGAAGATAACAAAGCTTTTTAGTTTTGAAGGGATAAATAGAAAAGAAATTTCTGAAGCAACCTCAGGAGATATTGTACTTTTGGCTGGAATACCGGACATCTATATTGGCGAGACTATTTGTGAAGATGAAAATATTGAACAGCTACCCCGTATCGCAATTGATGAACCTACTTTGTCGCTTAATTTTTTAGTGAATGATTCCCCCTTTGCGGGGCGAGAAGGGAAATTTGTCACTTCCAGGCAAATCAAAGAGAGATTAGAGAAAGAACTTGAAATAAATATTGGGTTGAAAGTGGATTTTTCCCCCGACCAAGGAAATAAAATGGGACCCAGTTTCTTTAAGATTTATGGAAGAGGAGAACTGCATGTGGCTATATTATTAGAAAATATGCGCCGAGAAGGATTTGAAATGCAAGTTTCTCAGCCGGAAGTTATTATAAAACCCGCCCGACCGGGTGACCCCGGTCATTCGGGTGGGGAAAAAAATATAGAAATGCTTGAACCTTATGAAGAATTAATGATTGATGTCCCGATGGAATTTTCTGGTACGGTAATAGAAAAAATTAGTAGACGAAAAGGCGTTATAAAACATATGACACAGAAACAAAATATTGCCAGAATTATTTTCGATATACCAACCCGAGGGCTATTGGGCTATCGAGGCGAATTTATAATAGATACAAAGGGAGAAGGAATAATGTCTTCACGAGTTACGGGTTTCAGAAAATATGCAGATGAAATAAAAAAACGCGAGTATGGTTCTATGGTTTCTTTGGTTTCCGGTAAAGCCGTAGCTTTTTCTCTTGCAAATTTACAAGAACGTGGTATTATGTATATTGAACACGGTACAGAGGTATATGAAGGAATGGTCATTGGCAATGTTTTGAAGGGGGATGACATGTCAGTAAATCCTACCAAAGGAAAACAGCTTACCAATATGAGAGCTTCTGGAACCGATGAGGCAATCCATCTAAATCCTGCCTTTGTTTTGAACATTGAAAGAGGTCTTGAAGTTATGAATAGCGATGAGTATTTGGAAATTACCCCAAAATCAGTGAGGATTCGCAAAAAATATTTAACTGAACTTGGCCGAGTGAAAGCCCAGAGGGATAAAAAAAGAAATTAGCGTTTTTTAAAAAAGTCCCGATTGAACTAGTTGACATTAAGTTAACTAAGTGTATTATATAAGTATAGAATACTATGTTTCATTAATAAAGAAATTACTTTAGAAAATTTATGTCAACAATATCCTTTAAACCTAAACAAATTACAAAAAAAATTACTTCAGGCCTGCAAGACCGCACCCGCGATGTCATCATGAATCGTTTTGGTTTGACGGATGATGCTCAAAGAAAAACTCTTGAAGAAATAGGTAAAAAATACAATATCACAAGAGAACGCGTCCGTCAGATTGAAGACGTAGCTTTGAATTTAATCAAAAAATCTGCTGTTTTCAAAGCAGAACAGGCAGTTTTTGACGAACTGAAGAAATTAATACATTCTTTAGGGTCAATTGTGGCTGAGCACGAATTATTGCTGCATATTTCCAAAGACAAGAATATTCAAAATCATATCAGTTTCTATTTGACACTTGGAGATTTTTTCAAAAAGCACCGCGAAGATGATCATTTTAAAACCCATTGGAGCGTAGATGACGAAATGGCGGAGAAAGTGCATGATTCCTTGAAAAAACTGTACGCCAGTTTGAAAGATGAAGATCTTGTGCCGGAAACCGAAATGATCAAAAAGTTTTTTGACCAGATGAAGGATATAGCTGAACAGTATAAGAATGAAGAAATAGCTCGAAGATGGCTTGCTATGTCTAAAACTATTTCTAAAAATCCCTTAGGCGAATGGGGCAAGTCAAGTTCACCGAATGTTCGTACTCGCGGAGTAAAAGATTATGCTTTTCTAGTGATGAGAAAACACGGGTCCCCGATGCATTTTAAGGAAGTAGCGGATGCTATTTCCAAAACTTTTGGACGAAAAACCCACTACGCAACCTGTCACAATGAACTTATAAAAGACTCTCGTTTTGTCCTTGTCGGACGAGGTCTTTATGCCTTGGCCGAATGGGGATATAAAACTGGAATCGCTCGAGAAGTTATCAGAGATATTTTAAAAAAAGAAGGCCCACTTTCCAAAGAGGATGTTGTGCTAAGAGTAATGAAAGAAAGATATTTCAAAAAGAATACTATTTTAGTGAATTTGGTAAACCCGAAGTATTTTAAGAAGAACAAAAACGGTTTATATACTCTAGTTTAGATTTACTTTACTTATTTTTTATACTAAAATATAAGTAATGATAGATTTGATAATCCTTTGGATTTATAAAATATTTCTAGCACTTTTGCCTGTTGTTGGTACGGCGGTTTTGGCTTATACTGCTCACGCTTTTTGGTTGCACTATGTGCGAGCCAATTTTATTTCTGGCATTGAATGGATTTTGCTTGAGATAGTTCCTCCACGAGATGTTATAAGATCTCCCAGAGCGATGGAACTTTTTATAACTAATGCTCTTTATCACATGAGTAAAAAAGGAGCACTTGAATCATATTGGCAGGGAGCGGTTTGGTTCTGGTTTTCTTTGGAAATTGCATCCATTGAAGGGCAAGTTCATTTTTATGTACGTACACCTTCACGCATCAAAAGTTTGATTGAAACTCAAATGTATGCCCAATTTCCTCAAGCACAAATAAAAGTGGTAGAAGACTATACTTTGGTGGTTGATAAGATTTCTGCAAATAGTACCTGGAACTTGTGGGGATGTGAATTCAAATTAGCAAGACCAGATGCATATCCAATTAAAACTTATGTTGATTTTGGACTAGATGAAAATCCAAAAGAAGAATATAAAGTTGATCCTATTTCTCCAGTCATAGAACTTTTTGGTTCCATAGGAAAAGGAGAACAAATGTGGGTGCAAATTGTAATTACACCTTCTAAAAAGAAATATCATACATCTAAAACTTGGTTTAAATCTCATGATTGGGTAAAGGAATCAGAAATAGTATTAAGGAAACAATTAGCAGAATTTACACGTACCCATCTTCCAGGATTACCAGGTGGAAAACCCACAAAAGAAATACGTGCCCCAGGTTTTATGGATGCTATGGTAAAGGGAGCTGGCTCTAAATTTTTAAAAGTTGGTTTTGATACTGGGATTAGGGCATGTTATGTCGCTAAAAGGGAGGTATTCAATATGAATAATAGAAGAAATTTACGTCTTATCTTTCGCCAGTATGCCGCGCCTTTCTTAAATGAACTTACCCGTATAAATTCAACTCAAGCCGATGCTTTTTCTTCCGGATTTATTTCTTCCTGGTTTCCAGCTACTAAAGCTACCATTACGCGTTTGGCAGGTAGAATGCTATCAGAATACAGAGAACGAGAATTTTTTCATCCTCCAATGCGACATAAAATACGTATTCCTTGGCCATTTTCGCCGTATATTTTTCCTAACTTTTTTCACCATCATATTAGTGTTTTAAATACTGAAGAAATAGCAACCCTATGGCATTTCCCAGGTCAGATATTGAAAGTTCCTACTCTCGAACGTATAGAGTCAAAAGAAGCTTCTCCACCTACTAATTTGCCTACGTAATTTATGTTAAATTTTTCTTCACCCAAGACTATTTATATTATTGGTGCAATTATATTTTTTTTGCTTTTTTATTCTTTATTTTTTAGTGCGCCGGATGATTTCCTACCTGAAAGCATAGTAAATATAAAAGAAGATTCAAGTTTGAGATATATTTCCAAATACTTGGAAGAAAATCGCATCATTCGTTCCAGGGCTCTTTTTGAAACTTTTGTAATAATTTGGGGAGGAGAAAAACACATAGTTCCCGGAGACTATTTGTTTGAAAATAAATTATCTGTTTTTGAAGTGGCTAGACGTGTATCTAAAGGAGAACGGCACTTGGCGCCGGTGAAAGTAACAATTCCAGAAGGTTTTAATGTGCTTGATATATCAGAGGTTTTTACTATTAAGTTACCGAATTTTAATGAAGAGAGATTTTTAGTAGAAGGGATGAAAAAAGAGGGTTATCTTTTTCCGGATACTTATTTTTTTCTTGTTACAGACAATGAGGAGGATGTATTACGTTCCATGAATAATAATTTTGAGAAAAAAATATTACCTTTTGAATCTCAAATAATAATATCTGGTAAAACTGAAGAAGAAATTATAATTATGGCTTCTTTAATAGAAAAAGAATCAAAAGGAGATATTGATAGAGAGTTTATTTCTGGAATTTTATGGAAAAGACTTGCTATGAATATGCCTTTGCAAGTAGATGCAGAACTCGATACTTATAAAACAAAAGGATTGCCCGAGAATCCAATTTCTAATCCGGGAATAAAAGCCATAAAAGCTGCCCTGTATCCGAAGATTTCTGATTACCTTTATTATTTACATGACGAAGATGGCAACGTACATTACGCGAAAACTTTTGAGGAACATAAATTAAATAAGCAGAAATATCTTAAAAATTAACAAACGAAGCGAGTATAATTTTTTTGACCCTGTTAAATAATTTTTGCAAAGCAAAAATTGCCCGAAGGGTATTTAACAGGGTGATGATTTTAATAATCACTTCGTCCATTTAAAATCAATCATGCGAAAACACAATTTAGCTTTTATAGATATAGAGAGTACTGGACTGAATGTAATGAAACATGAAATTATTGAAATTGGCTGTGTTATAACAACGCCCAAACTTAAAATAATTGAAAAATTTGAATTGAAAATAAGACCAGAACACATAGAAGATGCTGACCCCGTAGCTCTGAAGATTATTCATTATGATTCATTAAATTTGGTATCAGCTTATACTCTAGAAAATGCAATAAAAATTTTGTCTAAGAAAGTTAAAGATTGCATTATGATTGGGCAAAATGTTTCTTTTGACTCTGGATTTTTGGAACATGCTTTCGCTAAAACTAAACTGAAAAATAGTATGCATTATCATAAACTCGATACTATTTCCATCGCTTGGGCTAAATTACACAAAAAAAAGAGCATTACTCATTTTTCCTTGCGTGAAATGTGTAAATATTTTGGTATAGAAAATAAAAACCCACACAACGCTTTATCAGATGCCTACGCAACATACGAGCTTTACAAAAAACTGATGAAACTGTAATTTAAAAATATGAAAAAAACAGTTTTTGTGGGATTATCGGGTGGGGTAGATAGTGCTGTTTCTGCAGCGCTACTTAAAAAACAAGGCTATGAAGTCGTTGGAGTTTTTATGCGTACTTGGCATCCGGATTTTTTAACTTGTAATGAAGAAGAAGAACGTCACGATGCTATGCGTGTTGCAGCCCGTTTAGATATTCCATTTTTGACTTTTGATTTCGCGGATATTTATAAAAAAGAGGTGGCTGATTATATGATTGCCGAATACAAAACCGGTAAGACGCCCAACCCGGATGTGATGTGTAATAAAAAAGTTAAATTTGGCGCGTTTTTCAAAAAGGCAATTTCTATGGGAGCAGATTTTGTAGCCACAGGACACTATGCTGTAAAACAGGATTGCCCAGTATTTTTCTTGGATTCCCGGGTCGCCCCCATTAAGTCCGAGGGGCTCAACCAGATCAGCTCGAAAAATTCTGGCCAATCCTGTTTAATTAAAGGTGTTGACCCTTCAAAAGATCAGAGTTATTTTCTTTGGACTCTGAAGCAAGAACAATTAAAGAAAATTTTGTTTCCAATTGGTCATCTTAAAAAAACTGAAGTTCGTAAATTGGCAAAGAAATTTAATTTACCGGTGGCACAAAAAAAAGACAGCCAAGGCATTTGCTTTTTGGGTGCAGTAGATTTGAAAGAATTTTTGAAACATTATATCAAGGAAAAAAGGGGGAAAGTACTGAATGAAAAAGGAGAGAAAATTGGCTATCACAATGGAGTATTTTTTTACACTCTAGGAGAACGACATGGTTTCACTATTACTAAAAAAAATCCAAATGATGGAGCTTATTACATTATTGGCAAAGATGTGAAGAAAAATATTTTATATGTATCACAAAATCCAAAGCAGCTACTTTTTCACGGCTCACAAAATTTTCAAAGGTCGGAACTTAAATCTTCAAAAAGGTCCGACCTTAAAAATTTAGAAAATTTTTGTTTAAAAATTAATAACACAAATTGGATCTCCGAAATTCCAAAATCTGAAAAAAATTATACTGCTCAAATACGTTATCACAGTGAATTTTTAGCTTGCAAAATAAAGATTATTAATAAGACAGAAGCTAAAATAATCTTTAAGAAACCAGTTTCGGTCGCTTCCGGTCAATCTTGTGTTATATACCATGAAAATGTTTGTTTAGGAGGAGGAGTTGTTATATAATATACATATGGAACAATTTTTAGTACAAAATAGTGATGTTTTTTTAAGATTAATTATTGCAATTACCTTAGGTACATTTATTGGAGCTGAACGTCTTTTGGTGCATAAAGAAGCCGGTATGAAAACACACGCTTTAGTTGCCTTAGGTGCTGCTGTGTTTGTATTATTTTCAGAAACAATGGCAGAGAAATATATAAATCTTCCAGGTTTTAATCCTGCTATGATTGCTTCTAATATTATCGTAGGTATTGGGTTTTTGGGCGCTGGTTCCATAATGTTAAGGGGCCCTCATCTCGTGGGTCTTACTACTGCTGGTGGACTTTGGGTTACCGCTGGAATCGGCATGGCTTGTGGCTTTGGATTTTTTGATTTGGCTGTTATTTCTACCTTTTTGGTTCTTCTGATTTTTATTCTATTGAATATACTTGAAAAACCGATTAGAAAAATTTCTGACGAGAATTTAAATAGAGAAAAGTAAAACTGTTATTTTATATGAAACCAGATGAAATCAGATGAAATTAGGTCAAGATTTTTAAAGTTTTTTGAAGCTCGTGGACATAAAATAATACCATCTTCTTCTTTGGTGCCAGAAAATGATCCTTCAGTCCTTTTCACGACTGCGGGGATGCAACAGTTTAAAGAATATTATACTCGTCCGAAAGATGCGGAGAAAGATTTTGGTAGTTTGAATGTAACTACAATACAAAAATGCATACGCACTGGAGATATCGATGAAGTTGGTGATTCTACACATCTGACATTTTTTGAAATGCTTGGCAATTTTTCTTTTGGTGGATACGGCCGGCGAGAGGCCATAGAATACGCTTATGAGTTTATTACCAAAGAAATGGGTCTGGAAATTTTTTATGTGACAATTTTTAAGGGTTTTGATTCCATAAAAAAAGACGAGGAATCTGAAAAAGTTTGGCAATCTCTTGGAGTGGCAGATATACATGAAGGAGGAATGAAGGAAGTTTTTTGGGGTCCGACCGGGGACTCTGGTCCATGTGGTCCGACTACCGAAATTTATTGCAAAAATGCGGACAGTGAAGATGTTGAAATTTGGAATATTGTTTTTAATGAATATTTTTGTGATGGTTCTCGTGAAAAATTAGATAAAGGTGAGGTAACTCTCAAGAAACTGGATGTATTAGGTGTTGATACAGGTATGGGTTTTGAAAGATTGGTTTCCATTGTGCAAAACAAGAAGAGTGTTTATGAGACAGATTTATTCAATAAAGAAAAAACCAGAGAAGAACGTATTGTAGCGGATCATATCAAGACATCCCTTTTTATTATTTCAGATGGAGTGATTCCTTCCAATAATGGCAAAGGATATATCTTAAGACGATTAATTCGCCGAGCAGTTAGATTCTCTAAAGAATCCTTAGAAAAAATAATAGAAAAAAATAAAAAGATTTATAGTGATATATATAAACTCGATGATAAAAAGGAAATCCAGAAAGAAGAAGGTAAATTTCGCCAAACACTTGATCGTGGCTTGAAAGAATTTGAAAAAAGAACTGATCCGTTTATTTTAGCTACCACTTATGGTTTTCCGATTGAACTGACAGAGGAGTTAGCTAAGGAAAAAAATATTAAAATAGATAGGAGGGATTTTGATAAAAAAATGGCAGAACATCAGAAACTCTCTCAAACTTCTTCCTCCGGCATGTTTAAGGGGGGATTGGCGAATCATAATGAAAAAACGGTTAAACTTCACACGGCGCATCATTTACTTTTAGCTGGATTGCAAGTGGTGATTGATAAAAATGTTAAACAGAAAGGAAGCAATATCACCGAAGAGCGTTTGCGTATGGATTTTCTATGTGATCATAAGTTGACCGATGAAGAAAAGAAAAAAGTGGAAGATTTTGTCAATGATAAAATTAAGGCTGGCTTGAATGTTCTTCGTCGCGAGATGCCTTTAGCAGAGGCGGAAAAAATTGGAGCAGAAATGGAATTCGGAGTGAAATATCCTGAAATAGTATCTGTCTATTTTATAGAAGATAAGGATGGTAATCAAGTTTCCAAAGAATTATGTGGAGGCCCGCATGTAAAAAATACTTCTGAATTGGGTCATTTTAAAATTCAGAAAGAAGAAGCTGTTTCAACAGGTGTTAGACGCATCAAAGCCACACTTCCATAGTTTTTTTGTTGTTTTGCTTATGGTATAATCATACTGTATGGGAATTTTTTCTAAGCAGAAAGAAGAAAATGAATTAGCTTTAGTTTTTGATATTGGGTCTTCTTCCGTTGGAGGCGCTCTTTTTGAAATTAAAAAAGAAGGAATTCCTGAAATAATTTTTTCTATCCGTGAGCCTATAATTCTTGAAGACAAAATTGATATTGATCGATTTTTATTTTTAACCACAAAATCTCTTGGAACAGTGGCTAGTAGAATATGCATGATGGGTATTGGAAAACCATCGAAGATTTTCTGTGTTCTTTCCTCTCCTTGGTACGCTTCTCAGACCAGGTTTATTAAACTTGAAAAAAATACACCCTTTTTGTTTACTGCAAAACTTGCCGATAGTTTAATTCAGAAGGAAATAAGTCTTTTTGAAGAAGAACATTCAACTAAATTTCTACATACTGACAATAAAATTAGGCCGATTGAATTTAAAAATATGAAGACCATGTTAAATGGATACGCAACGCCTGATCCTTTTAATAAAAAAGCTAAAAAACTTGAAATGATTGTTTTTGTTTCTATGAGTGGAGATCAAATATTGAAAAAGATAGAAGACACAATCTTTAGACATTTTCACTCCAGAGATGTAAAATTTTCTTCTTTTGCTATGGCATCTTTTACTGTGGCGCGGGATATGTTTGTACATCAAGAAAACTTTCTTTTGGTTGATATTGGCGGAGAAGTGACGGATATTTCTATGATAAAAAAAGATGTATTAAATGATTCTATTTCATATCCCCTAGGATGTAATTTTATGATACGTAAAGCGGCAGATAGTCTGGGTTGTACTTTAAGCGAGGCAAAATCACTCATTTTGCTTTTTAAAGATAAACACGCAGTCGCCTCTACCGAGAAAAAACTTGAACCAATTATCAATAAATTAAAAACAGAATGGCTGAGCGAGTTTCAGAAATCTTTAGTTAATCTTTCAGATGACATTTCTATTCCCGCTACCATTTTTATAACAGTAGAACAAAATTTAGCAGATTTTTTCTCGGAAATTATCAAGAAAGAACAGCTTACCCAATATACTTTGACCGAGTCAGAATTTAGAATTATTTTTTTAGGAACTCAAACGCTTCACAGTATTGCCACTTTTAAAGACGAAACAAATCGTGACCCGTTTCTTATTATTGAATCTATTTATATTAACCGTTTTATTTGTTAAAATACAATTATGCCAAGAAATCTACTTCAAGATATGGTGAGAAAAGCTCCGGCGAAGAGGGGAATGATACAGAGAGAAAAACCTGCCTACCATACTTTCAGTGCGGCAGATGCAGACGGAGAGAAAATTCCTGACAAAACAAAACAAAACAGTAAAGGGTCTAAATATAGGCTTTATTTTGTCGCGTTAATTTCTGTTATTTTTCTCCTTTTCGCTCTTTCTTTTTTATTTTCAAGCGCGAAGGTTGTGGTGACCCCGAAAGTGAAAGAAATACCCTTAAATGAAAATTTATCTGCCGCTAAAGATTCAAATACTTCCAGTTTATCTTTTGATCTAGTGGTTATTTCAGGGGAAGAAAATAAGATAATACAAGGCGGGGAAGAAAAAGATGTTGTTATAGCGGCTAAAGGTACTGTTTTGATTTACAATGCTTATAGTTCTTCTTCTCAGACGCTTGATATAGATACCCGATTGGAAGGATCAAATGGGAAAATTTATAAAACGAGCAAGAAAATAACGGTACCCGGAATGACGAAAGATAATAAGCCGGGTAGTATTGAAGTAGGTATTTATGGAGCAGAAACCGGAGAAGAATATAATAGTGTTCCTTTAGATTTTAAAATATTTGGTTTTAGAGGAACACCTAAATATTCTAAATTTTATGCCAGGTCAAAAGGGGAAATAACAGGCGGTTTCAAGGGAAAGGCTCCGGTTGTTTCTTCTCTCGATAAAGCGACTGCGGTAAGTGAACTTGAAACTACACTAAAAGCTAAACTCTTAAAGAAAGCCACAGATCAAATTCCAAGCGGCTTTATTTTGTTTAAAGATGCAATATTTCTTGATATAGATGAAAAAGATGTTGATTTTACTCCTGACAAAGACAATCAGGTATCAGTGAATATAAAGGGTACCCTTTATGGATTTATTTTTAATGAAAAAAAGCTGACAGCTAAGATAGCACAAGATATTATTGACAAATATGACGGAAGTGAAATTTATATACCAAATATTCGAGATTTGACTTTTTCCTTTACAGATAAAGAAAATATTTCTTTTGCGGATGTGAAAAATATAGGCTTTACTTTATCAGGTATTCCCAAAATTGTTTATAAAGTTAACGAAGAGAAATTCACTGCCGATTTATTGAACAAGAAAAAGAAAGATTTTAACCAGATTTTGGCACAGTATCCCAATATTAGTTCTGCAGAATTAATATTTCGTCCTTTTTGGAAAGCTTCTTTTCCTGAAAAAAGTGAAAGTATAGAAATCATTGTAAATTATCCGAAATAATTTTTTGTCTTTTATGGGGTTTATTGACATTACATATTGACCTAGAAACATAAATTTAGTAAGATATAGGTATCTTAATGAGTGATCCAAAAAACGAAAAAATATTAACTACTAAAGGGGTTGTTACTGAATCGTTGCCTTCCACTTTGTTTAGAGTAAAAATACCTGCCTCGACGGATGGCGGGGAAGATAATAAGGAAATTTTGGCGTATCTTTCGGGAAAAATGCGTATGCATCGGATTAAAGTCTTAATTGGAGATTCTGTTGAGGTTGTATTAGATTCTTATGGTGGGAAGGGAAGGATCATTAAAAGGTTGTAATTTAAAAACGGATGGTGTATTATATTAGTTGCGGTTTATGAAAAATTATAAACATTGAAAAATAAGGGTTTTTCCCTTGTTTTTGTCTTGTTTTAATAAAATTTGTCTTAGTTTTTATGCGAGTTAGATCAACTGTCAAAAAAATATGTGATAACTGTAAAATGGTTAAGCGCGCTAGGCATTTGCGTGTTATTTGTTCTAACCCAAAACATAAACAAAAACAATAAATTATGAGAATTCTTGGCATAACTGTACCAGATGAAAAAAGACTTGAAATTGGATTAACCTGCCTTTATGGCATTGGTATTCCAACTACCCGAAAGATTTTAAAACAGGTTAGTATTGATGTAGGCAAAAAAGCCAAAGATTTAACCCCCGAAGAAGAAAATAAAATCCGAGCGATAATTGAAGGAATGAAAATTGAAGGAAACTTGAAGAGGGAAATTTCTGGAAATATTAAAAGATTGAAGGATATTAAAACTTATAGAGGTATCAGGCATACAAAAAGATTGCCGGTCAGAGGACAAAGAACAAAAACCAATTCTAGAACCGTTAGGGGTAATGTTAGAAAAACAATGGCATCAGGTAGAAGAAAAGAGAGTAAAACTTAAAACCATTTATGGGAAAGACAAAAATTACAACCAAAACAACCGAAGAAGTTCTTGTGAAAGCTAAATCGAAAGATGAGCAAACAAAAACGGTTACAACTGCGTCCAAAAACGAGCAAGCAAAAACACCCAAGAAAAAAGTAACTTCTGGAATTTTATTTGTCGATGCGACTTTTAATAATACCAAAGTTCTTTTTGGAGATAAATTAGGGAATACATTATTTTGGTCAAGCGCGGGAACATTGGGTTTCAAGGGGGCTAAAAAAGGAACCCCATTTGCAGCTTCAAAAGTAGGCGATCTAATTGGCGACAAGGCGGCTGCTCTTGGAGTAAAAGATTCAGGTGTAGTAGTACGAGGTGTCGGATCTGGACGCGAGCCGGCAATCAGAGCCTTTATGGCTCATGGTATAGAAATTACTTTCATTAAAGATGCTACACCAGTGCCTCACAATGGACCGAAAGCTAAAAAACCCAGACGAGTATAAAAATATATGATATCCAAACCAAAATTTAAAATAGGAAGAAGATTGGGGGCCGGGGTATATGATAAATGTCAGACTCCTAAATTTTCGGCTTCTTCTGGTAAATTTGCAGGTCCGGGAGCACGTCGTCCCAAAGCTTTATCTGAATATGGAACACAACTTATTGAAAAACAAAAAGTTCGTTTTTCTTATGGCATCACAGAACGTCAGCTTTCAAATTATGTTAAAAAAGCTTCTCACATTAAAGGAGCAGGTACCACAGAGAAATTTTATGAAGAGCTTGAATCTCGTCTCGATAATGTAATTTACAGAATGGGTCTTGGGTCTAGTAGGCGTGCTACTAGACAAATGGTTTCTCATGGACATTTTATTGTAAATAATCATAAGGTTACCATTCCTTCTTATGAAGTAAAAACCGGAGATATTATAAAAATTCGTGAGGGATCAAAAAATAAGAAAATTTTTGACAATTTAGCCGAAAGAATTAAAGATTACAATCCTCCTTCTTGGGTCTCGTTTGATTTCAATAAAATGGAAGGACATATTTTAGCCAAACCAAAAAATGTGGAGACCTTTCTTGATTTAAATGCTGTGCTTGAGTTTTATAGTCGTTAATTTTATCATTTATTTCCGCCAGGGGCGGATAAGTATTATTAAAATTTAAAAATAACTTTTTATAAAAAATTATGCCTGAATATAAAATAATTATGCCTTCCAAACCCCGTATTGTTTTAGAAGAAGACAATAAAGGAGTATTTGAAATAGACGGTTTATATCCTGGATATGGTCACACCTTAGGTAATAGTTTGAGAAGAATTATTCTTTCTTCTCTGCCGGGTGCCAGTATTACATCTATAAAAATAGAAGGTATTTCTCATGAATTTCAAACTATGGACGGAATTAAAGAAGATGTAATTGTAATGATTTTAAATTTAAAGAAGATCCGTTTTAAAATGATATCTGATGAACCGCAAACGGTGACACTTTCCGTGAAAGGACCGAAGGAAGTTTTAGCCAAGGATGTTAAAACTGGTGGGCAAGTAGAAATTTTAAATCCTGATTTGCATATTGTAGAAATAACAGGCAAAATCAATTTAAATATTGAAATGAAAATTGAAAAAGGTTTGGGATTTATACCGAAAGAAATTTTACAGAAAGAAAAAGTTGATATTGGTACCATTGCTGTCGATGGTATTTTTACTCCGATTCGTCGTGTTTCTTATGAAGTTGAAAATATGCGTGTTGGTGATAATACGAATTATAATCGTTTAAGAATTTCAATTGAAACAGACGGCACCTTAATCCCGCGTGAAGCATTTTTAAAATCTATTGAAATAATGATTAATCAACTGAAGGCCATTATTGATTTTAAAGAACCGGAAGAAGAAATGAAAGAGCCCGTCCGTAATATTTCGCATGGTAGTGCAGGGGAAGGAAAAAAATCTGATGAAGAAGATGGTAAAAAAACTGATGACTTTACTGATATCTTAAAAACTCGTACAGATAGTTTAGACCTCTCTACCAGAACATTGAATGCGCTTACTGCTGCGAATATTCGAACCTTAGGGGGTCTTGCCAGAAAAAAAAGAGAGGATCTTCTTGAAGTCGAAGGTATTGGTGAAAAAGGAATTAGTGAAATTAAAAAAGTGCTCGGCAAATTTGGCTTGAATTTGAAAGAATAATTATATGCGACATCATAATACTAAGAGAAAATTTGGAAGAGATAAAAACCAGAGAAAAGCACTGTTGAATTCCTTAGCGCTTAATTTAATTGTACGCGGAAAAATAAAAACAACTGAACCAAAAGCAAAGGAATTACGTCCTTTTATTGAGAAACTTATAACCAAAGCAAAAAGGGGTGATATGTCAACGCGTAGAGTCGTTATTTCAAAACTTTCAAATCGTGGTAAAGAAGTTAAAAAACTTTTTGAGGTTATTGTTCCTAAATACATGGATAAAAAAGGTGGTTATACTAGAATTTTAAAATTAGGAGCCAGGAAATCAGACGGGACTAAAATGGCTTTGATAGAATTCGTCAGTTAGTATAAGGTTTATAAAGTTCGTAAAGTTATAAAGCAATGAAAAAACAAGATAAGAAAACAGAAGAAAAAATAATAAATGCAGAAGGAAAAACATTAGGAAGAGTCGCTAGTGAAATAGCCTTTTTGCTTATGGGTAAGACAAGGGCTTCTTTTGAAAGGCATATTTATTCAGGCCTTAAGGTAAAAGTAATAAATGCTTCAAAAATTAAAATTACTGTTAAAAAACTGGAAGAAATTTATCATACAAGATATTCCGGGTATAGGGGTGGTCTTCGCATTCTAAAAGGCACAGAAACGGTAGAAAAAAAAGGTTTAAAGGAATTAATTAAATTAGCGGTGTATCATATGCTTCCGGGAAATAAATTAAGAAAAGAAATGATGAAGAATTTAAAAATTGAAGATTAATAAAAATATCATGGAAAAAGAAAAAAAAACAACCCTTAGTCGTAAATCTACGGGTGAAATAAAGGAAAAATACAAAGAGGGGATAGGAAGAAGAAAAACCTCAACTGCTAGAGTGCGTATTTGGCAAGCGATGAAATCCAGTTTTATTGTCAATGGAAAAGATGCAAAAGAATATTTTAAAACAGAGGAACAACGTCGTTTAGTTGGAGACCCGATGGTGAAGGGTGTTAGCGGTCAAGAGAAAGTAAACAATAAATGGATGGTAGAAGCAAAGGTATCAGGCGGGGGAACGCACTCTCAAGCTGAAGCTGTTCGTCATGGTCTGGCTCGGGCCTTAGTTTTATTTAATATAGAGTTACGTCCCAAATTAAAAATTTTGGGATATCTGAAACGTGATCCTAGAGCCAAGGAACGCAGAAAATTTGGTTTGAAGAAAGCTCGCAAAGCTCCTCAGTGGTCTAAACGTTAAAAAATTATTAAAAAACAAAAAACCAAAAATTTCTGAGCCTTCGCCCTCGGAGACAAGAGGACAGGGGACCCACGACTCTTAAAATTTTTGTTTTTTGTTTTTTAGGATTTATGCTAATATATGTTTATGGCGGACGAAGAGGAAAAAACCTCTGAAATTCCTGAGTCCAAAGAAGATAAATCAGAGGTCATTGAATTTGAATTTAATGAAGACGGAGAGGAAGATTTGAAAAAAACCCTAAAGAAACTCAGGGCTGATTTGAAAGTATGCAAAGCAGAAAACTACGAGCTTAACGCCACAAAAATTGAATATTTAACTGGCTGGCAAAAAGAACGAGCGGATTTTGCTAATTATCGAAAACAGGAAGATGATAGACGGGTAAATTTTTCAGAATCGATACGCGAGCGTATTTTGACAAAATTTTTAGCGATATTAGATAGTTTTAATATGGCTTTTTCCAATAAAGAAACTTGGGAAAAAGTGGACGAGAGTTGGCGCAAGGGAGTAGAATATATTTATACTCAACTGAGTACAATTTTTGAGGAATATGACGTAAAAGAAATAGGAGCAGTTGGGGAAGATTTTGATCCGAATATCCATCAATCTATAGAAATGGTACCAACTGATAAAAAAGAAGATAATCATAAAGTATCTCTAGTCATCCAGAAAGGATATAAATTGGGTGACAGAGTGATTCGAGTTGCTCGAGTAAATGTTTTTGAATATAATGAAGAAATAAAATAAAAAATTAACAAACGTTAGTATATCATATATGATAGGTTAAAGAATAAGTTTTGGTAACTTAGATTTTTTGTGGTATAGTAAAAACAAGGCAGAAATGTCTTATTTTTTATGGAAAAAGAAAAAAATTATTCAAATTTGCGCCTTAAGTTGGTGTTAAAATATTATTGGGAAGTAATTAGACGATATAAAGTCTCTTTTTTTACTGTTCTTATTTTAACTATTTTTTATTCGGTTTTAGATGTTTACATACCATTACAATATTTGAAGTTATGGGATATTTTAAGTACTAACGATTTTACTGTTGTAGAAGCTGCTAAATTTATAATTATTTTTATTTTAATATTGAAATTATTCGCTTGGGTTATGCGTAGAATCTCAGGATTTTCTCTTGCTTATTTTGAATCAAAAGTTAAAGCAGGTCTTCGTGAGCAAGCTTTTTCTTATATAATAGAACACTCGCATTCTTTTTTTGCGAATAATTTTAGTGGTTCGTTAACTCAAAAAATAAGTAAATATGCAAATGCTTTTGAAAAATTAACAGACAAAATATCTCAGGATGGTTTACCTTTACTTGTACGCAGTATTGGTATGATTATAGCCATTTATACATTACTTCCAAAATATTCTTATATATTAGGAATTTTTTGTGTAGTATTTTTATTGACGGCTTTTATTTATACTCGATATAAACTTAAATATGATGTTTTAGCTTCGATTGCTGACAGCAAAACAACGGGAGTTTTGGCGGATGCTATCGGAAATCATTCCTCAATACAATTTTTTACAGGCTATCAATATGAAAAAAAACATGCAGGTGATGTAATCGAAGAACAACAAAAGGCGACTATTCTTAATTGGTATCTATGGGAAGGACTCACCGTTATTCAAAGTTTTTATATAGTAATTACTGAATTTATTATTTTTTGGATAGCTATCGGTGATTGGCAAATTTCTCTTATTACTTTACCAGTAATGATATTATTGCAAACTTATTTTGTTCGTCTTGGTGATAATTTATGGAGTTTTGCTGGTATTGTTCGAACTTACTACGATGGTATTGCTAATGCTCAAGAGATGGCTTTAATTTTTGACACACCTTATGAAATTATTGATAAAGCGACAGGAAGTATAAAAAATATAAAAGGTGAAGTTGTTTTTGATAATGTTACTTATATTTATAAAAATAATAATTCTAAAGTATTAGATAATTTTTCACTAACGATACCAGCTGGACAAAAAATTGCTATTATTGGTTCTTCCGGAGCAGGGAAGACAACCTTTGTGCGTCTTTTAATGAGGTTATTTAATCTTATAGATGGAAGAATTACTATTGATGGAATAAATATTAGTCAGATTTCCCAACAAAATCTTCGCGAGCAAATATCTTTTGTGCCACAAGATCCTGTACTTTTTCATCGTACTTTGATGGAGAATATTCGCTATGGTAAGCGCGATGCTACAGATGAAGAGGTACTAGTGGCTGCTCATTTAGCACACTGTGATGATTTTATAAATCAATTACCGTTGAAATATGAAACATATGTAGGTGAACGGGGAGTAAAACTTTCTGGTGGAGAACGTCAACGAGTGGCTATTGCTCGAGCAATACTTAAAAATGCTCCGATTCTTATTTTAGATGAAGCAACTTCTTCGCTTGATTCTCATTCAGAATTTTTGATTCAAGATGCGCTTATTAAACTAATAAAAGGGAAGACGACCATGGTTATTGCTCATAGACTTTCAACCATTAGACAAATGGATCATATTATTGTAATAGAAAAAGGAAAAATTGTTGAAGATGGCACACATGAGGAACTTTTAAATAAAAAAAGCGGTCTTTATAAAAAACTCTGGGATTTACAAGCTAGAGGATTTAAAAACAGAATTTAAAAAACACTTTTTTGTTTCTTCGTCTAATTTATCTGTGACAATTATCATTAGTTCAGTGCCTAACCCTAAATCTTTTTTTATATTTGTGAAAAGATGTTCATAAGGAAAAGGGGAGATCCAGACGGTATTTTTTATGCATGTAAAATCCGCTTTCTTCAAAAGATAACGCAAGGCCTCGCGTTCATTTTTTCTTTCTTCTGGAATATCCAAGATTATAATTCTCCATAATCCATCCCAAACAGTGGAAACCAATGCACCACTTCCTTCAAGTTTAATACAATTAAATTTATTTTTGCCTTTTTTAGTTAGTTTCAAATAATCTTTATTGTCAGAATGAAGCATCTCTATACATCCAGATTCAACTAGATTTTTTATTGAACGAGTCAGGGCATATTTTGACCTCACCCCTTCGCCCCTCTCCTTATTAAGGAGAGGGGTTGGGGAGAGGTGAATCTTTTTGGTCATTTCATCTAGTGGAATAGCTGGTTTTTCGGCCAAAATCTTTAGTATTTTATTGGAATATTGGGTTTTTCTTGACATACCTATATACTATAATATATACTGTTTTTTGACAAGTATTTTGCGACCACGAAATACTTGCTAAAAAATTAAGATAGGTATATTATAAGGTTATAAATTTAATTAATAGTTAATAAATAAAAAATATATGTCAAAAATAATAGGTATAGACTTAGGTACAACAAATTCGGCAGTTGCTTTAATTGAAGGAGGAGTGCCAAAAATTATAGAAAATGTGGAGGGTAATCGCACTACTCCTTCCGTTGTGGCCATAACAAAAAATGGTGATCGTATCGTCGGACTTCTTGCCAAGAGGCAAGCTGTCACTAATCCAGAAAATACCATTTCTGAAATAAAACGCTACATGGGACACCGTTTTGATGATCCCGGAGTGCAAAAAGATAAAATTTCTGCTCCGTTTAAAATTGAAACGGGTGAAAATGGCGGAGTAAAAGTAAAAATGTCGGATAAATTTTATCGTCCGGAGGAAATTTCTGCCATGATTTTACAGAAAATAAAAACTGACGTTGAAGCTAAATTAGGGGAAAAAACAACAGAAGCGGTTATCACCGTGCCGGCCTATTTTAATGATGCTCAAAGAAAAGCAACCAAAGATGCAGGACAAATTGCGGGACTCGATGTAAAACGTATCATTAATGAACCAACCGCAGCCGCTCTGGCTTATGGATTTAATAAAAAGAAAAACGAGAAAATAGTTGTGTATGATTTCGGTGGCGGAACTTTTGATGTATCGGTGCTTGAAATTGGAGATGATGTGATTGAAGTTAAATCTACTGATGGCGACTCACATATGGGTGGTGGAGATATTGATAGAAAAATTATTACTTGGATTGCAGAAGAATATAAAAAAGAATCAGGTATCGATGTCAGAAAAGATCCACTTGCTCATCAAAGATTAAAAGAAGCAGCTGAGAAAGCAAAACATGAACTTTCTACTACTATGGAGGCAGAAATAAATATTCCATTTATCACTTCTGATTCAGGAGGGCCAAAACATTTACTGATGAAAATGTCCCGAGCCGCACTTGAATCTCTAGCTAAAGAATACATAGATCGTTCCATTGAGATAACCAAAAAAGCGCTTGAAGCATCACCATTTAAGATGAATGAAATAAATGAAATTATAATGGTCGGCGGACAAACCAGAATGCCGATGATGGTAGAAGCGGTAAAAAATCTTTTTGGCAAAACCCCCAACTTGTCCATTAATCCTGATGAGGTTGTAGCCTTAGGCGCTGCCGTGCAAGCTGGCGTGCTGGCAGGGGACGTACGGGATGTTTTGCTTTTGGATGTCATTCCACTTTCCCTCGGTATTGAAACACTGGGAGGGGTGGCAACAAAATTAATTGAAAAAAATACCACTATTCCAGCCTCAAAATCACAGGTATTTTCAACTGCAGCCGATAATCAGACTTCTGTGGAAATTCACATAGTACAAGGAGAACGTCCAATGGCCTCTGATAATAAATCTCTCGGTCGCTTTATTTTAGATGGCATTCCACCGGCCCCTCGCGGTATACCGCAAATAGAAGTTACTTTTGATATTGATGTAAATGGAATATTGAATGTTACAGCAAAAGATAAAGCTTCTGGCAAAGCTCAATCAATTAAAATAGAAGCAAGTTCTGGATTAAAAGAGGAAGATATAAAAAAGATGCAAGCTGATGCTGAAACACACGCTGAAGAAGATAAAAAGAAAAGAGAAACTGTAGATGTAAAAAATACGGCTGAAATGATTATTTACACCGCTGAGAAAGCATTGAAAGATAATGAGGCAAAAATTCCAACCGATGTAAAAGATGCAGTGAGCGCAAAAATAACCGCTTTGCACGGAGTAAAAGATGGAACGAATATTGATGCCATTAAAAAAGCGACGGAAGAATTATCTGCCGAGATGTCTAAAATTGGCGAGGCTATGAATAAAGCCGGCGCAAATCCTTCGGCAGATTCAGGACCTTCGGCCCCCGAAGAACAAAATCCGGAAGTGCATGATGCTGAATATAAAGAAGAAGATAAAGATAAAGGCGAAGCCCCAAAACAATAATTTCGTAAAAAGTTGTTTTTATTAAAAAATCTCTCAAAAGAGGGATTTTTTAATAACTATGACAACCCGTATTCTAACCAATAGCTTGGACGGAATTAATTAATAATTGACTGGGTGTTTTTAAATTAATTCCCATGTGAAGTCTTTCGTAATTGTAGTATTGCA
>LBRM01000005.1 GCA_000991415.1 Candidatus Nomurabacteria bacterium GW2011_GWA1_36_15 | reverse complement strand
CACCGGTACTCAAAGTTGCGGTAATGGATCACTCTCTGGAAATATTTACACTGCTGGTACCGGAATCAATGGCATCAGTGAAGATTGTACTGTTACAGCGAAGTTTGCAGTTTCACCTCCTCCACCTCCCACAGGACTCACCGCTACTCCCGCTTCCCAGACACAGATTAATCTCTCATGGAACGCGTCATCTGGAGCAACAAGTTATGATGTTTATAAAGATGGAGTGTTTTTGAATAATACAACAAGTACAAGTTACTCCTCGACAGGCCTTAGTTGTAACACTTCGTATAGTTACACAGTAAAAGCAAAAAATGCCGGAGGAACTTCTGGGTCCTCAAACACTGCGAGTGCGACGTCTGATCAATGTACCCCTGGCACTCCCACTATTGGAACGGCGACCGCAGCCAGTCAAACGAGCATGACTATTACCTGGACGCGCATTTCACCGTTTACAGAGTCTGGTTTTCGAATTTTTCCAAGCGTCGGCTTTGGGGCCGGCGAAGCCGGCGCTGGCGCCACCTCAGGTAGTATCTCTAACCTTACTTGCGGCACATCATATCAGTTCCGTGTTCAAGCTCATGTCGATACCAATGGACGGAGATATTATTCCGGCAATTCAGGAAATACAGCGGTGGTTTCTACCGACCCATGCACACCTGCAGCTCCTTCTAATTTTACCGCTACTCCCGCTTCCCAGACACAAATTAATCTTGCTTGGAGAGATAATTCAACAAATGAAAGTGGTTTTCTTGTTTATCTTGATGCACTTGGAGATCCTACGACAGCGGATGCAAATACGACTAGTCATCAAGTCGGAGTTTCTTGTAATAGTGGTCCGTGGACTTTTAGGGTTCAGGCCTATGCTTGTGGTAATAGCCGGTGCTATTATTCTAGTTGGTCCAATAACGCAAGCGCGACTTCTGATCCATGCACAAGTGCTCCCACTGTTACCACCACCACTCCAGTCACCAGCATTACTCAAACTACTGCCACAGGTGGAGGTAATATAATTTCAAATGGAGGAGCAACCGTCACAGTCAGTGGTTGTGTATGGAGTACGACATTAAATCCTACAACAGCAAACAGTAAAACAACTAATGGTTGGGCTATCGGTGGTCCTTGGCCTTGTTATATGACAGGACTGACAGCTAGTACTCTATATCATGTTCGAGCTTATGCTACAAATAGTGTAGGTACATGCATACAATGGATCTTCCACTCTCACCTGGTCATCCACTAATGCCACTTCTTGTACGGCTAGCGGTGATTGGTCCGGAGCTAAAGCAACTTCCGGCACTCAATCGACAGGTAATCTAACTGCTTCAAAAACTTATACTCTCACTTGTACCGGACCGGGAGGAAATTCTGCTCCAGCTAGTGCGACTGTGACTGTTGGTGCTCAACCTCCAATGTCTGGTACTCTCACTCCTGCTTCAAGTTCCTGTATCATCGCTTCCGGTAGCAGCAGTTGTAATATAAATTATTCTTGGACTACCACCAATCCCCAAGCTACTTCCGCTATTACCAAACCTGTTAATGTTACCGTTGCCACTGGAAATTCGGGCACCAATGTTCCATTTGCCGTCAAATATAATTCTGAAACATTTTACCTTTACAATAATAGTGTTCTTCTTAATCAAAGTACTGTTACCTCGAGCTGTGATTCTAGTACTTCTTCTTGGAATAGGCATACAATGGATCTTCCACTCTCACCTGGTCATCCACTAATGCCACTTCTTGTACGGCTAGCGGTGATTGGTCCGGAGCTAAAGCAACTTCCGGCACTGAATCAACCGGCAACTTAACTGCTTCAAAAACTTATACTCTCACTTGTACCGGGCCGGGAGGAAATTCTGCTCCAGCTAGTGCGACTGTGACTGTTGGTGTTTCTGCACCAACCGTCACTATCTCCGCCAGCCCAACTTCAGTAGCATACAATGGATCTTCCACTCTCACTTGGTCGTCCACTAATGCTACATCTTGTACGGCTAGTGGTGATTGGTCCGGAGCCAAAGCAATTTCCGGCACTCAATCGACAGGCGCTTTAACTGCTTCGAAAACTTATACCCTTACCTGTACCGGACCGGGAGGAATTTCTGCTCCAGCCAGCGCCACTGTCATTGTTGGTGCTCAGCCACCAATCGTATCTATTTTTGCCAGTCCGTCATCTATTGATTATAATCAAAATTCAATTATCACTTGGGAATCAACCTATGCTACATCCTGTACTGCCACTGGTGATTGGTCTGGAGCAAAAGCAATTGGGGGTCCTCATTCTCAATCAACAGGTAATTTAACTTCATCAAAAACCTATGTTCTTACCTGTACTGGAGCAGGAGGGAATACTTCAAATTCTACGACTGTAACGGTTGGTGCTCCTGTAATGTTCGGTACCCTCATTCCAGAATCAAATTCTTGCGTTATTGCTTCAGGCAATAATAGTTGTAATATAAATTTTTCTTGGAGTATAACCAATCCCGAAGGAGCCACGACCGCTATTACAGCCAATGAAATGACTGACGTTAATTTGAGTGGAAGTTCGGGTAATCAATCTTTACCTGTTCCCTATCTTTCTAGTCCTAGAATATTTTATCTCTATAATAATGCCAAATCACTTGTTCCTACTTCTGAGTCTCCAAATGGTTCTGGTGTTACTGTTACTTCAGATTGTGTTTCTGGAACTTCATGGAACGGTAGTATCTGTATTGTATTTTCCCCGACTGCCACTCTTACCGCTTCTCCGAGAACAATAGTTATCGGCAGTTCATCTGTGCTTACTTGGTCATCCACTAATACGACATCTTGTACCGGAACAGGTTTTGATACAGGAGGTGCTACCTCTGATAATGCTACGGTTAGTCCTTTATCGACTACTACTTATTCAATAGTTTGTACTGGACCTGGAGGACAAGCCATAGATCAAGCAACCGTAACTGTTACAACAGCGGATAATGTTCCAATATTTAAAGAGGATTAATTAGACAACAAAAAATCCCCTATCTGGGGGATTTTTTGTTATAATGTAAGCATGCAAGTTAACGAAGAGCAATTAAAAAAAGTTATTTTAGAGTCAAAGCTTATTTCACGTTCGGAGCTTGATGCATTGATTAAAAAAGCTGAAACAAAAAAACAAAAGCTCGATAATATTTTGCTATCAGAAGGAAAAATATCGGAGACTGATTTAAAACGAATGGAAGCTTTTGTTTTGGAGATACCTTTTATTAGTTTAGTGAACAAGAAAATTGATTTTTCTATTCTCTCTCTTATTCCCGAACCAATTGCCAGGAACCACAACATTATTGCTTATAAAAAGAGCGAAAAAGGCCTAGAGGTAGCAATGTTAGATGTTGACGATTTGCCGATGATTGATTTTATTAAAAAACGTTCAGGAGAAAAAATTTTACCGCGACTGACTGATTCTGTTTCGATCAAAGCTGCCCTTGTGCAATATAGAAAAAGTTTACAAGCCGATTTTGATAATATTATTCAAAAAGAATCTATTTCGCTTAAAACTGTCTCTAAAAAAGAAGACAAAGAAAAAACTGAAAAAGAATTAAAGGCCTTGGCTGAGGATTTGCCGGTAATTAAAATCGTTGATTCTTTGATTTTTCACGCAATATTACAAAATGCTTCCGATATTCACATTGAACCGGGAGAAAATGAACTGACTGTCAGATACAGAATAGACGGCATACTGCATGATGCAATGATATTAGATAAAAATACTGCACCCGGAATAACTACTCGTATAAAAGTATTAGCCAATTTAAAACTTGATGAAAAAAGATTGCCGCAAGATGGTAGGTTTAAAATAGACCAAAATGGAGAGAAAGTTTCTTTTCGTGTTTCTACTTTGCCTACTTTTTATGGTGAAAAAACCGTAGTTAGAATTTTGAAAGAAAATGCTCACGGTTTTTCTTTAGAGTCATTGGGTTTTCATGGTGAAGGTTTAGAGAGGATTCATGATTCTTTAAAACAAAAGGTAGGCATGGTGCTTGCCACCGGACCTACAGGGAGCGGAAAGACAACTACACTCTATACCATGCTTGAAATTTTAAATAGGCCGGAAGTTAATATTTCTACAGTAGAAGACCCAATTGAATATCAAATGCCCAGAGTAAATCAAACTCAGGTAAAACCGGAGATTGGTCTTACTTTTGCAAATGGCCTTCGTTCTCTTCTCCGTCAGGACCCTGATATAATAATGGTTGGAGAAATTCGTGATGGTGAGACGGCAGGATTAGCCATAAATGCTTCACTTACCGGACATCTTGTCTTATCTACCATCCATACTAACTCTGCCTCGGGAGCAATACCGAGATTAATAGATATGGGAGTACTACCGTTTTTAATAATTTCGACAGTTAAAACGATTATTGCGCAAAGATTAGTGCGAAGACTTGTATCAAGTAAAGAAAAATATTTTTTATCTGCAGATGAAATAAAAAATCTGGTGAAACTCATTGATTTGGATCGTATGCTCCTGATATTAAAAAATGAAAAAATTATAGGGCCGAAAGATACGTGGGAAACTGTTCCTTTTTATAAACCAGTAAAAAATAACGAATCCCCGGATGGATATTCGAGTCGTATAGGGATACACGAAGTCCTAAAAGTTACGGCTTCTATAAAGGAGATGATTATTCGTGGAAGTTCCCAAGATGAATTGGAAGCGCAAGCGAAAAAAGAGGGAATGATGACAATTTTAGAAGATGGAGTTTTTCAAGCAGTTTTAGGAAATACTAGTTTAGAAGAAGTATTTAGAGTTGTTTCAGAGTAGTTTTTTAAAAAACTAAATTAAATCATGCTTTTCACATATAAAGCAAAACTGAAAAATGGAGAAATTTTTGAAGGTACCATGGAAGCGACCGATCGTTTTTCGCTTTCTCACGAATTGAAATCCCGTGGAAATACTCCTATATCCATAACAGAAAAAAGAAGCAACTTTTTTGATCTTTCGTCAATTTTGGGGCGCATCTTTTCAAGAGTAAAAGCCGACGAACAGATTATCTTCACTAAAAATTTAAGTGGGATGCTCCGAGCTGGACTTTCACTTTTCAGGGCATTGTCAGTTTTAAAAAAACAAACGAAAAATACCACGCTTGATAAAATTTTAACGTCGCTTTCTAACGAAATAAATGCTGGCGGAACGCTCTCTTCGGGGCTTGAAAAATTTCCGGAAGTTTTTTCAAAACTTTTTGTTTCAATGACGCGTGCCGGCGAAGAATCTGGCAATCTCTCCAATGCTCTTTCTGAAATCGGTGTAAATTTGGAAAAGTCGCATTCTTTGACCAAAAAAATACGGGGAGCTCTGATATATCCAGGGGTGATACTTTCCGCTATGGTTTTAATAGGAATTCTAATGTTTGCTTTTGTCGTACCGACTCTAGCTAACACATTCAAAGAACTGGGAGTGCAATTGCCGGTTTCTACCAGGTTTATAATCGCATTAGGCAACTTTTTTTCTCAATATTTAATTTTGTCTTTTGCCTTAATAATAGGATCAGTGGCCGGGATAATTTCTTTAGTGCGCGCTTCTTTTATGGAAAAATACGTTGATTTTATAATTATAAGATTGCCTATTGTCGGCAACTTATCTAAAGAATTAAATACAGCTCGGACCACCGGTACCATGTCCTCTCTTTTATTATCAGGAGTTTCTATAACTCGGGCTATAGAAATAACGGAAGATGTGGTGCAGAATATTTATTATAAAAGAGTTTTGAAGAAAGCCAAAGAAGAAGTAGAAAAAGGGGCTCCGTTTTCTAAAGTTTTTGAAGAGAACCCGAATCTTTTTCCGGTGATGATGTCAGAGATGATTCAAGTGGGAGAAGAAACCGGCAAATTATCAGATATGCTTCTCCAGGTGGCTTCCTTTTATGAAGGAGAGATAGAAAACAAAACTAAAAATCTTTCAATAGTTATTGAACCGGTTTTGATGGTTGTGATTGGCGCAGCCGTTGGCTTCTTTGCCATTTCAATGATTTCACCTCTGTATTCAATAATGGATAATATAAAATAATTACTAATTTTTTACTTCTTGCCAAGACAATATCTGGTATTGGTCGGAAGTGAGCGGGAAATTAGGTGGTGGAGCGTAAAGCAAGTTTGCATCGTAGGTTATATTTCTTGTAGTATAACCTGTCCCACCTGTATATGCGAACCCATATCTGGTATATGAGGCGATCATTCCAAAAAGTGAAATAACTGAACGATTTTTATAAGTACAACTTCCACCTATATAATAAAATCTTCCAACCCTATCGTTTTGGGCAATAAGGGCAGCATCTATTTTTAAATTATCCTCACTTATCATGCCGACCATGACCCCCTTTTGCCCTATGAGCCCTATGGAGTCTGTACTGTCATATGAAGTATATGAAAGATCATTATTTATTATTACATTTTTATAATTGGCAGGGTTAGAAGGTACAGGCAAATCAGCCGCGGTTATGGTGAGTCTTGCTCCATTTATTTGTCCGTCAATTACAACATTGTCTTCTATAAATATTATTCCATTAGAAGGAAATTGGTAATTACCCTGTAAAGTTTGAGTGTTAACACTCCAGCTTGAGCTCGTTCCGCTACAATCTCCTAAACTGGCCCAACTATTTATTTTATATAAGTCGAAAGTGTCATTTGTTTTTAAAACTATATGATAACCCACATATCCGCTTCCGGCTGCATCCCTATAAAATCCGTTGCTAGTTTGGGCATTTGATTTTAAGATTGCAAGATCGGTTGTAAATCCGGAAAAATCAATTGTCGGCTGGCTTATTAGACGCCCAGCTTCAAATACGTCTGGGCGCGAAGGCAGTGTTGTGGGGGATGTTGGATCCGCCGGAGACAGGCAAGTATGCACGCCATAGGAATTACTTTTGGTGCAGGCATCCCAGTCTCCATCTGTATAGGTTGTGGCCCCACTGGTAACAATATTATGCGCTAATCCATCAAAGCGAATTCCACCGTTTACATGTATTGGTCCGAAAACTTCCGTACCTGCGCCAAAACGCATAGCGTTATTTCCCGCAACAGAATATTTGGCGATAGAAGGCTTGGCAACTTGGCTTAGTATTTTTCTTTGATACGAAGAATCAAATGCAGAAGTGCCTATAGATTTTATCTTTACCAGGGTGGAACCCAATCCCGGAGCGGTTATATCAAGAGAAAATTGTCCAATAATATTTCCGTCCTTGTCTTCCAGGTCGTGAATATATGGACCTGTTGTTCCTGTCCCATCTTGATAGTCCGTCGAAGCGTGTGCTAAATGCCAGCGATAATAATCTACTCCTGCTTCAGCAGACTGGAATGCTTGTTCACGGTTAAAGGCTATTCTTCCCGCTTTTGTTGTCGTTGCAGCCCAACCGGACAGAGCTCCTATTATTATGACTACTACCACTCCAAAAACTAAAGTTTGTATTACAATGATGCCTTTATTTTCTTTTATTTTTTCTTTTATCATAAATTGTCCTTCAAATTTCTGATAGAAACTTGAGTAGAAAATGTCATCGGGGCAGGGGGGCGGTTTGCATCTTTATCTGTAGTTACAGTTATTTTTATTAAACGTACGGAAGGTATATTAACAGGAAAAGAAAGTGGTGCTTCTGTACCGGCATAATCTTTGTTGTAATATTCGAAAACAGAAGAATTGGTAACATTAGATACGAGAGTTAAAATGGTTTCTGTTCCGCTATATGTCAATGGACTTCCTGTCGGTTTGATTACTCCTTTTTGCAAAAGTGGGCCGTTTAAGAAATACCTTACTTTTTCTTTCAGTCCATCATCATCTATATCCGAGTAAAAAGTGAAAGCGTCAGCATTAGCCAGACTTATAACATATGCTCCTGTATTAGCAGCGGATGCGGTGCGTATTTCCGAGGTCATTGTTTTTATAGTTTGTCTTCCGGTGTCGGCATCGGTTAAACTGGCTGATATAAAAGAGCTGTAAGACCAAATATTTCTGGAAAAAAAAGTTAATGCCAGCATAACTAGTACAAAAATTGAGACTCCGAAAAGCGTTTCTATAATGGTAAACCCGCCCGCTGATTTTTTTTTGTTTTTTAATATTTTTTGCATAACCTAAGGCGTGAGGATTATATTTTGATTTTGCCAATTATTTAAAACATCTATAGTGCTGACAGATGTTTGATACCCAATTTTTGAAACAGTCAAAGTATACGAACCACTTGCTAAATTATTCCAAAATGTTTGACCTGGGGTTTGACACGGGCTGGAATTTGTACTCTTTATTTCATTAAATTCACCTTTTTCCAGTTGCACGGTTGCTCCATTTATCGGCAAATCCGCTGAGTCTTTGACTGACACTAAAAGAGCCATACCTGCATGAGGCACAGCTACCATTTGTAAAGTTTTGTTTTCATTCGGATTGATAGTAAAGATGGGGAAAAAACTTGTTCCAGACAAATCATATGATATTGACGTAAGTACTGTTTCATAAGTATCTGCTTCCAGATCCTGGATAGTTACATTTCCAGAGCTGCCTGTGCTAAAGTTGTGCGTGTCATATTTTAAAATGGAAGGTGCGCCGATAATTTTTGTTCCTGTGAGAGAGAAATCTATATTCGGTAATACTACACAGGAAGAATCTACTGTTTGAACAGTAAAAGAACTGACTCTATCTATCAAAAGACTTGTTTGAGTCACTTGTTGGACAACAACTGTAGCATCAGGTGAAATTGGGTCTGTTCCGGCTGCTCCCCCGATAGGATATGTCTGATCTGTTGAAAATCCTGATTTTGTAGCGATAATATTGTAAGCGTTTGTTCCAGGCGGGGCATCTACTATCTTTATCCATCCTTCATTGTCGGTTGTTTCCTCTATAATAATATCTGGATTTGTTTGCGTGTTTTCAATATTAACTGAGGCGCCTTGAATGGCTAAACCATCGGAATCAAAAACTCTTATGAATAAAGCTCCGTTAGAAGAGACGGTTTCGAGAGAATGTGGTGCAACTAAAGTAATGAATTTAAGCGGGGGAAAAATTTTACAATTTGAGCAAGTAATATCCAAATCTGCCAATTTGTAATCGGCTGGCGAACTGTCTGAAGGTGTGCCCCCGATAGTGCCGTCAAATGGATCGTCAATATTTCTTATGGTGGTTAAAATATCGAAAGAATAACCATCTCTCGTGATACTTTGGTTTCTGGGTATTTCTCCAGTCGGAATTGAATTTGGTATGCCCACGTTTTCGTATGGTAAATTGCGGATTATTTCAAATTTTTCATTTGCCACAGAAGTGGCGGCAATTTTTGCTTGTGATGCTGATACAGCGTCCATCAGTACTCCGAAAGCTTTGTAAGCAGACAATGAAACTAAAACAAACACCGCAGTTCCCACTAATGTTTCAACCAAAGTAAAACCCCTTTTATGAATATTAAAAATCATACCTTATCCATATTTTAACGCATTATGATATAATTTACCATATGGTGAAAAAGAAAATAGTTATTGGTAATTGGAAGATGAATCCACTTTCTCTGCAAGAAGCGGAAAAATTGTTTAATAATATAGCAAAATCTATTTCTAATATTAAAAAAACGGAAGTTGTGATCTGTCCACCTTTTTTGTATTTGGAAAAGCTGAAAAAAATATCTAGAAAAATATATTTAGGCGCACAAGACGCCTTCGGGCGAGATGAGGGTCCATTTACTGGAGAAATTTCAGCTCCGATGCTCTATAATATTGGCGTCAGATATGTGATATTGGGCCATTCAGAAAGAAGAATGATGGGTGAAAATAATAACGAGATAAACAAGAAAATCAAGTCAGCGCTTGTGGCTGGGCTTCGGCCAGTATTGTGCGTGGGGGAAAATGTTCGTGATGAAAGCCACAACTATTTTAACTTAGTTAAAAACCAATTGGAAGAATGTCTCTTGGGAGTCTCTAAAAATTCAATTTCAAAAATAATAATTGCTTATGAACCAATTTGGGCTATTTCCAGCACTCCCGATCGCAAGGATGCTACACCCGATGACTGCCGAGAAATGACCATTTTCATTCGGAGAATTCTTTCTGATAAATTCGGGAAAGAAACATCTCGCATGAGAATTATTTACGGGGGTTCCGCCAATGAACGGGATGCAGAAAACTTTTTTAAAAAAGGAGGTATAGATGGTCTGCTTCCCGGCCGTGCTAGCTTGGATTCAAAAAAGTTTTCTAGAATCGTTAAAATATGCGAAGTCTCAAACAAATAAAAAATTTAAAAGATAAGAAAGTACTAGTGCGAGTGGATTTTAATGTGCCTATTAAAAATGGAAAAGTTTTTAATGATTTTAAAATTAAAAAAGCTCTGCCAACCATTAAATTCTTACAGCAGAAAGGTGCCGAAGTGATTCTAATTTCCCATCTGGGCAAAGATGGGACAGAAAGCATGAAACCGGTAGCTGATTGTCTTAAAAAATATATTAAAAAAAACATAACCTTGCTAGATAACATTAGAAAATTTCCCGGTGAAGTAAAAAATGATTTGAATTTTGCAAAAAAACTTGCAAAGCTTGGAGATATTTATGTTAATGATGCTTTTTCTGTCTCTCATCGAATACATGTTTCGATTGTTGGATTACCTAAATATTTACCTAGTTACGCCGGGTTTCAATTAGAGGAAGAAATAAAAAATCTTTCGAAAGTTTTTAAAAAAACCAAACACCCATTTCTTTGTATTGCAGGCGGTGCTAAATTTTCTACCAAAATACCCTTAATCCGAAAGTATTTAAGATCGGCAGATTGTGTTTTTGTCGGTGGAGCACTGTCCAATAATTTTTTGAAAGCCCAAGGGTACGAAATAGGGAAATCTCTGGTTGATGATACAAATTATAATTTCAAAGAAATTCTCAAAAACGGAAAACTGATTTTACCAGAAGATGTTGTTGTAAAATCCGGAAATAGATTAATTAACAAGAGAGTAGATAAAATTAAAAAAGATGAAATTATTTTGGATATTGGGAGTAAAACAACAAAAAACCTAGTACGATTGGTTGAAAAATCAAAATTTATTCTTTGGAATGGACCGTTGGGTAAATATGAATCTAGCGGCGCAAAGTCGACTGAAAAAATATTGAAACTAGTCGCGAGCTCAAAAACCGAAAGCATTATCGGTGGAGGAGATATTGTTGCTCTGGTTTCTCAAATGAAACTAGAAAATAAATTTTCTTTTGTATCTACTGGCGGTGGGGCGATGCTGGATTTCCTGGCTACTGGAACATTGCCGGGAATTAAAGCGCTTGGGTAATTTTCTCTATTATTTTTTTAACTTCTCCTTCTTTGTATTTTTTCGTTGGCCAATGTGATAAATTGTCGTTTATGAATCTTGGTATAACATGAATATGAGAATGAAAAATAATTTGTCCTGCAGCTTCTCCGTTATTTGTTGTTATGTTAGTTCCGTCTGACCCGATTTTTTTTAAAGCAGTACCTATCTTTTTCGCAATTTTTATAAGATGGGCAGCTATATTTTCGGGCAAATCATAAATATTTTGGAAATGTTCTTTGGGAATGACCAAAGCATGTCCTAGGTTGACTGGATTAATATCCAAAAAAGCGAGAGATATTTCATCTTCATAGATTTTATCACACGGAATTTCTCCTTTTGAAATTTTACAAAAAATGCAATCCTGCATGCGAATATTATATCAAATTATGTTAAAATTTGCTTTATGCATCAGTATTCTGAATTATTAAGAACGATTTTAGAAAAAAGAGGTATAAAAACCATAGCTGAAGCTGATATTTTTTTAAATCCAAAATATGAGCGGGATTTCCATGATCCTTTCTTGATGAAAGATATGGAAAAAGCTTGTGTCCGAATTTTTGAAGCGATAGAAGCGAAAGAGAAAATAGTTGTCTATGCGGATTATGACTGTGATGGAATTCCAGGGGCGGTTATTTTGAACGATTTATTTTCCATCATAAGTGGGTCTATCCCAGGCGGGAAAAAGATTCCGTATAAAAATCTTGAGATTTATATTCCAGGAAGAAATTCTGAAGGTTACGGACTTAATCTTCCGGCTATAAAACAATTTGCTAAAAAAGGAGTAAAACTTTTAATAACTATTGATCTTGGCATTACGGCGGTTTCTGAAATTGCACAGGCGGAAGTGGACGGGATTGATGTAATTGTTACAGACCATCACTTGCCTCACACGACTCTTCCTCGCGCTTATGCGATTTTAAATCCTAAAGTGGATGCTTATCCTGAGAAAATGCTCTGTGGTGCAGGAGTGGTATTTAAATTAGTACAAGGATTCGTAAAAAAATACGGAGAATTTTATAAAATAAATACAGGTTGGGAAAAATGGTTGCTAGATATGGCAGGTTTGGCTACACTTTCAGACCTTGTGCCCCTTCTGGGAGAAAATAGGGCTATGGCGTATTTCGGGATGAAAGTTTTAAAGAAATCTCCTCGTCCCGGTTTGCAGAAACTTCTGGCTAAAATGAAAATTGAACAAAAATATTTAACCGAAGATGATATTGGTTTTATGGTAGTGCCCAGACTAAATGCGGCGTCGCGGATGGATGATCCGATGAAAGCGTATGAACTTCTTTCCACAGAAGATGAAGTGAAAGCGGGAGTGATTACAGGTCATCTGTCAAAAATAAATGATGATAGAAAAACGATGGTTGCCGGTATTATGCGCGAAGTGAATAAAAAATTTGAAAAACGTGAAATGAAAGAAGTCATCGTCATAGGTAATCCGCAATGGCGGGTGGGAGTGTTGGGCCTGGTAGCAAGTAAGATATCGGATGAATACAAAAAACCTGTTTTTGTTTGGGGTAAAGATGAAAATGACTTTATAAAAGGTTCCTGTCGGTCAGATGGTTCAGTGTCTGTGGTTAAACTTATGACTGAAACTCGTGAATTTTTTATGGAATTTGGCGGACATGAATTTGCCGGCGGTTTTACAGTTCAGAACGAAAAAATTCATTTTCTAGAAGAAGCCTTGTCTATTTCTTTTAGTAAAGTAAAACGCGATAAAATAGAAAATGAGATGATTTATAATATTAAATCTGACTTAAGTATAGTAAATACAAAAAACTGGAAAGAGATAGAAAAACTTGCTCCTTTTGGATTGGCTAATCCTAAGCCGATTTTTCTTTTTGAGAATGTAGAAGTGGAAAACATCAAAAAATTTGGCAAAAATGGCTCTGGGGAGCATTTGGAAATTACTTTTTCCGATACAAGCAAAAATAAAGTTAAAGCTATTTCTTTTTTCTCGAACAGTGAATCTTTCAAGACTTCCCTAGCAGAAGGTAAAAAAGTAAATCTTCTAGCCACTTTTGATTTATCTAGATTCCGAGGCAGGGAAGAATTACGTCTACGAATAGAAGATATTTTTTAACACTTGGGAGCTCGGCTCCCAAGTGATTTATGTTATACTATACATATGCGAAATATAAAATTTACTATCGGAGAATTTTACCATATTTACAATAGGGGAGTAGATAAAAGAAGCATATTTATGGATGCCGAAGATTTATGTCGGTTTCTTAAGAGTATGAATGATTTTAATGTTCCAGATCCGATAGGGAGTATCTTTGAAAATTCTTTTTATCAACTTGGGAGCCGAGCTCCCAAGTCAAGTAAATTAGTAAATTTTATTACTTATTGTTTGAATCAGAATCATTATCATTTTATACTTGAACCTCTTGTAGATGATGGAATACAAAAATTTATGCATAAGTTATCTACTGGATATACAAATTATTTTAATGAGAAATATAAACGCAACGGATCGTTGTTCCAAGGTAAGTATAAAGCCGTACATATAAATTCAGATGAATACCTTTTACATCTAAGTGTATATGTGAATTTAAATTACAAAGTACATAAAAGTTTGAATAAGAAATGGATGGAAAATTTACCCATATCAAGTTTTGATGAATATATTGGAAAAACAGAAAAGATTTTTTGTGTTAAAAATATTGTTTTAGAACAATTTTCTAATTCAAAAGAATACAGAAATTTTTGTGAATCAGTTTTGCTTGATATTTTAGAAAGAAAGAAGAACGAAAAAGAACTGGAAAATATGTTATTAGAATGATTACTTGGGAGCTCGGCTCCCAAGTAAAAAAAATTAGCTAGTTCCTGTATATTTTGATATACTTATATTATGCAAACAAGAACAAGAATTGCTGGAATTATAATCCAGAATGGAGAAATTTTAATGCTCAAAGGTAAAAGATACAAAGAACTTTGGACTCCCGGAGGTAAACTTGAAGAAGGAGAATCTGATGAGAGTTGCTTGAAAAGAGAATTAAAAGAAGAAATTGGAGTTGATTTGATTAATTCAAAATTTTTTGGGGAGTATCCTGGAAAATCCTTTTATAATCCAGAGATAGTCTATGATCAAAGAGTGTATATCGTAACTATAGAGGGGGGGGTAAAACCAGACGCAGAAATTGAAGATTTTGTTTGGTTTTCCAAAAAAGACTTTGAAACGAAAAAATACTCGATGATTACAATTAATGAAGAACAAATTATTCCAGATTTAATAAAAGCAAAAAATTGGTAAATCTTTATGAAAAATAAAATAATTATTTATACAGATGGGGCGGCCAGGGGGAATCCAGGGAAAGCTGGATGGGGGGTAGTTATTATTTTAGGGAATAAAGTTGTTGAAATTGGTGGAGCGTCCAAACATGCCACTAATAATCAAATGGAGCTTATCGCGCCCATTGAAGCGTTTAAGTATCTTAAAAAAACAAAAACGAATGTGTTGGTGGAAGTTTTTTCAGATTCAAAATACATGATTTTAGGAATAACCGAATGGATTTCTAATTGGCAGAAAAAAAATTGGAAAAATGCTGCAAAAAAACCAGTTTTGAATAAAGAACTTTGGCAAGAGCTTTATAAACTTTCTCAGCAGTTTAAAATCAAATGGATTTATGTAGAAGGCCATAATGGCGATAAATATAATGAACGGGCAGATGAAATAGCCACTAGTTTTGCGGATAGTAACAGAATAGAACTTAAAAACGAGAAATGATTTTTTATAATTTTTAAATGCAAAACATAATTTTTTATGTATTTTGTTTCGGTTTTATAATAGGAGTGCTTTTGCGCTCATTTATTTTTGTAAATTTATATCTAGTTATTTTGTTTGGAATAGTTGCTTTTGCCATTATCTTGTTTCATATTTTTGTTTCAAAAAATAAGTGGGGGATAGTTACTGGAATATTTATTCTGGCTTTTTCTCTCGGTGTTTTAAGATTTCAAATGGCTGATGTTCCAGCACCCAGTGTTTTTGAATCACAAGTTGACCAAGAAGTTTCTTTTTCCGGAGAAATTATAGATGAGCCGACTATTACAGAGAATAATCAGAAATTAATTCTAGAGATAGAAATTAATGAAGAAAAAACAGAAATTTTAGCAATAGTTAATCTTGATAAAGATTTTAGATATGGAGACGAAGTAAATGTTGAAGGAATTCTTAAAAAACCGGAAAATTTTATGACAGACAATGGGAAGGAATTTGATTATGTAAATTATCTAAGGAAAGATGGGATATTTTATATAATGAGTTATCCGAAAATTGAAATTATCTCGCATGAGAATGGTAATCTTATGAAAAGCGCACTATTTTATGCCAAAGAAAAATTTTTAGATAAAATGAATTTAGCAATTAGAGAACCGGAGTCGTTGCTGATGGGTGGGCTTATCTTAGGAGAAAAATCTTCTTTTAGTGAATCTTTAAGACAAAGTTTTGTTGATACAGGCACTATTCACATAGTAGCGCTTTCCGGATACAATATTACAATCGTTGCCGAATGGATCATGAAAATTTTTTATTCCCTTCCTAAAAACATCGGAATCGGGATTGGAATCTTTTCTATTTTACTTTTTGTCTTAATGACTGGCGGATCTTCTACGGCGGTACGAGCGGGGATTATGGCTAGTTTAGCCTTGTTTGCCCGAGTGATAGGTAGAAATTACGATGTAGCGCGAGCTTTGGTTTTGACTGGAATTATTATGGTTTTAGTTAATCCTCTAATTTTAGTTTTTGACGTTTCTTTTCAGCTTTCTTTTATTGCTACAGTTGCAGTGATTTTCTTTACACCTAAAATTGAAAAATATTTTTTATGGATTACACCTCGCTTTAAATTAAGAGATGTTATTTCAGTCACATGTGCGGCTTATATTTTTGTTTTACCTTTTATTCTTTACAAAATGGGGAATCTTTCTTTAGTGGCCTTGCCGGCCAATGCCTTGATTTTGCCTTTTATTCCATTTACTATGATTTTGGGTTTTCTAACAGGTTTCGCAGGAATTATTTCATATATGCTCGCAGTTCCGTTCGGATTTGTTTCTTATCTTTTATTACATTATAAACTTTCTGTCATAAGTTTTTTCTCTCATCTTCCATTTGCTGCATTATCTATACCAGATTTTCCATTTCTTATTACGCTTCTAATCTATGTCTATTTTGTTTATAAACTTTTTGGCAAAAGTATAAAGAGATTTTTCTTAGAAACTCAAGAATAATGTTTTTAAGGGGTGAAATTTTTTTCTACTGCTTCCCAATTTAGATTTGTAAAAAAAGCTTCGATATATTTTTTCTTATCTGCCGGAACATAATCGAAAAGATAAGCATGTTCCCACATATCCAAAGCTACAATTGGCGTGCAATCCTGAAGCTGACCTAAATGTTGTTCATCAACCCAAGCATTCAATAATCTTTTTTCTTTCTTATCATAATAAAGCATTGCCCAACCAATACCCCTGGTTGTCGCGATTGCTTTGAATAATGCAAGCCACTTTTCAAATGAACCCCATTCTGAAACGAAAGCCTTTTTAAACTCACTATTTTCTTTTAGGGTATTTGCGTTGCCGGATAATGAATCAAAATAAATCTCGTGATTTCTTATACCGTTGTATTCGAACCCAAATCTTTTTTGCAGACCACTTAAAATACCCATGTTTGTTTCAGCGTTTTCCGACAACTCTTTGATTTTTTCAAGCACAAGATTAGCCTGATTTACATATCCGGCATAAAGCTTTAAATGCTCCTCTATATTTTTAGCCGATAGCCCTTTTAATTCTTGTATGTTAAAAATTTTTGGTGTGAATGTTTGCATGTTAGTATTATAACATGTTTCAAAATTGTAAAAAATATTGGCTGTTTTTCTCCGCCTTTTTGCTTTTGGTGGCAAATATTTTTATTTTTTATCTTGCTTGGCAAAATTATCACAGAGATTTTACTTTTGCTATGTTAGATATCGGTCAAGGGGATGCCCTTTTTGTTGAATCTCCAACTGGAACACAAATATTAATTGATAGTGGACCACCGAGAAAAATTTTAAATCAACTTTCTCAAGTAATGTCTCCTTTTGACAGAAAAATAGACGCATTTATTATTACCAACCCGGATCAAGATCACATCGGTGGTTTTCTGGACGTTTTGAAGATTTATCAAGTGGATGAAGTATTTGAACCGGGAACCTTGACTGATTCTAAAGTATATCAAAATTTAAAAGATGAATTAAAGAAAAAAGATATCCCAAGTATCTTAGCAAAAAAAGGAATGAGATTAAATCTAGGCGGTGAAGTATTTATTCAAATTTTATTTCCTGATCAGGATGTGTCTTTTTGGTCCACAAATGACGGATCAATAGTGGCTAAACTTTTTTATGGTAATACTTCTATAATGCTCACCGGAGACGCAACAATTAAAACAGAAAAAATAATTCTTGAAGAAAATTCTATAGCGCAACTAAACAGTGATATTCTAAAAGTTGGGCATCATGGCTCGCGCACTTCTACTTCCCCGGAATTTGTAAAGGCTACTTCTCCCACCTATGCGTTTATTTCAGATGGAAAAAATAATAAATATGGTCATCCACATCAAGAAACATTAGATGTTCTTTCTTTGTTTGGTGCAAAAATTTTTAGGACCGACTTATTGGGAACAATAATTATGAAATGTGCTAGAATAAATGAATGCGTGATAAACAAATAGAAAAGCTAATAAAGGCAGAAAATGAAAGACAAAAAGATGTCCTTAATCTTATTGCGTCAGAAAATTATGTTTCTAGGGATGTTTTAAATGCATTAGGATCTGTGCTTACAAATAAATATGCAGAAGGGTATCCGGGTAGGCGATACTATGGCGGAAATATTATTATTGATAAAGTAGAAAATCTTTGCAAAGAACGTGCTTTAAAACTTTTTAAATTAAAACCCGAAGAATGGCATGTAAATGTGCAACTTCTTTCCGGCTCTCCCGCTAATTTTGCTTTATATTCAGCCTTGGTTTCAATCGGTGGAAAGATTATGGGAATGAAATTAACTTCCGGCGGGCATTTGACTCACGGACATCCAGCTTCTATGACCGGCAAGCTTTGGAAACCGTTACAGTTTGAAGTTGACCCGAAAACTGAAATTATTAATTATGAAAAATTAAAACGAATTGCCATAACAGAAAAGCCGGATATTATTGTGGCTGGTTTTACGGCTTATCCAAGATTTGTTGATTTCAAAAAATTCAGAGAAGTAGCAGATGCATGTGGAGCTATTTTGCATGTTGATATGTCACATTTTGCTGGATTGGTGGCGGGGGAAGTGTATCCGTCGCCATTTCCATATGCCGATTCTGTTATGACCACCACACATAAAAGTCTTCGTGGTCCAAGACACGCAATTTTATTTGTAAAAAAAGATGCAAGAGAATTTGACAAAAAAATAGATAAAACAGTAATCCCCGGACTTTTTGGCGGGCCACATGAAAACAATATTGCAGCTGCAGCTGTTGCTCTTCAAGAGGCAAGCACTTCTCAGTTTAGAAAATATGCGAAACAAGTTGTAAAAAATGCCAAAGTTTTGGCAAAAGAACTTCAAAAACTTGGTTGGCATATCGTTTCTGGTGGCACGGATTCGCATTTGATTCTTGTAGATACATGGATGAATGGAAAAGGTATTTCGGGAAAGGAAGCAGGCGAAAAATTAGAAAAAGAAGGAATTATAGTAAATATGAATACTATTCCAGGCGATACTCGTTCTGTGATGGATCCTTCCGGTATTCGTCTCGGTACTTGTGCAGAAACTAGCCGTGGCAAAAAAGAAAAAGATATGATAAAAATCGCAGAAAAAATCGATGAGATTTTAAGAAAGAAAAAATGAAACTCATAGATAAAATAATAAATATTATTTTTAACACAATTCCAATTCTTGTGATGATTGGACTTATTCCTATTATTCAAAATGATTATTTTCTCACGGTTTTATATGTAGGGATTATTTTTATTTCTTTTTTGGCTAAAAAAGAGAGGGGCGATATTTTTATATTTTTCTTCGGATTTTTTGTGATGATACTATCTGAGATGATTTTTATTAGTACTGGTGTTGAAACTTTTGTCAGGAATTCGCTTTTTGGCTTGATGCCATTGTGGCTTCCATTTCTTTGGGGGTATGGATTCGTAGCCATTAAAAGGGGATTAAAGATTTTAGAAATATGAAAAAATACAAAGGAAAATTGATAGTCATAGACGGCACGGATGGAAGTGGCAAAGCGACCCAAGTGGAACTTTTAGCAAAAAGATTAAAAAAAGAAGGAAAAACTGTAAAAATAGTTGATTTTCCAGAATACTATAAAAATTTCTTTGGAGCTTTTATTGGACACTGTTTAAGTGAACAGTATTATAAATTTTTAAATGTTCATCCAAAAATCGCATCAGTATTGTATGCGGCAGATCGCTGGGAGTCTAGTGAAGAATTGAGAAATTGGTTAAAGAAGGGACATATTGTCATTGCTAATCGTTATGTTTCGGCTAACCAAATTCATCAAGCGGGGAAAATTAAAAGCGTAAAAAAAAGAAATAATTTTATGAAATGGCTGGAAAAAATGGAGTATGAAGTTTTTAAGATTCCGAAACCAGACTTAATTTTATATTTAGATTTTCCAACAAAAATTGTTCTTCAGCTTTTAAAAGGCCGTGAAAGTAGTAAAATGAAGAGAGCTTATTTGAAGAAGAGAAAAGATGTGCATGAAACAGATGTAAATTTTTTAATAAATTCCCGCAAAAGCGCATTGAAGTTAGTAAAAGAAATTCCGAATTTTATAAAAATTGAATGTGTACCGAAAAATAAAATTTTATCTCGTCAAAATATCCATGAAAAAATTTATGAAAAAGTGAAAAAAGTTTTAATAAAAAAATAGAATGAAAATAAAAATTAAAAAATTAAAAAAAGATGCAAAATTACCAAAATATCACCATCCGGGAGATATTGGAATGGATTTATATGCCATGGAAACAATAACGATTCCACCCATGGGGCATTATCGTTTTTGGCATGGTTTTGCGCTGGAATTTCCAGAAGGATATGGAGCAATTATTATGGATAAAGGAGGTATCTCAAAAACAGGACTTCATCATATGGGTGGTGTTTTTGATGCCGGATATCGTGGTGAATATAATACTTTGCTAGTGAATTTATCCGATAAGCCTTATACTTTTGAGGAGGGCGATAAAGTTTCTCAGCTTATAATTACACCTGTAGAGATTGTAGAGTTAGAGGAGACTAATACATTGAGTGAATCGGCTCGTGGAAAAGGAATGTTTGGTTCAACTGGTAAAAAATAGAATGAATATAAAAGAAAAAATTGAAGATTTGATAAAAAATACTCTCAAGAGTTTGAATATTGAAGCTAAAGATATCCGTCCGGATGAACATCCGTTCGGACGGGTTTCACTCGAACATCCTGTAGATTTAGAAATGGGAGATTTTTCTACAAATATAGCGATGGTTCTGGCGAAGGAAAATAAAACTAACCCGAAAGAACTTGCTGAAAAAATAGTCAAAAAATTAAACAAAAATTTACCTACAGAAGTTTTAAAAATCCAAATAGCTGGAGCTGGATTCATAAATTTCTATTTACCTAAAGAATTTTTTGTTAATTCCACCAGAGAAATTTTGGAAAATAAAAATTTTGGACGAAATAATATTTTTGAAGGAAAGAAAGTAATGGTGGAATATACTCAGCCAAATCCTTTTAAGCCTTTTCATATTGGACATTTAATGAGCAATACTATAGGAGAGTCCATTTCTCGCATTGTAGAATTTTCTGGAGCAAAAATGGTCCGTGCCAATTATCAAGGTGATATTGGTCCGCATGTAGCCAAAGCTATTTATGAGCTTTTAAAATCAGGTTTGCCTGAAGAAGATAAATCAGTTTCCGAGAAAGCTCGTTATATTGGAAATCTTTATGCTAAAGGAAATGATGTCTATGAAACTGACGAAAAAGCTAAAAAAGAAATTGAAGAAATAAATAAAAAAATTTATGATAAAAGTGATAAAAAAATAAATGAGATTTATGACTGGGGCAGAAGAATAACTCTTGAGGCATTTGAAGAAATTTATAAAATACTCGGCACCAGTTTTAATTATTATTTTTTTGAGAGCATCGTGGCTCCAATCGGAGAAAAGATTGTTTCCTCATCTGATGTATTTGAAAAGAGCGACGGGGCAATAGTTTTTCGTGCAGAAAAATACAACCCTAAACTTCATACCAGAGTATTTATCACTTCGCAGGGCTTGCCCACTTATGAGACCAAAGAATTAGGACTCACTAAAATGAAATTCGAGAAAGAAAATTTAGACCTATCAGTGGTGATAACAGCCCACGAACAAGAAGAATATATGAAAGTAGTCAATAAAGCGCTTGAAATAATAAGTCCCGAATTTGCCTCTAAAATGAAGCACGTTGTTCATGGCATGATGCGTCTGGCTTCTGGCAAAATGTCTTCTCGGAAAGGAAATGTTATTACCGGAGAATCTCTGATTTTGGAATCCTGCGATGAAATTTTGAAAAAAATAGAGAACCGAGATTTTACGGAAGAAGAAAAAAAGCAAATTAGTAAAGATGTTGGAGTTTCCGCCTTGAAATATTCAATTTTGAAACAAAATATCGGCGGCGATATTATTTATGATTTTGAAAAATCTATTTCTTTCGAAGGAGATTCTGGACCGTACTTGCAATATTCTTTTGCTCGAGCTAATTCTGTTTTGGAGAAAGCAAAAAAAGAAAATATTTTACCTGGCTTTATGTCAGATGATTTTGCTCCAACGGAAGTTGAAAAATTATTATATAGATTTCCCGAGATTGTATTTAGGTCAGCCCAAGAATTTGAACCGCATTATATTGCCAATTATTTGATAGATATTGCTCGTGCTTATAATACTTATTATGGCAGTACAAAAATTATAGACAAAAATGATCCGACTTCACCTTACAAAGTAGCTCTTACTTTAGCTTTTTCTCTTGTCATAAAAAATGGATTGTATCTGCTCGGCATCAAAGCTCCAGAGAGGATGTAGTTTTCCACATATTTATACTTTTTCTTTTAAATTTGTGAGATAATAAATTTATATAAATAATTTTTAAATTAAATGCGTACACAAAAATTAATTTTTTTGTTTCCTTTTTTTATTTTTTTAGGTGTTTTGTTTATCTCTGTCCCGAAAGTTTTTGCCGAAACCCATATATCGGGAGATATAGATACAGATACTATTTGGACTAAAGAAAATAATCCGTATATTTTGGATGACTACACGGCAGTACTTCCGAACGTGACCTTAACTATAAAAGAAGGCGTGATTGTAAAAGCATCTAATCCACTTTATGTGCTAGGTACTTTGAACGTGCAAGGTACAGAATCCGAGAAAGTTCATTTTACTAGTTGGTTTGATGACGAATTGGGTGGAGACACTGACGGAGAGATATATAACGAGGAAGGAATAGAAATTACAACAGTGCCGAATATTAAAACAGAAGAATATCTAGGTGGCGGAATATCTATTTCTTCGCAGAACTATAACCCGAGTGTTACACTTGATTATATTTTTATAAGTTATGCATATTATGGTCTTTCTGTGGGTGAGGATGATGGAGTAAATGTGACAAATTCTATCTTTGAGAAAAATTCTATAGGGATTTCAACTAATGGCAATAATTCAGTAAATATTTCAGATAGTATAATTAGAAGTAATAATCATGGAATATCGATAAATCAATTTGAATCTTTGCCGAATTCAATATTTACGGTTTCAGGTTTGAGTATTTACGGAAACACTTACAGTGGAATTTCAAACATTCTTATGCCTCCGCTCGCTTTAAAACCCGAGAAGCGAAGCTTTTTTGCTTGGTTTTTTAATTTATTTAAAACAGAAAAAGCTATCGCTCAGGAAGAAGGAGAGGAAGATATAGAAGAACCTCAATATGATTACACTATTGATTTTCGCAATACTTGGTGGGGTGATCCATCAGGACCTCATCATGGAACTTTAAATCCCAATGGTCTTGGTAACGGAGTCGAAGATGATGAAGGAGAAGCGCCAGTTCTTTTTGATCCATGGCTCATTTCAGACCCATTACAACAATCTTGTACTGTTGATTGTTTCTCCAATGTTCTTTTTTTACCAGGGATTAAGGCTAGTAGACTTTATCAGAACAATGGAAGTGAAGATCAGCTTTGGGAACCAAATGCAAATAGTGATGTGGAGGATTTGTATTTGAATACTGATGGAACTAGTAAAAATTCAAGTATTTACACCAGAGACATTATAAAAGAAACAAATATACCAATTCCAACAGGTCCAACTGTACAAAGTATTTATAAAAGTTTTTCTAACACTATGGACGATTTAGTTAATGATGGGAAAATTGCTGATTGGAAGTCATTTGCCTATGATTGGCGACAAAGTGTTGATGATATTGTAAATAGTGGAACTAATTATCAAAACGGAAATTTATCGCTTGTTGAGACACTTCAATCCTTGGTTGATTCATCTAAGAATGGAAAAGTAACAATCGTTGCGCATAGTAATGGTGGACTTTTAGCTAAGGCACTTTTGAAAAGATTGCAAGATGATAAAATAGCAGGTGTTAATAATTTGATTGACGATGTAGATGTTTTAATTTTGGTTGCTGTGCCAGAAATAGGGACGGCTGTGGCTGTACCTGCGATAATGCATGGATACGACCAGAGTATTTTAGGTGGCTGGCTTGTAGATGAAACTCGTGCTCGTGAACTCGGACGAAATATGCTTAGTGCTTTTGGACTTTTGCCAAGCAAGGAATACATAAATCATATTAGCGCTTCACCGGCAACATTTGTGGATACAGCAATTCCTTCCAATGTAACAACAGAAATGGTCCAAACTTTCGGCAGTGCGATTAATTCTTATTCTGAATACAAAGATTTTCTTTTTGGAAATGAAGGAAGGACAAATCCAGCTATCAATCAAACGAATTTACCTATTAATTTATCAGAAAGTTTATTTTCTAAAGCTGAAAGTTTACACGATAGTATAGACGTTTTTACACCACCATCTAGTATGAGAGTAATAGAAGTGGCTGGTTGGGGATTAGATACTGTGGCAAGTTTTGAATATTATCCAAGGTTAGATTGTACCGGTTCAAGTTGCAAATTTACATTAGACGAAAAACCTCGGTTCACGTCTGATGGAGACGGAACCGTAGTTGTACCAAGTGCTCAATATATGAGTTTTCTAGAAAATACAGAGAAGTATTGGGTGAATCTATTTCAGATAAATAATGACAAATTTCCACTTGCCATAAATAGCAAACATAAAAATATTCTTGAAACCCAACCTATTTTAGAGTTCATTTCTAATGTTATTAAAGAAATTTCTTTTACTAATTCAGCATACTTAAATACTACAGTTCCTATAGACATAAAAAACCGTTTTCGTATCTCAATACATTCACCAGTTACATTAGATGCCTATGATGTGGATGGAAATCACACAGGAAAAATCTGTCCACCAACTTCTGATTTTTGTTATGTTGAAGAAAATATTGCAAACTCGTCATACATGGAATTTGGCGAAGGTAAATACATCAATCTCCCAGAAGACCAAATGTCTAAAATTAAACTTCAAGGTATAGATATAGGGACATTTACATACGAATCAGAAAAAGTTTTACCAGATGGCTCATCAACTATTTCATCTTTTGTTGATATTCCCGTAACAACCCAAACGCAAGCAGAAGTTACTTTAAATTCAAATACTCGAGTACCACAGCTAGCACTAGATGTGACAGGGGACGGAGTAACTGATTTTATGTTAGCTCCAAGTGTGACTTTTGATCCAATTACATATCTACAGATTATGAAAGCGACGATTAATTCTCTAGATTTACCTCAAGCTAAAATTAAAGCTTTTAACAAAAGGATAGATAATATAATCAAATCAATACAAAAGGGTAAAATAGATAAAGCAAAATTAAAAGCAGATAGATTTAAGTCTGTTCTAGAAAAGAAATTATCTAAGCCAGATTCTAAACATCCTAAACTAAAGAAATTATCAAAGACCGATGCTCAACTCTTACTTGATATGCTGAATAAATTATTAGATAATTTAAATTAATATGAAAAAACCACTTATTATCAATATTGTATTTTTTGTTTTAATATTATTCATTATTATTATGAATTTCCCGTATTTAAACCCTTATAATACTGAGTTATTTCATCCTATGTTTGGAGTTCTGTTACCATTAACAATATTAATACTTTTCTCTGGTTTTTTAAAAAACATCAAATACAAATCAGTTTTATTAATTATAATAATTTTTATTATAATAGATACCATTATATTATCTCAAATTAATCCAATATGTTCGGGAATAGTTTGTTATGATCGTAGCACTTCGGCTTTAATTTTGTCTTCATTATTTTCAATTGTATATTTTATTTTTCTTCTATTTAAAAACAAAAAACAATCTGCTTTACCCAACTGAAGTTGATAATTTGTGGTGAATGAGGTCAAAAGCTTTTGTCTTAAACAACAGGATGTAAAAATAAAAATTTTATGTTAGAATCAGTCAATAATGGCTGAAAATGAGACAAATCCCTCGATTTCGCTCGGGACAAAAAAATCTGAAACAGCGCTTCGGGAAGAGCGCGTTTTGGAATTTTGGAAAACCAATGACATTTTTAAAAAATCCCTGGAAAAATTTTCACCCAAAGGGAATTATGTTTTTTATGATGGTCCACCTTTTGCAACTGGTCTTCCTCATTACGGTCACATACTTGGAAGTGTGACTAAAGATGTCATTGGACGCTATCAGGCTATGCGTGGATTTTCGGTTCCACGTCGTTGGGGATGGGATTGTCACGGATTGCCGATTGAAAATATTGTTGAAAAAGATTTAAATATTTCTGGGAAAAAAGCTATCGAAGAATTGGGAATAGACAAATTCGTTGAATATGCCAGAAGTAAAGTTTTGACTTATGTTGCTGAATGGGAAAAGACCGTAAATCGTATTGGTAGATGGGTTGATTTTGATAATTCATACAAGACAATGGACAACACTTTTGTTGAGAGTGTTTGGTGGGCGCTTGGCGAATTAAATAAAAAAGGATTGCTTTATGAAAGTGTGCGAGTGCTTGCTTATTGTCCGCGATGTGAAACGCCGATTGCTAACTCTGAAATTGCGATGGATAACAGTTATAAAGATATTACCGACATATCTGTTTATGTAAAATCTAAATTAAAATCGGGACAAAAATTTGGACAAGGAAAAGAGACAAAAGATTCTGTATATATGATTACATGGACGACTACTCCATGGACATTACCAGGGAATACAGCGGTTGCCGTTGGGAAAAATATAAATTACACAGCGCTTAGAATTAAAGGAGTTCCAGAATTACTTATTGTCGCCAGTGAAAGTGTTGGAAGAGTTTTCAAAGGAAAAGAAATTGAAATAGTGTATGATGATATAAAAGGATCTGATCTTATTGGTCTCTCTTACGAACCTATATTTGATTATTATAAAAATATCGACACACTAAATAAAGAAAATATTTGGAAAGTTTGGCATGCGGATTTTGTTACCACAGACGTAGGAACCGGGGTAGTTCATGAGGCTCCTGCTTTCGGAGAAGACGATATGAGTCTTGCCAAAGAGCACAATATTCCATTTATTAGACATGTTGAACCGAATGGTACATTTTCAAAAGAAGTTACAGATTTTGCCGGGATTAAAGTTAAACCAAAAGAAGATCATCAGTCGGCTGATGTCTTAATAATTAAGTATTTGGCTCAAAATGGAAAACTTTTTGAAAAAGAAAAAATAGTTCACTCTTATCCGCATTGTTATCGTTGTGAGACACCTCTTCTGTATTACGCATTGCCGTCATGGTTCGTGAATATCCAAAAAGTAAAAAATAATTTACTTAAAAATGCTAAATCTATGAATTGGGTTCCGTCTCATTTAAAAGGTGGACGTTTCAAAAATACAATGGAATCTGCTCCAGATTGGACTATTTCACGCAATCGCTATTGGGCTAGCCCATTGCCTTTCTGGAAATCTAGTTCTGGGAAAATAATGTTTGTAAATTCAATAGAGGATCTCAAATCAAAAACAAAAAAATCTGGAAATAAGTATTTCGTAATGAGACATGGCGAAGCGGAGAATAATGTTCTCAAAGTTTGTTCAAGCGCACCGGACAATATTCATCACCTTACAGAGAAAGGTAAAAAGCAAGTTACTGAAGCGGTGAAATCTTTAGTTGATAAAAATATTGATATGATTTTTGCCTCTTCATTTTTGCGCACCGAAGAAACTACAAATATAATCAAAAAAGTAATAAATTTTCCTTCGCAAAATATAAAAATAGATTCACGTCTGGTTGAATTAAACGACGGAATTTTTGCTGATGGCCCAATCCAAAAAGTCCATGATTTTTTTAAAAATAATAACTTAAGTAAATATGACGGGGCGCCTGAAGGAGGTGAAAGCTTGGTTGATGTTAAAAAAAGAGTGGGTGAATTTATCTATGAAATTGACCGGAAATATCAGAATAAAAATATATTGATTATTACCCACGAGGATACAGTATGGGCGTTATTTTCTGCCATTAATGGCTTGAACAAAGAGGAAACAATGGATGATATAAAAAACAACTTTTTACTTAAGAACGCTGAAATAAAAGAATTTAATTTTATTCCACTTCCGCATAATGACAATTATGAATTAGATTTGCATAGACCATATATTGATAATATTGTTCTTGTCGATGAAAAAAGGGAAGAATACAAGAGAATTCCGGAAGTTATAGATTGTTGGTTTGAATCCGGCTCAATGCCCTTTGCACAAGACCATTACCCATTCGAGAATTTAGATTGGAAAAAGAAAAATTTTCCAGCTGGTTTCGTGGCAGAATATATCGCTCAAACGAGAACTTGGTTTTATTATACTCATGTTATTTCTTCTATTTTGTTTAGAAAAGCACCATTCGAAAATGTTGTTACCACTGGAACTATCTTAGCGGAAGATGGAGAAAAAATGTCAAAATCCAGAAATAATTTTCCAGATCCATGGATTTTGTTTAATAAATATGGAGTAGATGCACTTCGTTTTTATCTTATGTCTTGTCCTGTAATGAAAGGGGAAGATATCAATTTTTCTGAAAAATCTGTTCAAGATATCTCAAATAAAATAATCAGCAGACTTAATAATGTTTTGGCATTTTATGAATTATATAGAGATCCTCAATTAAAAATTTTAGAACATAAAAAATCAGAAAATATCTTGGACCAATGGATTTTGACCAGATTAGACGAACTTATTTGCGGAATGACCAATGGAATGGAAAAATATGATATATCTTTAGCTACACGACCAGTTGAGTCTTTTATTGAGGATTTATCTACTTGGTATTTACGTCGTTCACGAGACAGAATAAAGAACGGTGACGAAAAAGCAAAACAGACTTTGTATTTTGTTTTAAAAAACTTGGCAAAATTAATGGCCCCATTTGCCCCTTTTGCCGCGGAAGACATTTGGTTGAAATTAAAAAATGAAAATGATGTGGAAAGTGTACATCTGGAAAGTTGGCCCTCCAAAACTTTCAAGTTTTTTTCGTTTGGTAAGTCAAAAATTCTAGAAAACATGGAAGTAGTTAGAAAAGTTGTAACTCTTGGGTTGGAAGCTAGGCAGAAAGCAGGAATAAAAGTTCGACAACCACTTGCTAAATTAGAAATAAAAAATTACAAACTAGATAATGAATACGAAACATTAATCAAAGATGAGTTAAATGTAAAAAAAATAATTTTTGAAAAAAGGTCGGAACTTAAATCTTCAGAAAGGTCCGACCTTGGTGAAGTTTTGCTTGACACAAAAATAACTCCAGAATTGAAACTAGAAGGAAACTATCGTGAATTGGTTAGGGCTGTACAAGATATGCGCAAAAAAATTGGGCTTACACCAAATGATGTAATTTCTTTGGTAATTGAAACGAACGATATAGGTAAAAAATTGATTCAAAAGTTTGAAGTTGAATTGTTAAAGATAGTTCTTGCTTCAAAAATTGAATTCAAGGAAAATGACGGAGAGGAAACAAAAATTGATGAATTAGTATTTAAAATAAGAATTAAGAAATAAAAAAGAGAAATTTAAATGCATCATATTTATCATACAGAAGGAATAATATTGGGAAGCGGAAATTTCGGAGAAACCGGAAAATATTATTCTATTTTTACTCGTGATTTAGGGATGATTCATGCTTCCGCTCAGGGAGTGCGAAAAATGTCTTCAAAATTGCGCTTTGTTTTGCAAGATTTTGCTTATCTAAAAATTGATTTGGTGAAAGGAAAAGATTTTTGGCGAATTACAAATACTGTCAAAACAAATAAACTTGAAAAATTATCCCAACCGGGAGTTTTTGAAATTTTTGTGAATATTTCTAAATTATTAAAACGTTTATTGGCTGGAGAGGACCCCAACAAAGATTTGTTTGCAGATTTATTGAATGGATTGTCTATCTTGCAGAAATCTGAAACGAGAGAAGAATTACATAATATTGAAGCTATCATCGTTTTACGCATTCTTAATAATTTAGGATACATAGGAAGCAATGAAATGCTAAAAGATTTTGTTAAATCACCATTTGAAGAGGATTTAATATTTAAAGTTTCAGAAAGCAGGACAAAAATATTGTATCAAATCAATAAAGCACTCAGGGAGACACACTTGTAAAATAACTCGCCCCGTAAAAGATTTTTCAAATCTTGTTCGGGGTGGTATAATTAAGAAATGCTACTCCATGATAAAGATAAACTGAATAAGATAGAAGAACTAAAAAGCAAGCTTTTCAATAAAAATTATCAGACTAGAATTGAACACCACGATAGTTTTCCACATTTTCAGAAAAGAAAAGTGATGGATTTTTGGGAAAAAAAAGAAAGTGCCGAACCTGATTTTAAAGAGAAATTTTTTATGAAAACATCGATGTTTAAAAAATTTTTTATATTTTCAATAGTCTTTTTT
>LBRM01000004.1 GCA_000991415.1 Candidatus Nomurabacteria bacterium GW2011_GWA1_36_15 | reverse complement strand
CGTATAATTATTCACCTTCTTTTCCCATTTTTCCCAAAACAACGGCGACCATAACTCTTCTATTTTATCTAAGGTAGCAAAAACAATTTTGGCTGGAGGAGTATCAGTATGATAAGAAAATATAACTACGATTTTTCCATTTATTCGCTCTGGAAAAAGCGCCATGGCTTTAGCGTTGAAAGGAGTGACTAGATGCCGTTCATCGATTTTTTTTAAATTGCCCGAAGAAGCGACGGCTACTTTAATACCATCGGCACTGAAAGGATATTTTGAAAGAGCGGTATAAAAAATATAAAAAACATTTTCAAAATATGTTACTCTTGGGTCTTCACAGCCGAATTTTTCCCATTCTTCTTTGGGGACAATAAGCGGGTTGCGGTCTTCAAAATGTATTCCGTCTTTGCTTTTTCCGACACCAATAACTGAAATCTGCCGAGGATTTTGCAATAAATCTACCGCCGAGATGGCGCGATAAGCTCCGTAAAATATTTTGCCGTGTTTGATCGGACAAAGATTAAAACTCGAAAATTCTTCCCAATAATGATCTTTGTCCGGAACTAGGATTGGATTTTGTTCTGATCTTTTAACAACAAACATAAAAATTCATTGGAAATGTAGTGATTTATTTTTTTCTAATTTTACTGCGCCATCTTTTTTCATACTGTTTATCAAATCTGAAAGCATAATAGATGCTATGCCGATGTGTTTATCTCCTCCGCCATAATATACTAAAAGTTTTCCATTTTTAACAACTGCTCCGCTGGCATATATGATACCCGGCTTCCAATCATTTTCATACCAGGCATCCGGCTCAAGAATTGGATGTTGAGCTCGATAAAGAACTTTTTCCGGATCTTTTAAATCAAGCAAAAGCGCTCCTAATTTATAGCGATTCGCATCGTCTTTATCCATAGCATGATAAAGAAGAAGCCAGCCATCTTTTGTTTTTATCGGCGGGGCGGCAGCACTGCGCGTGCGTTTGTGCCAAGCTACTATGTGGTCCGGCAGAGTTTGGGGATCAGGCGCATCTCTACCCGATGGCGTTTCTGATGTATCAAGTTTGTTTACATAAGCAATACCAACTCGTGTCGGATTACCTTTATCCAAATTATGGAAGATAGCGAACTTGCCATTTATTTTTTCAGGAAATAAAACCCAATTTTTCTGCCTGTCTCCTGGATGAGAAAGATAAGAAAAATTATTCCAAAGCCACTTTTTATTTAATAAATCTTCTTCCTTGATTGAAGTTACGGCCACTCGCATAGAATCCCAGCCATTAAACATATTAAAAGTCATATACACATTGTCTTCTATCAATACCGTGCGAGGATCTTCGCAACCGCCCCATCCCCCACCTGAAGCATACAAAATAGCGTCATAAATAGGACGAGCTGGAGAGGTATAGGGCCAATGTTTCATCATTTCTTCCACATTTTCCACAAAATACACCGGGGAAAAAAGTCTTTCATCAAAATCAACGCCGTTCTTGCTGGAGGCGTAGCCAATACGAGAAATTCCGTCTTTTCCCAATGCTCGATAAAAGAGATGCACTCGTCCATCGACGAAAACAGCAGCTGGATTAAAAACCGCTTCAGATTCCCAAGAATATGAACGAGGTTCTATGATTGGATTATGCGGAGACCTTTTAAGCTGTGTTCCTTTAATTTTTTTTCCTACAACTTTTTTCCTTACAATTTTTTTTATTGTTTTCTTTTTTGCTACCCTTTTTTTCTTTTGTGTTTTAACGGACTCAGCCATATAAGTTAATACTTATTTTATGTAGATATTATACTCCTAAACTAAATATAAATAAACTACTACTTTTTTATCCTTTTTGAGTATTCTCTTAAAAGCTCCGAGGAACTCCTTATTTTACCCCCTTTCCCAACGTTAAAAACCATTTCAATGCTAAGTTCTTTGCAAACCTTATATTCAGAGGAAGGTAGATCATTATCCTCGGGTTTTCTATCTCCGCCATTGGCAAAAATATGGGGTTTAATCTTTAATAATTCTCTGCAAACACTTATATCTTTTGTATTTTTTCTATGACCTGAAATAATTACTTCATCCACGCATTCCAACGCTTCTATAATTTCTTTTCTCTCTTTATGCGACATAAAGACGGGTTTGCCTTTTACTTTGAACCAATTATCATTATTCAAAATAACTATCAATTTATCACCCAATTTTTTTGCCTCCTGAAACATCCGAATATGCCCAATGTGAATCGGATCAAATCCCCCGCTGACCGCTACTATCTTTTGTTGTTTATTTTTTCGCATAAATAAATTTGATAAAAGGTACCAAATTCTGCGATAGCAGAATTTGGTACCTTTCTAATACACTTCCTGTTGATAACATTTTTCACAATATACTATCTCTTTTGAATCTAGATTATAACCAGTTTTAAATTTTTCTTCACATGGTTTATCTCCATGGAAATGCTCTATGGTATTTTTATAAATTCCGGTACTATCTACATTACCAGCACACATACACGATCTTCCATATAATTGGATCTTTAATCTATCATTAATTCTTCTTTCATATCTACAATCATGACATAGGTTTGGCAGAGGAAGTTTTTCGTTGCGCAAAAAAATTAATTCATTTTCCAAAATACGATAAGCATTTTTACAATTTTCGCATTCAATAACTTCTTTTAGAATACTATCATTTACTTCTTCAATTGAGTCTGGAAGTTCGAAAATCTTTTTTGTGATGGCATATTCTCCGCGAGGTACTTCTATCCACGTATAGCCTTTTTTCTTTGCTTCTTCTTCGGTAATAGGAAAATGTTGCATGGCAATTGTATTATTGTATCCATATAGTGAAAAATCACTTGGAAAAAATTCTCCATATTTATAAACAAGGCTTTGTGAATCAATATACGGCATTTCATCCATATGTTTTTTTATTTTAGGAACAAGTGTTTTATATTCTTCTTTAGAGTACTGCTTATTCAAAATACAATATTGCTTTTTCTTTAAACCAATACAACCAAAACAATCAGAAGAACTGAAAAGATCCATGCAGTATTCATCATCTCGACAAGCGGGCCAGCAATTTACACAAAATTTTAAATTGTATGAATTTTCACCTGAAAGACAAGTTTCATAGTGCAATTCCATGTTTGCGCCCCAAATAGTTGTATCATAGCATTCTTTATTTTTTGGCATTTGCATATATTGACAGTAACGCATGTTCTCACTTTCTCTTATTAAGTAACTATCATTCACATTTTTACAATTTGTCACATAAGAACCAGTTGAATTTAAATTTTTTAAACCTTGGTGATATTTATTAGGTTGAGTTTTCCAAAATTCCCTTACTTTTTCTTGAGCTTTTTTTACACCTATGACAGTATTTAATTCCATTTCTTTTATTTGTTCTTCATAATCGGTTTTTTTATATTGTTTGTTAAAAATACAGTAGGAAGATTTACGTAAATTCGCACACCCGAAACAATCGTTACATCCAAACACAGTCACGACAAAACCAAAGATTACGGGAATCAGCTGACATTTTTGTGAAATAGCACTGATAACAATTCTGCAACCAGAACGATTCATAACACCTTTCGGAATGACTTATATGAGAATTGTCTATACAATCTTTACATTGATCAACGGCATTTCCATACATACAATCTTCTGAATGATTTGAATTAAAACAAAGATAGCAGTTTTTTAATCCTGTGGCATTTCCGGAATATGGACTATCTATCATAAATTCTACATTCAAATTAAAAATCGGAACTTTTTTTTCTAATTCCAAAATCTGTTCTAAAAATGGTTTTGAGAAATCAATATCGCAAGCATATTCCATGGCATCCCAACTGTCTCCATTCCATTCTTCTTGAGTGATAATTTTCCTGCCACTTTCTGCGGGATATAAAGAAAAAATACCTTGGCCAGTAAAAATATCTTCAACTTTGAAAAGTTTGCGTTCATTTCTGTGAATAAATCTTCTTTGCATTCGACAGAAAGGGCAAAAAGTTGGCGGAGAGACTTTCATTTTTTCGTAAAATTTAAAATCTTCCGGCTCAATTGTGAAGTCTTTTTTGCAATTCTGGCAGTTTTTAGTTTCATTTTGATATTCCATTTTCTAATTCCTTAACTTATCATATATGATACACTAACGTTTTTATACATTAGCCAAAAATTAATATTTTCTACCCTATTTATTATACCAAAAATCCTGTTATATGTTATATGTTATGTGTTATGTGTTATAATGGTTCGATGTATATAATTTATGCTTTATTGGGAGCAATTATGGCAAGTGCCGGAACGATTTTTGCTAAATTGGGACTGAAAGGGGTAGATGCGAATTTACTTACCGCTGTTCGTGGAATTGTAATGGCTCTAATTGTTTCTTTAGCTGCTTTATCATTCGGAAAATTAACCGTAACAGCATTATCTTCCCTTTCCACCAAGCAGTGGATTTTTGTAATTCTTTCAGGTCTTGGTGGAGCTTTATCTTGGATTTTCTTTTATCAAGCTTTGTCTGTCGGCCCAACAGTAGCGGTAACAGTCATTGATAAATTATCTATCACCTTTACTGCCATTTTAGCGGTAATAGTTTTGGCAGAAGGCATCACCTTGCAAGCAGGTATTGGGTTAGGGCTAGTGGTCTTAGGTACCTTGCTTGTTGCTATTCCTTGGGAAAAAATTCAAAAACTTTTTTAAATAAAAAACCCAGAAATAAAAATTTTAAGAGTCGTGTTGGTCCCCTGCCCTTATGTCCCCGAGGGCGAAGGCTCAAAAATTTTTGATTTCTGGGTTTTTAGAAAATTGATTTTTATGCTTTTGTAATTTATTTAATTAAAAAACTTAATGTAGAGACTAAACGTATTTTTTTGTATTCAGGCGAGCCCGGATCTTTGTCAGTAATATCAAACACTCCCTGATTACCACGATGCAAACCGCCCAAACTAGATCCCGATTCTTTGGCGATTTTTTGTGCTGTATCTTTGGCATTTTTCAAGGCTTCAGCTAACATTTCCGGCTTAATGCTATTGATGTCTGAAAATTCAAAAGAGATAGAATTTTGATTCATCACAATTCCTTTTTTAACTAAAACCAGGGTTTCTTTGGAAGCAGATTTTACTAGATCAACTTTTTTCGTATAAACAGACAACTGAGTAGTTGAATTATATCTAAATAATGCGTCTTTATATGTATCTTGATAAGTATTGACCGGAGCGACGTTTATTTCTGATTCTTCAAAGCCTTTCTCCTTCAAAAAAGATTTTATAGCTGCAACATTCTTTTCTATATCAGCATACAGAGAATCAACATTATTTGATTTAACTTCAAAATTAATCGACCAAATCGCCACATCCGCTTTTACTATTTTTTCCGATAATCCTTTTACTTCAACATAAGATCCTTGTTTCGAAAAATTCTGGGCAGAGAGAAAAAAGACAGCGGAGAAAGCTAATAAAGTTAAACCAATAATCCAAATATTATAATTTTTTGTATTTTCCATATACTTAACATTATAGCATAACAAAACAAAGAACCATAAAAAGAAAGTCTTTAAGGGGTTTTGAGCGCGACGGCGCGAAAACTTCCCTCGGCCGTCCCGACACGGGCAAGGCAGGATTTTTTAAGCTTCAAAAAATCCGTACCGACAAAAACTTTGCTTTTTATGGTTTTTTGTTGTTTTTTCCTAAATCTTCTTCAATTTCTTCCAAACGATGCGATATCTCTTTAACTTCTTTTTCTATTCCCCTGATTACTTCTGTCTCGGTTTTAATTTCCTCTTCTGTTTTTTCTTCTAACTTTTTCTCTCCTTTGAGCCCAGAGATTATCGCCTGACTACCAATAAAATCAAAAACAAATAAACCGGTCGATAAAAGCAAAACGCTGCCCACCAATAAAGATAGGGGCCCATCCCACCAAGGCAAGGAACCTAAATTGATAGAACCATTTAGTTGATACGAAAAAATAACTTCCGTAAAAAAATCAGTCGTATGCCAAACGCCCCGCCAAAAAATCACTATGCCCACACCTCCAATCAAGGCGTAAAAAATAGGATAGTGACTCAATTTTCCCCTAATTTTATCTTCCAGTTTATCAAAAAAATTATATATTTTCATATCACTATTATATCAGAAATATAATTTATCTTCATTTGAATAATCGAGACTCTGAGTAATAATCATATTGCGATAGCTGAAATAATAGTTTGCCACGAAAATCATTCCGACAATGGCAAGCACAATTAATCCGTTGGTAATTAGATCTGAATGATAATTTTTCGTTTTTATAAATAAATAAAGAAGTAAGGCAATAGTAATTATTCCAAAAATAATATACAAAATTACATTTGTTGTATTGCGAGGTGAAGCAAAAGCTTCCTGCCAGAATGTAGGTTTTTGAAGAGATTCTATTGGATTAGTTACACTATTTACTATTTTTGTATCTGTGACTACTTCTGTTCCAAGAACACTTGTCGGTTCTCCTTTTACGATATTTGCTTTATGAGTAGGACTTGCCATCCATGCATTCGTAACATCTTTTGAATCGCTGAAATTAATAGCCAGATTCTCTCCGGCATATTGATATTTATACCCAACTTGATCAAGCCAAAACCATGGGGTTTTGCCTTCTGGGCTAGTGTGAGCAAAATAACTTTTGGTGGCCATATCTGTCGCTTTCATTTCTGCCGCTTTATTTAAAATTGGACTGACGGCGAGAGTTTGAAGATTTTGTGCTTGGCGTTCTTCATTGGTTAGATTAGCTAAAACTGCCGATATGACCGCTGCCATACCGCCCGTTCTGTTTATATAAGTAAAAGTTGGTATTAAAAAAGTAAATATCTCCAAAAGAATAACAAGAATGAGAATATTCTTAATATTACAGTTTCGTAATATGTGCGGACGGTGATCGTTGCCTTGATGAGGAATAAAATGTTTTTTGAGCCAAGAAATCATTGTTATATTATATACAATAAAACCCAATTTGTAAAGATGGAGTGATAGTGTGAAAAGATAATTTATTTTATTTCTGGTGGTGTTTTGCTCTCAAAAGATATATAATATATATAAACAAGTACTTTAATAATTTAGGTGTGTTTATTCCCCACAAATATTTCCAAAAACAAAGGAGATAAATATGAACAATAAATGTCCAAAATGTAAGGAAAAAGATAAAGAACTCTTTCCGTGTCCTGTTTTACCAAAGCAGTGGTATCACGGAGCTGGCGAAGTTGTTTGGTTATGTCGCGACTGTATTGTTTTATTAGAAAAACAATTTCCACTGGAAACTGTTCTATCAGTTATAGGATGTACGGAAAGGTTCCAAAAATTTTTAACTTATCAAAGTTATTCACAATAATACCTCGCAAGAATCATTCTTACGAGGTATATTTTTTCTTGTTTTTTACTCATTTTCTGTTAAGATGATAAAAGTTCTTCGTTTAATTAAATAAATTCCGGGGTAGCTCAGCGGTAGAGCGGTCGCCTGTTAAGCGATTGGTCGTAGGTTCGATCCCTACCCCCGGAGCAGAGTAGGAATTACAGAGGCGAAAACCTCTGTTTTTTCTTTTGAGCTTTTATTTGTAAAGCTAGGAAAATTATTTTTAGGTTCGAACGCTTTGTTTTTAGACTTAGCACGGAGGATGCATTCTCCAAAGGCATTTATTGATTTTCTGTTGGTAATATTAAGGTTTTTCTCCATTACAGTTAGGTTCGAACGCAACTCAAACAAAACGTCTTTTTTCTACGAAGGATTAAAAAGAAATCCACATTTTGTTGTTTTTTTCTTGACATTGGTGTATAATACGAGAACTAACACCACCGCCTCTGTCCGCAAGGACAGGGGTGGTTTTTGTTATAGAAAAGAAAATATGTTAGCATTAAATATTATGAGTAGAAAAGAAAAAGTTGCTGTATATATAGATGGTGGTAATACCTATAGAAGATTAAAAGAACTAGGAATACCACAAAAATTTGCTAGGTTTGATTACTCTTCTTTTGTAGAGCATTTAGTTGGAGATAGAGAGTTAATATCAAAAAGACAATATATAGGAATAGTAAAAAATATTGATAATTCAGAAAAAGCAGAAAAAATGGTTAGAGACCAACAAAAATTTTTAGATGGTCTTAAGGTAGAAGGATTTGACATTAAGTATGGAAAGATAATGTATGATGGTGGTAATATTAGAGAAAAGGGTGTAGATATAAAACTAGCAGTAGATTTAGTAATAGGTGCAACAGACAATCTATACGATACAGCAATTGTAATAAGTTCAGACACCGACCTTATTCCAGCTATTAAATATGTTTGTAAAGCAAAAAAGAAAAGTCTTGAATATATAGGATTTGGTTCAAGTCCTTCGCTTGGAATGATAAAAGAGTCTTCAATACCGAGAGTATTTTCCAATATTGATATGGTTAAGTTTCAAAGGTTTTATTATAGAGGTGTAGTAATAGAAGAAAGTTTGGAAAACAAAGATGTTCTGAAGGATATAAAAATCTTAAAGACTAAAACAGAACCTGTAAAAGAAAAGCATAAGACATCTTGGGTAAAACAATGGACTATGCATACCATTGAAATTAAAGAAGAAAATGCAGATAAAGTTGCTGAACAGTTAAATCAAAATTTAGATAAAAAACATAGTTGGTATGCTGACTTTAAGAATAAATATTACCATTTTATAATCTATCAAGGAAAAATATTTAAGGTGGATTTGAAAAATCCTACTCTTTATAAAGATGCAAAAGAATATGGCATTGCACTAGGTATTCCAGAATATCAAGTTGATTTTGCTCCTGATGATAAAGTTTGGGAAAGATAATAGCTAAAACTACTAATTAGTTTTGAAGTGCAAGGCTTGGGAAAAGTCCAAGAATACCACTAAAATTGGAGTTCACTCTTAACAGCACCCCATTGCACTTGAGTTCTGAACTTGTATACTATAGGGAGCCAGTAAATTATACCTATGTATCTTTTAGATCAATGGTGTATTTTTTTAGAGTTCTTTGAATTTGGATAATAATTTTCTCTCGAGAAGTAGGTTTACTTCTGGCTATGCCTTTAGCAAAATTATATAAATCTTCGTTACTCATTTTAATCCATTTTCCATTTTTATGAAAAAGATATAAGACAGTCATTACAGCAATTCTTTTATTTCCGTTTTGGAATGGATGATTTTTAATCATAAAGTAAAATAGAGCGCTGGCTTTTCCAATAAGTCCTCTATATAAATCTTTTCTATTAAATTGCATAAATGGTGTATCAATACAACTCTCCAATATATTTGGAAATCTAGTTCCAAATTCTGGGATTGGTTCATCGTAGGTCATTAGTTTTTGAGCGAACGAGAAAGCAACATATTCTACTTCCTTTACTGTCATTCTCTTTGTTCTCATTATTCTTCACTTAATCTTTTAAACGCCTCACCATAATCTTTCAACGCTTTGTCAATTACTCTTTCTATTTCTTCTTTTTTGTGAGTACCTATTGTTTCTCCTAAAATTTCTTCAATAGATTCAAGGGGAATAACATAATTACGTCCAATTTTCTGGGCTTTAATTTTACCAGCCTTTATCTTTCTAAAAATCTCAATTCTACTTAAATGTAGAATGTTGGCAACTTCTGCCGTTGAATACATATTTTTCTTCATATTACGTATAGTAACATATGTTACTATACAAATAAAGGTTTAAATTTAGACCTACTTCACTTTAAGTTGTTGATAAAGCCAATCCGACAACGTCCTATACGCGGAGCACTTGATTTATTATAATTTTATGATATTATCAGAATTGTAAATAGTCTTTTTTATAACCAACAACGGGAGTCTAAGATGGTTTATCTACAAGATGGGTTTTATACAAAAACCCAAATATATAATCTCCTAAAAAAACTTTTAGGAGTGCCGAGAAATGTTCTTATAAGCAGGAATTTCTTTTCCATATTCTCTCCGGCTATAGCCTATAGGTAAGATAAGTTCGGAATCGGTAAATTTTTACTTATTTTAATATAGGTATATAATTAACTTATTATTATTTATTATTTTTATATTTTTTATGACTAACGAAAAAAAATTTGAATGGTTGCTTAGAATTGGGGTAGCGGGAGAGTTTTTGGGTCATGGTTTGCTTGCGATAAGTGGTAAAACTGACTGGGTAGGATGGATTAGTCAATTGACTCAAGTAGACAGCGCTACAGCCACAACATTATTAATACTGGTAGGTATTCTTGATGTTCTAGTTGCTTTGTTCGTTTTAATTAAACCTGTTAAGCCTATCTTGCTTTGGGCGGCATTTTGGGGATTTTGGACGGCTTTAGTAAGACCGATTGTCGGTCAGTCAGTTTTAGATTTTGTCGAGCGTTTTGCAAATTGGGCAGCACCACTGGCGCTTTATTTTTATTACAGAAGTAAAAATCTGTAAACAATTATAATTATTATTTATAGATTAAAAATCTGATATTTAGTTACACAAAACCGGGAAAGAAATCAATCTTTATATTTTTCTTGGAAACTCCTATGGATTTAAGGGTATTTTCAAAAGCATTTACCATACCGTGGGGACCGGAGATATAAAATAATTTATTCAATAATGAAAGAAAAATAGTGTAATCTATGGCAGTTTCAGTATTGTCTTCTCCTGCTACAGACTCAAAAAATCCTTCCGGTAAATGACTTTCGGGAATACTTTTATAAAAATGTCTTGAGTGAGATCTTGGGCTGTTTATTTATTCCCTGTTTTAAAATAACAAAAACGAAAAACAGAATCTACGTGGGTATCATAAAGTTCAACGAACAATTCTTTTCCTTTTTCTTCTTTGGTATTCATGCTTAATGACGGATAAGCTTATATCTTTATTACATTATTTGCTCTAATTTAAACCAAACGACGATAACGAATTTTGAAATCTCTGCTTATTTAAATAAACAAAAGTCATTTGTTTAGATTAATATTATAGCACAATATGTTTATGTTTCTACTTGTGTTTCAATTTTTTATATTATTTTTATTCTAAAAACGATTTGCATTATTAAAAAAATAAGATAGAATAGCAGAATAGTTATAAAGTAGAAAGTGGAAAGTTATAAAGTTTGATATAAATATATTCGCTTTGTACTTTATGAACTTTAAGAACTTTTAACTCAAAAGGGCCCTTAGCTCATCTGGCTAGAGCGCCTCATTTGCAATGAGGAGGTGGCAGGTTCGAGTCCTGTAGGGTCCACTTGACTTTTAACTATACATGTGCTACTATGTAAAAGGAATTAATACATTCTCTTTTATATTTTTAAATTAAAGAATATAATATGGATTGTAACTTGTTCTTAATAACTAACTATATTACATAACTTACTAAAAAAGGGTCCCAATGAAAAACGGTTTTAATTCTGTTGCCGGAGTTGATTCATCAACTCTAGAATTTTTAATCAATCCTCAATTTGTGATGGAAGAAAGGGAGGAGGAGGAAATAAGAAAGAGAAAAGAAAAAAAGAATTTCTCTATTCTTAAAGAAAAATCTGCTGTTATTTCTATTACTGATAGCATTCCAGATTTTTTTAAACCAAAATATAAACGTATTCATGGGAAGAAAACGCCAATTGTACTGAAGAGAATTAGATTTTGATTAGTAAATGAAACCCCCTTCGAACACAGAATATCGTTCGAAAGGGGTTTTTCATTTTTATTCAATTTTGAATTTTCTATAAACGTAAAGGCAAAGAGAAATTATGAATGCTATTACAAAAACAGGAAGAGGACAATATTTATTTAAGACTACACATACGAGGATAGCCAAAAGAGCAGAATCTCCGAAGAAAAGATAAAATCTGTTTTTTATTTCTTCTTCCGCTACTAAATCTTTTTCATATTTTTTTCTAAGCCATAATCGCCAGATTAGATAAATTGCTAAAAGAATAAGCAGAGCAATCAGGGTGCAGATAGATAATATATCTCCAAAACCGGAAGCAAATACCGCAGCCAAATTTTCACTTAAACCCGGAGCTTCTTCTGTATCTGAAAAAGTTTCTCCTAACACGCTTTCTCTTGACACAGGTTCGCCATTTCCTTCTTCTCCGGTAGAAGCGCCAAGCACTGCGCCAGCACCAGCTTGCGCCAAAGGAGATGTTATGGAAGGCACGGTGAATTGATGTTCAGGACTTATGGTTGGCGGAGAAGCGCGAGAAACTACACGATACACATATGTCTGTCCTGGTATAAGTCCGGTTAATGATACAGAGTGATTTATTACTTTTGTTGTATCTTCAACAGTACCTAATGGGTATCCAAAATATCCCAAATAAGGCTCTACTATATCTAGAATATAAGCTGGAGGAGTTGGTCCATAAATAACCTGACTGGTTGCTAATTTATTTGTATTCCAAGTTATGGTGGCTATTCCAGATTCATCTACACTTGATATGTTAAGCGCTTGCTCATTAAATATGGTAAGCACTATTGACCCGCTTCCAGAGCCGGAAATACTTCCTCCGCCACCGTCACCGTCTTCACCACTTACAACAGTGTCACCACATTGTAAATTACCACCCGAAAAGCCGATACAAAGATCGAAACCTAATGACTTGCCTTGGTAATCGTTATCCGTAGAATCAAGAAACGAAACCTCAAAGGTATAAGTTGTACTCCCAGAATCAAGTGCCGAAAGCGACACAGGACCGGCAGATAGAAAATCACTGAAGACATTTGGTAATTTGATTTATTTTTTTCGTAACCATAGTGCCCATATAATATATATTACTAGAAGTATAAGTAGAATAATCAAACTCAAAATAAATAAATTATTTTTAAGCCATCCCTCGGTAAAATCTGAGACACTTTCTAATACACTTCCAAGAATTTCTTTTGAATCGCTTTGCGCTTGGATATTTTTGGTTTCAATTCCGTAAATTTCAAGCTCTCGAGCCTGAGTTCGGCCAGGAGAATATTTTTTGTTTCCCAATACTTCTATTCGAATATGTCGTGCGATAATGTTTAGAGAACGGGTTGACCATTTGTTGAACAGCGCATTTTCACTTGAAAAGACAGTTTTCCAATTATCAGTGACATTTTTCTTATAACTCATTTTCCATGATTTACTGACCCATGTACCTTCAGCGTCTCCATATAGACGCGCTTGAGAGATGGTATAAAGCTTTCCCAGATCAAATTCAAGCCAAAATGACGAAATGTTTCGCCCGCCAGTCGTGCAAGTGGTTGAGTCATATAAGGTACCTTCATAACAGCCGTCCCATAATTTTGATGGATCGTAGCCATCTGAAAAATTATTTGAGTGTGCGATAAGCGTGTTGTTATTTGCAAGAGAATTTAGCGGTAGAGAAAGTGATGGAGGAGATGAATGCGCTATCCAAACATTATAGATAATCACTTCACCATAATTAGCACTCACACAGTTGCCCGAAAGTTCTTTTGAGCAATTTGATTGCGTATAGGCTCCGGCTTTGAAGTAGTTTCCAGACCCAATTTTATTAAGAGTATAGACGGGATTTTCACTACCGTTGTAATAAATGTTGATTTGCCCATTACTAGCCACAAACTTTACCGTGAACCGCTTTCCTAGGGTGTAGTTTGCATCAAGCGTCGGGCCAGTAGTACCATTGATATCTACAAAGAGCTTGGGGTATTCTAATCGAATCACGATTACATCGTCGGAGGAATTGTGAACTTGCCCAACAACGATATGTCGCTTTGTTATGGGTACAGCCGTGATCGCCTCATCAATAAACATAGTGTGAACGCCGGAATCGGTTGCCCAACTGGCGTTTGTCGTTCCGTTATTTGTCATTTCTCGAAGTTCAGAGCGTGAATAACTCGAACCACTCGTAGTAACGCCATTGACGGGAGCGCGGAACTGTACACCGTCGCATCCAGAATTCACAACAAAATATGGGTCATAGGAGTAAGTCGCGAGGGCAGGCTGTTTAATCTCAGTGGGGTTCCCTAAAGATCCAACTGGTAGGGTCTCCTTCCAATTGATAAAATCAAATATCTGAGCAGGATAGGTACATCCAGCAGATTGTGTTGTTGCGTTTGCGCTCGTTGACTGTGCACTTGGGAGTATTCCCAAAGTAAAAAAAAGCAGACCGAGAATAAAATATTTTTTTAACATAGTTTTATTATACACAAAAAATACAATATGGAAATAATCCGATATTACAATGAAATTTTTACTTCAAAAGTTTTGGTGTTCTGAAATATATCAGTGTAGTCAAAAATGATTTCACCACTATCGTTAGCAACAAATGAATTCCAAAGTGTTCCATCCACAATAACATCATAACTTACGATGGGAGTAAGATTACCAACAATATGGGTTACGGTAACGGAACTTGAAAGACCATTTATGGCAGTCCATTTCTTTGAAAAATCACCATCAATGTTCCAAATTATGGGTTTGATAACTAGACTTTCATCCGTAGGGGTAGCGGAAAAGTTAAGTTGATTAAAACTAACGACGGAGGAACCAGCGTTGCTCCTATTAAGGATAATCTCAGAATTAAATGGGTAAACAACGGTTGCAATATTTTTACTGTTTTGGTATACGGCATTTTCAGAATTAGTGATAGTCATACTGCTTAGTGTATCCCCGATTTTTGTGGCAAAAGAATTTGAATTTTGTATGGTATTTGCTGTATTAGACTTTGCGTAATAGTAATTAAAAGTATTACCTATCAAGGTATTTTTCTCAAATGCATTGTCGTTTGAGTCTTGAATCTCAGCTACATAACTAGTATTTCCAATAAACTCATTGCCTTCAAAAATATTGGAATCTGCTTGTTGAATTTTTATGGCAACAGACACATTTGCGTTTATTGTATTATTTTTGAAAGTGTTAGACTTGATTCTACCATCGCCACTTGTGGGAAGATCTCTTCCTTTGTAAAAATACATTCCATATTTTGAGTTTTCTGAAAAATTATTATCCTCAATAATATTATTTGAGCTTCCAACGCTTAAGCGAACACCGTTTTTATTACGTTTGGCATCGTTATTTTTTAGCGTATTCCTGTAACTATCAAAAATTGCAATACCTGAATCAGTATTATCATATAAGATATTATTTTCTATTAAGGAATCGTTGGTATTACGATGCAACATAATACCGTTACCGCCATTATTAGAAGAAGTATTATTAGTAATGGTCAGATTATTACAACGCTGGGAACAAATGATACCATGTGAGCCATTGTTGTGAACATTATTTCCATCAATTGTTAGGTAATCAGAATCATCATGTGTATCAAGGCCATATTTAATATTTTCATAAACCTCATTATCTACAAATGTCATAGCTTCGGCTCCATAGGTATAAACACCAAAATAGTTGTTATGAATTTTATTATTTACGACATCGCCAAATACCCCCACACCATCAAACACACCGCCTAATACTTTCCAAGAAAGACCATAGGCCTCCGCCCCATTATAACCAAGATAACTAACATCGCTGTTTTTTATATCCATCCGGGATTCATGCGGTGTCACGCCGTCAGTGTCCAGCCTAGATCGGACTTGTATGTAAGCTCGCTTGTATTGCCCGTATTCAGTGTCTGGTCCGCTGACATTTTCGTCCCAAGAGGTGATTTTAGTGCTGTCAATATCTATCGTTCCCCAATCGGCGCTGATTTTTACAAAATTATTAGAATTTAGATTATTGCTTTTAAGGCGCAATTCATCGACATCCCCTCCTGCAGGACTACCATGCAAAATAAGTTTAGCACCTTCTTGTAAAAATAAGTTGGCGCCCAAAAACCATATTTTGTTTGTTTGATCCAATAGAGTAAGTGGTATTAATCCTGATCCGAATTGTTTTATCTCAGTTAGCGTACACTCAACATCACCCTTGACATAAACACGGTTTGAAGACGGTGCCCATCGAATGTTAGCCGACCCACATGAAGTAGCTTCAATTCTTTGAGGAATGGTTGTTAGAATGATTACTGCGCTAAATAATATTATAATATATTTTTTAAACATAACTATATTGATTATAACTGATTTTTTAAAAAAATCAAGGGATTAGTAAAAGTCGTTAGACGTTATTGAAAAAGTGCTTGGGTACAATTATTCTTGCCATTGTCGTAAAGCCAGTTATTTTTAATAAGAAGATTGTTTGTACTTTTATTACGGATGTCTATACCGTATTGAATGTTGTGGGCGATTTCATTATTGATAATCATCATTTCAGTGGTACTGGATAGATAAATACTAGAATAATTATTATAAAATTTACTGTTTAAAATCTGGCCAGTAATCAGGTAGTTGTCGGGCTTATTAGTAGTATGCCAAACGATGCCCGATTTTAAGCTATCGTCATAACCTAAAAATGATAGTTCGGAATTAATAACATCCATTCGGCCATTTTGTCTTGCTAAAATAAAACTCCTTCCGTCTTCATAATTGGCATCTGGTACTTGATTTTCTTCATCCCATGAAGTAATTTTTGTATTTTCAATTAAAATATTTCCATTATTAGATTGCAATCCAATAAATCCATTTTTATCGCTTTTAAGTTTTAACCAAGACACATCCCTGTTATCAATTACCAAAGTTACCCCTTTTCTAATGATAAGATTAGCTTTCAACAACCACTCTTTATTATCTAATTTTTCAAGAACTGATTTATTATTTAAAACGTTATATATTTTGGGAAGTGTCACTGTACTTCTTTTTCCATCAATATAAATAGTTTTACTAGACTCATCAAATGTTATCTCTGATTTTTTGAAAGAAATTAATTTCTCTTTTTTAAGAGCATTCTGTAATTCTAGAGCTGGTATTTTCAGTCGTTGTCCGATTTTGATATAATCTGGATCAGAGATAATATCTTTATTAGCTTTAATAATAGCGAGTAAGCTGCTGTTATATTTTTCGGCAATCACTGATAATTTATCGTCTTTTTCAATTGTGTAGTATCCAAATTGCTGTTTTTCTAAATTATTTAAATTCGTTTGGTCACAATTGTCAACAATTATGTTTTCGACTCCATTCGATTTTATTTCACCATTATAATCAGGAACAGCAACAACATTTTTATATTTTACTATACCAAAACTTAACAAAATTATTATTGAAGCAATGGCAAAATGTGGCATTATTAATTTAAATAATCTAAGAATATTATTGATATTAACTTCTACTTGCAAGCGACTTTTGTCCCACCTTGTTATCCACCCTTGTTGTCTGATGGTAATCAAAACGTAAATTTTTAGAATTGCTATTAAATAAGTAGTGAAGATATAAAATGGAAGTATTAAAATATCAGACGGGCGATGTTTCAAATGAGGATATAATTTTATTCCGCGACTTAAATGCCACCATATCAATAAAATCCCAGATATTAGCCAGTGCCCCCAGACAATTGAAAATATAAAGTAAATCGGACCAAGTATAAGAGTGAATGGCTGAGTAAATCTATCTATCATGTGATAAGCCAAAAATTTCTCTCTTTTCCATATCCATTTACCCATTAATGATTTTAGGTCAGATCTGTAGCTATTCCTTGTCCATCTAATCTGCTGTTTAAAAAAAGTCAGTAAATCGGGAGCCCCGGGAGTGAGTACTCGTACATTTGCTTGATATCGTACTTTCCAGCCTTTTTCTTGCACCAATCTGGTGATACATTTGTCATCACCACTTATACATTTGACACCCCAAAATGTTTCGTTTTCAAGCTCGTTGCATAAATCTTTAATCGCTTCTTTTCTATACAATGCGGTTCTTCCAGAGATACAAGTTAGCGCATCTCCAACTGTCGCAAGATAGGTCATCTCATCAAAATACCTGTGGTCAAGATGAATATTAAAAAGTCTGCGTGCAAGTGTATTTGTTTCCAAAACATCTTGTCTAGGTCCGACTCCGCCAACTAGTGAATCATCAAATGGAAACAGTAAAGTATTTTTTATGTTTGGGTCCCAAATTGTATCACTGTCCACTAAAGCAATGATATTATATTGGGCAATTTTTATTCCATCTGCTAACGCTTTCCTTTTCCCAGGTTTTTCAGTGATTATAAGTTTGCTGTTTTTATTTTCTTTTTGAAATTCTTTAAATTTTTCTATACAAATCTTATCTGTATAGTCTATAACAGCAATAATTTCATCCGGTCTATTATTTATCCAAGATTCTAAAGCTCTTTCAAAAACATTTGGGTCTTCGTTATAAACAGGAACTACTATTGATAGTGTATTACTATATCCATTCTCATTGATAAATTTATATTTTTTTGCCACTACTTTTTTTATAATCCAGACAGACCAACGGTAAATACCAATAGCTCCTAGAGGAAAATAGAGGATTATAATATGCAAATAGTTGTTTAATAATTCAATCATTATAATAAAAATTATGGGAGATGGTCCGTTAAAAGGACTATCTCCCATTTATTATTGTAAACTGTTAGCCGCTACCATTACTACGTTTCTCCTTAATAATTTCGTTTACTCTTATCACCGCTTTTAATAATGGCAAAGATTTCCCTAACTTATCTTTTGCCCAAGCAAGAAAGGCGGTAGTGTCCTTCGGTAAACAACTTCCACCATAAGGACCAAAATTACGGATTCCGTATTTCTGATTCCATGAACCCTCGGCGCTTTGGGCAACCAACTCAAACACTTTATCGGTATCCACTTTTATTGCCTCACAAACCATTCTCATCTCGTTAAAAAACGAAATTTTACAGGCGTTGAAGAGGTTGTGGATATATTTTTGCGCCTCCGCTTCCTTGATTGAGGTGTGAATAATCGGACAATCACGCGGGCCGTATATCTCGTCAAGTACTTTACCCGACTTGATATCCAGTTCGCCGATAACGATAATCCATGGATTTTTGAAATCTTCTTCGTTGCTATTTTCTCTTAAATATTCTGGATTCATGCAGACACCAAAATCTTTGCCTGCTTTTTTCCCAGAGTATTTTTCAAGAAGAGGAATCAACGTACTTTCAATCGTGTTTGGTGGTACAGTACTTCTTATTACAACAATGCAATAGTCATTGCATTTTTTTAGAGCACCTTCCCCCAGACTAGCGACAGCTGATTCCAAAAAATCCAGTTTGATTTTGTTATCCACGGTTGGTGTGGATATGGCCAAGAAAAACGCCTTCACGTTGGTCTCTTGTTCAAGTAAATTTGGAGAACAAACTTTATGTCCTTGATTTTGTAACTTAGCTAAAACTTCTAAGTTAATATCACAAAAGACTACCTCGTGCCCTCCAGCAATAAAACCCCCACCCGTTGCTCTACCTACAATCCCGCTACCAATGATGATTAGTTTTGCCATAACATATTTTCCTTTCTATATTTTGAAAAATTTAATAAAATACAAAACACAACGATTCGGATTTATTAAAGAACAGAATCCTATATCAAATAGGATTTTATATAAATATAGAATATTTATTGAGTAAATATTGATCTTGAGAATTTTTTTAACATAAATCAGATTCCTTGATCTTTTATCTTTACTCCAATATCCATACTCTTGGTTCCCAGCAAGAATCTTGATTTATTTTTCTATCCATAAAACCAATTCATTGGTTTGTGAATATACTACTACGAACTATATTGCCATTTCACACAAATATGTCAAATAGTATCTGTTAATAAACTGTGTATAAAATCCCCATACCTTTCGTTTTATTGCTTCAGGTCGTATAATAGTAATAGCCATTATATATTATGCTTTGACTAGGTCTTTGACTAGGTCTTGTCTAGTCAACAAGAAACAAAAAAGCCCGATGATGAACACTAAATAAGGGAACTGCTTTATAAAAAGCAATTATCTAGTGTCCATCACCGGGCTTTCAAGTAACTAACTATACATTAGCATAAACTAGACATCTTGTCAATGTTATGTGCTAATAACAAAAATTTAGTAACTGATTTTTCTATCGGACATCACATTGTTTACCAACATCCTTTAAATATTTTAAAAACAAATAGGTTAAGATTTAATCTTGAATGGTCGTTTGTTAACCTCTTCTAGAATCTTAAGCGTCGCGTGCACTGAAAGATTATCGCTCGGTAAAAACACTAAGCGATTATCCAGAAGAGCAAATAAGGGACTTAAAAATTCATCAGCCCAGGACGGCGATAATGTTAATACGCCAGAAAAATCTATTTCCAGCTCTTCATCTTTAGAAAACTCACGCAAGGTTGGCTGAAATGCCTTAAAAGCCTCACTGCCCACTTCCCGTGATATTAATGTTTTGCCAAACTTTTCTAATTGTAATTTCATATATTTTTTTAAATTTATTAAAACTCTATCTTTGCTAAACACCCTCGCACAATACGCTGACCACGCGTAACATGAAATACCTTACCGGAACCTTTCATGCGTACTTCGGCATCGCCACTCGTAAAAAATAAATCAATCGACTGCTCCAGGACCACCTCGCGAACAAGCTTAAGTCCATTACCACGCTTTTCCGGTGAGCGCCCAGAAATGAATTCAGTAAACGCAACTTCCACCGCCATAACGTGGCTTGGAAGTTCTGGTCGAACCTGACGTAATGTTTCTAAAATACCCAATCCTCTATCCGCCAGAACAATAATACGTTTGACGAGATCATATCCAAAAAAAATTCCAGCTGTATCAGGCCACTTACCCAAATTATGAGCAAATGAATTATCACCTATTTCTCCAGTAATTAAAACAATCAAAGAGTATAATTTTTCAAAACCTGGTTTTTGCATAAGTTCATACTCCATCTTTGTCAGTCTTGCGTTGAAAATAGAGCTTGTTGAACAATAAAACCTATTAGGAAACTCCACGCTTTCTTGAATCCACTCGGAGGCAAATTTCATCAAATCGCTGGCAAAAATTTCTAACTCTTTTTCTCGATAATACCGATGAGTGCCTCCATCTTTTCTTATAGCAATTAATCTACCGTTTTCGTCCCAACGACGCAACGTATTCAAAGAAACCCCGAGATATTTAGCCGCCTGGCTGATTGTAAATAATTCCTCTTCCATAAATAAATACTATCATATTATCCAAAACTACACAAGTATTCACTAAATCTACCCAAAAATCTGATAATCTACACAACAACTACCCACAACTCCCACTTCTCAAATAACACAAATAGTAAGAACGGTCCTTGCTATTTACTAGAAGTGTTGCACTTACTTGTTGAACTTAGCCATAACTTTCAATAAGAAAATTGTATCAGATTTTAGCTTTGCTCTTGCCCATGTTTTTTGTTTCTCGGTCAATAATTCACCCATACCGGAAAGTATATTTCTGTCATTAAATTTTTCCATAACGTCAATGGCCTTATTTATAAAATCTTTATAGGTCATACCCGTACGAATCTCAACAATCTTTTTGTTCACCGGCCAATCATGTGCCAAAATAAATTGCACATCAAAAATATCTCGATTGGTTTTACCGATTCGCTCGTACATCGCACAGAGCTTATGGGCGGCCATATCCTCTTTAATCATTACCTGCATAGAAATACCAAGGAATGATTTCACATCGTATTTTGAGCCAAATTCACGGCGATTGATTTCCACCTTGATATTTTGAGCGTTAATATCTTTTTCGTCATAGGAAAGGATGTAAAAAAAGTTAAACCTTTTCTTCTGTACCTGCTTTAATTTTCCGTAATTTTCAAGTATTGCTTTGACACGTTCAAATACATAGTCCTCTTTTTCGGCGTCAAGCAAATCAAAATCCAAATCTACCGAGAAACGGTCAAGATTATAGAAAAGTGCAGCAGCTGTTCCACCTTTAAATCCTAAAATCGTACTAATAGTGGAATCAGTATAGATATCTTTAAGGATTTTTATGAAAATATTTTTATGTTTTGCGGTATTAAGAGCCATAGTTCAAAAAATTCACTATAAATATGATTATTGCTTTAAATTTTGTTTCATTGCTTTATGATATATTTTCACCATTTTTGCCATTCGTTTGTTACCACCATAAACAGGTAAAATTTCATAAACCTTATCCCAATTCAAAGCCGAAAGATTATCAAAGTGATAATCTTTATTAAGATAGACAACATCTAAGAATGCTCTCTCGGGCGAAGCGATATTGTAATTTTCTCTTGACTCTATACCGGCTTGATTAGTGAGAATAGTATCTTTAATTTTACGATAAGAATATTTTTGTTTGTCGCATTCAATTTCCTTTGTTTGATAGGAGACAGCAAAAATCTGGCCATAGAACTGAAATGTGATTCCGGCCGCGCCTAATGCTGTTTCCAAACTAATGTATGAAGGAGTATATATTTTTGTGGCCAATTCGTATTTATCATAATTTTTGTCTTTTGAATAAATACCTCTACGTATTGCATTTAGTTTACCTGCTTTAACATAGCGATTAATCTTTTTCTTAACAAAATTCATATCTGATTCTCCCCACAGTAAAATTACATCTTTGAAAGTAAAGACTGTTTTGTTTGATCTCATTAGGTCTAAAATGTAATCTTTTTCCATAGTATTGTGATTGTATACTCTGTTAGTACCCAAATATGGGTACCTTTGGTTTAAATTATATGCTATACTGCAAATAAGCACAAGAGTTTGTGTGGATAAGTAAAAACAATAAATATCTACGAATCATCTCTTAAAACTTAAAAAGCAAAGTATAAATATCTATGAAGTTATTTGAGCTAAGCAAGGACAGTCCTTGCTTAAACTAAAAATATTCTATTCCGCCCAGATAACAAAGGTAAATACCTTGTTTCCTTTACCTAAGTCACGTTCATGGAGAGAGCTACGTCCATCACTCCCTTTTCTTATAACCTTACCCCATTCTGACGAATTTGAAATATCAATGTTATCGTCTACTTTTTCTACCAATATAGATGCAGAAGGGGTTTTCCCAATTTTACCAAGAAGAGTGCTAAAACTGTCTAGATGCGCATAAATTGTTTCAAGCATATCGTAATCATGTTGGTTGGGATGTTTGTTATCCATTTGTCCCCTAATAGTACCGTCAGGGTCATTAGTGTAATCCATACAAGTGCCTAAGTTCGCGTTACTAAAGTTTTCATCTTGATGGTCTAGTCCGAACGTATGCCCAATTTCTTGGCAAACCACAAATTGTTTCCATGCCGGGGTATTGTAAGTTTTTAGATTAAAGTAGGTATCGTTCATTTTTGTAACAGCTTGGGTAATATGACTACCATTCACCCATATTTGCGCTATACCAAGCCAGCCATTATTTCCATATTTCTTATTACAGACTTCAACTCGACCGGCAGATGGTTTACAATTTTTACCTCCAAGTCCAGATACAATAGTAGTATTTAAAACCGATGACAGAGTCCAATCAGTTGATGCAACTCCAAGATAGTTATCCCACAAGGAAGAGACATTATCTCCCAGTTTTAAGGTGAATGGATTCCCTGTACGGGCCCAGTGATATCCATTCCATGAATGATTCGCATTTGCATTACTGGTTAAAATACCGGTAAGAAACAAGACTACAAAAAGAATAAAAAAAGTTTTCTTAGTCATAATTTTTATAATTAATTATTAATAATATGGTGTTTATTATATCAAAAAGCAACCAAAAAGTAAGCAAAAAAAACCAAAAACATATACAACATGTGTATAACTTCAAAATACAAAAATCCCCATTGCTAAAATAATTTTATCATTTTCTATCGAACATCAATGCTTTATCGGACATGTTTATATTATGTCCTTTAGAAATTATACTCGCAAATTAACAACGCCAAAAAGGCTGATTCTCATCAGAATTTTAAGCTATTTAAGGAAATAGTATTCAATTAATCATACTAGCGGTAAAGTTAATCAAGTTGCTTGGAATTTGCAAGTTCAAATCCGGACACATAATATTATTCACCTCGGTTTGAGTGGTCAGATAGAATATGCCGGTAGAAGCCGTAACACCCCATGGGGTTAAAATCTTATCTTTGTGCAAAATCTGGAAAACCCTTACCGCTTCTTCGGTTTTAGACCCATAGATTCCGTCTACTTCTAATTTTAATTTCAAGTAATCATTCAAAAATAGCTGTACTTTTTTAACCGCCTCTGCGTCGTTTTTATAACCCCTGCGCAGATATTTATCAACATAAATACCGCAGGAAGTCTGAGCGCCGAGCACTTGACCTCCATTTTGTTCGTCACTATCAGATGGAACGTATGAGTCAGCATTACTTGCATTACCGTCAGAATGGCATCCAGGGTCAGCGCTATCTACTAATCCATCGTCGTTATCGGAACATCGCGTATGGCTGCCACTTCCCCCGCCACCACCTCCGCCACCGTCATCATCTTCATCCGTTTCATCATTGTCACTAGGAACATATGATTCTGTATCGCTTGCATTCCCATCACTATGACAGCCTGGGTCGGCAGAATCTATAAGTTCATCCCCGTCATTATCAACATCATCGGAACATTGCGGATTTGTTGTCGGTTGTTCTATCGGCGCATTGAATCCTACGCAGTAGTAAGTCTGGTCTGCTTCTACCGGGTCAATAAAATCATAGTTATCATAATTTAATACATCGTTACTGCAGTAAAATTCCGCGGAAACATCTTCATCTCGGGGTTCGGTAGTGTCTCCGCTAAATGAAATGTAATCACTATTGAATTGTTCGCGAACCCAGATTAAGGCTCCTGCTGGAACTGTAGCGCTAGAAGTGAAAGCAGTCCAATCCTCACCTCCCGTTTCTGTCTGGTTGCCTGGATTTACCGTACTGTCTGGAGCCCATTCAAATGTCCAATCTTCAGTATAACAAGTCGGATTAGCTTCCAAAAAAGCACTTGCAGTATCGGATGTTATGTCTTCTCCACCTGCTCCCCAATTCGGAAGTAGATCTTCGGTCGGACAAATAATTTTTACAGCTTCAATGGTAGCGGTTGGGGGAAGAACTAAATCAAAGGCTGCACAGACAGGACGGATACTATTTGCACTAGTAGAATCTGGATAAGCATCATGATAGGTTGTGGCTGATGTAACAGAACTCGTTAAAACAAAATTTGTATCCACGATTTCTGTCAAGTTGTCTATATCGTCAGGTAAATCACTAATGGCAGAAGTGGTGGCAATAGTGCTATCTCCTATATCTTTCAAAATAAGATACCACTGTTCATTTGGCTGGATTTGATTTTTCTCTGTATGATTATCATAAGACTGCAAGGTTACATCATATGTTCCTGCTACTAATACTGTAGCAAACGGTCCTCCTGTAGCAGCCGCTTCATCCGAATCTGAACGTAATCCGTTATAAGGAGTAAGGTCAACAATGGTTCTGCCGGATATTTGTTCAAGAGTGCAAACAGGCTGAGCTTCAACAGCTTGGGCTATTGAAGTATTCAAACTGCCAAAAGAAAGAAGCAAAAACAAAACGATAGCGAATGATAAGACTTTTGATTTAATGTTTTTCATAATTGATTTTTAAGGAGTAAAGTGACTATAAAAATCATTACCCTGTTAAATGAAATCTTTTAGATTTCAACTTTTGCTTTGCAAAAGTTATTTAACGGGGTTATTTAAATATATTCGCTTCGCTCATTATTTTAATAATTATTTTTGCTAATAGATATATTACATATAGAAAATATAATGTCAAGCTTATATGTCCGTAAAATAATTTAATAGGACAAAAAAGCAAAAAATTTTTTTTCTTTTTTGCTATAAAGGACATAAATTATTCTATCGGACATTACTATGTCCTTTAAATATCTCCAATAAAAATAGGGATAATTCTTAGTATCTGTTTATTTATGCTTTTTACTAATAGTATTTCTCAATATTTTTCTTATGTTCTTCATATGTTACCGCGCAGTGAATTTTCCTGTTTTTGTCATGCAGATAAAATAGACAGTTTGTTTTCTGAGGATTATAGGCGGCAAAAATAGCATCCACGCCGGGATTAGCAATGGCTCCCGGTGGAAGACCTTCATATAAATATGTGTTATAGGAAGATTTTATTTTTTTGTCTTCTGGATTAACTTGTTCCCACCAACCTTTTTCTTCACTGCCTTTGGCATACTGCAAAGTGGCATCTATTTGCAATTTCATGCCGTCAAAAATACGGTTCCAGATAATTCCTGATATCAACTTCATATCGTTTTTTCCTCCTGCTTCACGCTGAATAATAGAGGCGATTTTTATAGCTGTATCTTCGTTTATTATTTGAGCTACTTTTGACTTTTTAATTTTAGCCGTTTTTTGGGAAAATTCATCAAACATAGTGGCGCTGACCGCAGACGGATTTTCATTTTTATTAATCAAGTAAGTCTTCGGAAAATAATGACCTTCTAAATTAGTACTATTCAAAGCAAGGTGGATATTTACAAAATCATTTTTCTCGCTTTCGTCCCAACTAAGCCTGTCCGCCATAATTTCCGCTATTTCTTCTTTACGCAAACCTTCCGGCACTCTGACAATATAAATATTAGGATTGGCTAAATTTTCATAAAAAGATAATTTGGTCAGAAGAGCCGGATCTAAACCGTAATAATAAACTATACCCAAAAGAGCACTGACTAAAAAAAATAACACTATAAGAAGATGTTTTAACTTCATCTTTTCAAAAACTTTTTTATTATTTTTTTTCTTTGAATTTCTCATTTTGATAAACAAAAATCCGTAATTCAGTGCGGAATTTTTATCCTACAATATAATTATACCAAGATTTAATAATAAAAAAAGCCCTTGGTTAAACCGCGGGCTTTTCATTCTTCACAATTAGGACACCTTCCTCCAACCTCAAAAATTGGAGTGAAACAATTCAGACAAATTTTTTTAGCATCAGGATGAATTCTTTTTGCTAAAATAATTTTTGATAAGAACACTTTTTGAGCTTCTGCAAGCTCTTTCTGATATTTTTTATTACCAGGAAAACCTGGTAACGTAATATCATAGAAATAATCTGGATATTCCATTTTCTTATTTCCTTACTTTTATTCTACCTAGAATACTATCATAGTTCAATACAAAAGTCAATAACAAAAAACCCGCCTTGCGGCGGGTCTTTGCGGCACTTATGTTGTTTACGATAAGTATGAATCTAACCTCACACTCACAAAACGAGTATATCATATATTAAATAAAAAAGCAAGTTTTTACCCCGTACAACAGAAAAATCCTCTCTTGCGAGAGGATTTTTCATATTTTTGGTCTTGTATCTATAAGCCGAATTCTGTGCCCTTTACAAAAAGTTCAGGGTGATAGTTATTTATCTAGGTCCTAGATTGCTCTAGGACTCAAGCGATTCTCCCCCCACCCAGAATCTGGGTGGGGAACACGATCTTGCACAGAAGTAAGGATTTAGCCGTTTCATTTTCTACGTTACCGTAGAACTCATCCCCCACCAACCGTAAAATTGGTGGGGGATGTTCTGGGGCTTTCACCACAAAACGTCTCTGTTCGCACCTATATATTGCTATATGTGGGTGTTACCCACTACTATTCCCACCCTAGAAAAAGGGATCGCTGTGTTCGGACTTTCCTCCCCCCACTGAATTAAAAATCAGTGAGGGGCAACTATCCAATACAGGACCAATTAGATTATAAAATAAAAGAAATAAAAAGTAAACCCACATATTGTATTAATATAATGTGTGGGTAAATTAGATATCGGAAAGACCTTCCACTTTTTCTTTTTGAGCTTCTTCAGCCAAAACATCATCAATAGAACAAACTCCGGAAACACAAGCAAATTCTTTGGCACCCATGGTATTGTCTTCTTGCTCGTAATAAATAAGTTTAGAAAAATCAATATGTTTTATTTCCTTGACTCTTTTTTCATATTCTTCTTTTGAAATCTCTTCGTACGGCGCAAGCTGGTAAACATGTTCGGATCGGGGCAAGAAAGAAAGTCCGCCGACAATATCCCAGTTTTCATAAATAAAGTTTGCCACTTTAATCCATTCATCATTGCCCACATAAATAGTAACGGAAGGATTGTGTTCAATATAATTAATTTTTAATTTTTTCCATTCATTCAGTAAATCTATGGCGGAAACTTGATCGCGGGTAACAGCTCCTTCCGGCGCTTTAATTGGAAATTCAACTACGGCTACAGTTGAATTAGCGGTAGAATATCCAACTTCGGCTTTGAAAGGAACACCTTGGTCTTTAATCAACTGATACAGAGGATCATTAGTAGAAATACGAACACGTCTGATATAATATTTTGCATACCATGGATGCATACCGGAACCGACATACAGGAGCTGGCCCGAGTTGCCGTGAGGCTTGATAGTGGTAATGCAAGTAGAATAATTGATGCCGAATTTTTTGGCATACTCTTTATTTACTTTTATGGATTCCTCGCGAAGCTCTGTTAAAACTTTTTCTGTTCTGATTGTTTTATTATCATAATACCCGGTGATGGAAACACCCAAGAGCGCCTCTGCTTCACAATTTTCTTTCCATTCTTTCGATAAATAGCCGAAGTTGGTCAGAGTTGCTTGATAAGTGCCTAAGATTGTAGAAAGTCTGACTTTCCTTTTTAAATCTTCCGCATTATCACCCGGGCGAACTACAATAGAAGTAAGATTGCAGAATTGCTTGGATTGAAGAGTGATTTCTCCGCAAGGATTTGACCCCGGCAAGCCGACAATAACATTCTGGTCGTCTATAATACCAGCTTTTTCCCAGTTATCGATTCGACGTTTTGGAAGTTGGGTCATCAATCCGCCTCTATTGAATATACCTCTCTCTCCGGTGCCCGATTTTATTAATTCTATCCATTCATTCAAAAATTCCGAAGCTCCCGGTTTTTGGCTATATACAGCCGAGTTATTGGCCATGGAACGTTGTCCGTTATCAATCCAAAACTGTCCTTGTTTTGATTTACGCATAGACTCATCGTCAATGTCAGAAAGAGATATTAAGGCACTGCGACGGACTCCTCCAGCCACCACAATCAGACCGATTTGGCAGATTATGTCGTGAAGGTCTAAGTTAGTAAGACGTTTTGCTTGCCTTGATAATATTTTCTTTTTGGCAAAATTGATAAGATCAATCAGCGGTTGAGGCCCCGAAGCGCGACCGCCAGCTACTTTCAATCTGGAGCCTGACGGACGAATTTTACTAAAATCAAAATCTATATCATAACCGTCAGCCCAAGTTTTGCAACCTAAGACAAATGCGTCCGCCCAACCTTCCTTACTATCTTCTACCACATGAGTGGCAAGTTTTTTCCCTGTCTGTCTTTTTATTTGCGGAAATTTTTGGACAGTTTCAGATTCAACAGAAAAACCTAAACCTGCTCCACACATTAAGATGTACATTATCTCTCCTAAATCTTGCCAAGCAGAAGGCGCCACATAAGAACAATTGTAAGCCCAGACATTCGTCTTATCACATGCTTCTCCAGCAGACCAAAGCAATCTCATTGATGGACAAACTTCTTGTTTTAAAATTGCTTCCTTTACTTCAGAATAATCTTTCTGAGACATTTTATCGCCAAGATTTTTTTTCATATAAGCCATAAAGCGGTCAATGGTCTCTATCCAGGTCTCACGCCTGCCTAAAGCATCTTGCCATTTTGAATATGTTCTGTAAAAAATAAATTCTTCATAAGAACTTACGAAATAAGAGCTTGATTCATCAAAAATTTTCTTGCTCTCGGTTGGAATAGTACCCACTTCACGTCTTAGTTCTGCTCTCTTGGACCTATATAAAATATAGGATTTTGCGGTAAGATGGTATCCCAAGTCCATAAGTTCGGCTTCTACCAGGTCCTGGATCATTTCTACCATCGGAATAAACTTTTTTTCGTTACTTTTTACTTTAATTTGAATTAATTTATGAAAGACTCTGGTAGCAACGTCTTTTGCTTCCTTTTTTTCTCCTTCATTGGTCATGACGAATGCTTTGTATATCGCATCCGCGATTTTATTTATGTTGAAAGGAATTATTTCTCCTTCACGGTTTCTGACATTCTTAATTTTATTCAATTCCTTCTTGCCTAAAATAAAATCTTTTTCCATCAGGTGATTATACTTCCAAAAAATAATTTAGGCGAGTGGAAAACAAGAAAAAACAACACATAAAAACAGTTTGAAGTGACTGTAAATAGATATTTCCTTAAAGGCTGAAATGACAAGCCCTAAGAGGGCAAAAATTCTACCCTGTCCCCTTCTTTTAAATTATTCTTTTCCGAAAATTGGGACAAAACCTCCAAAACATACTTGGCGTCTTGCTTCGGCAAAAAAGTCTCCGGATATGACTCCGGTTGAGCATTTTTTTTAATATAAACCACTCGCAAATTTTCCCCAATCCAGATAATATCTATAGCAAAATTCATATCCTTCATCCAAAAAGGATGTTTGTTTATATAATCAAAAACAAATAACATACTTTCATCTTCTCTTAATTTATTTCTTCCCGAGAGACCTTGCTCTTGTTCTTCCAGGGTTAAAGCTAGGTCAACTTTTAAAATTTTCCCCGCAATTTTTACAAAGTGAATTTGATTCACTTCCACATTTTTAGGAGAATTATTTTTTATTAAAAAAAATTCTATTACCAAAAAAACAATAACTACCAGAATAAAAAAAATATTTCTATTTTGCATTTTTTACTTTATAACTTTTTATTACTTATGGTCTCCATTAGTCCAACCAAAAAGTTTGCCGATGTATTCCGCCGTCTCATGCTTGCGAGCAATTTTTATTTCTCCATCTTGAGCAATAATTTTTGCCGGCAGAGAAAGCAAACAATGATGCGAAGCTAAACCATCTTGGCACCATCCGGTATCAAGAATTGCAATGTATTGATCTTCCTCATTTATTTTAGGTAAAAGAATATAATCTCCTCCCGCAGTATATTTATCATCAGAATCACAACTACTTCCCGCCAGCCAAACTCTTTTTAAAGCGCCGTCCATATTGTTTGCCGGTATGATATGCCATTTCTGATGTATGGCCCAAGTATCCTTAAGATCATTTATAAAACTACCGTCAATGACATACCAGGCTTTGGCATTCGCTTTATCAATATATTTTTTAGAAATAATTTTATATAGAGTCACTTGGGCCGGAGCAACTATATACTGACCCCATTCAACTGCAAGATTAGGATGTTTTATGCCTGCTTTGTCCGACAAATTTTTTAAAACTTTAACTATTTTGCTGGAGACAGATTTAGCCGTATAAAACTTCTTTTTCTCGTATGGAATTCCAAATCCCCCGCCAATATCCAAAGTATCCAGATTGGGATGGGTTTTTTGCAATTCAACATAAATGCTAAATGCGTGTTTTATACCTTCTAGAATGCTTTTCTGAGTCTTTATTTGTGAACCTAAATGATAGTGTAATATCTTCAGATTCTTCATTTTAGGCAAATCTAACACCTCTCTTTCTGAAAGGCCAAAACGGTCAAATCTTTTATCCCAATGCGTGTCAGCTTTAATAGCCAAATCTATTCGTATTCCTATATCGCCTTTATATTTTATGAGTCTTTCAATTTCTTCTGAACTTTCAATAATCGGCACTATATTCATGCCCTTGGAACGCAATTCTTCCACCAAATCCAAATATTGATGCGTCTTGGGACCATTGCAAAGGACACGTATCTTATTATTAAATTTTTCTCCTTCCCAAAGTTTTTTGACCAGCCAAAGTTCGTTGGCGGATGTCACTTCTAAATTTGCCCCTTCTGACAGAAGCGGTAAAATAAAATCTTTATTTTGGTTTACTTTCATCGGATAGTGATAGAAAAACCTGCCTTTATATCCATAAATTTTCATATAGGCCTGAAAATATCCGATTAAATCTTTCAGTCTGTCCTCCAGCATAAAAGGAAAAACAACTTGCAGAGGTGTGCCATATTTTTGCGCCAGTCCGTTCAGATTATAAATATGATGACCCTCTGTAACTGTCAAGTCGCCGTCTTTATTCACACCAAAAAATTGCGTATTCCATTCGTCTACTCCAAGTTTCCAAAATTTCTTCCAATTCTTTCCCACCTTGCGTCGGTGCAAGCTGTGTTTTTTTGTTTTTTTCCTGGCCATTTAGGTGAAAATAATTATACCAGCATCTAAAAAAAATGCAAAGGGGGATTTGTAAATTTTGGCTAGCGTGATATAATTTTGTTATGAATAAGGATTTGAATTTAAATGAAAATCTAGAAATAAAAAAGGCACTTAAAGAATTTGAAATGAAAAATGTTGAACAAAAGCAACAAACTCCTTCAGCTCCAATAAATCCTGAAATTCCAAGAATGATCCAATGGGTAATAAAATATTCCGGCGGTTCTGTTAAAAATGAAAAACATGCACTATATATTCTTTTAGGATTTGTGGTAGTAGTAATTATTATAACAATTATTTTATCATTAAATGCTTTTAGTGGGCCATCAGAAGCACCAGCTGGTTTTAGAGGAAATATTCCCAATACACCCGAATATCAAAATCCTCCTAGACCTGAAGACTTGCGATAAGCTTTATAATTATGAAACTTATTTTACAAAACAAAAACAGTAGAGGTTTTACACTAATAGAACTTCTTGTTGTTGTTGCCATTATAGGACTTTTATCAAGTATTGTTTTATCAAGTCTTAATAGCGCCAGAACAAAAGCAAAATATGCAAAAGCACAAATTGAAATGAATGAATTTGTTAAAACAGCAATAATCGCCCAAGGGGAAAGCGGTAAAACTTTACTAGAAATAACAGGCAGTGGGTGTAGTGATTGTGTTTGCAGAGGTCGCGATATCAGAAATATTCCGACTAGTGATTCTTGCTATACTCAATGGTTAAGTGCTTTAACCGCAATACAAAATGCTACTGCTGGCACGGTATTGGGTATTGATAATATGTTGCGAGATCCTTGGGGTAGTCCTTATACATTAGATGAAAATGAAAGAGAGGGGGGACCTACTGATTGTCGTTTGGATACTATTAGATCTGCTGGGCCAGATGGTATTTGGGGGAATAGTGACGACGGAGGATATACTGTACCCCTTAGCCGAGATTGCCCTTAAACATTTTTAAAAATTCTTTTTTGTATTCATGGAACGTATCATTAAGTATTGATTGACGAATATTATTTACAAGATGAATAATAAAATATAAATTGTGAATTGAAGCAAGAGTTCCAGCCAGCATTTCTTTGCCATGAAAGAGATGGGAAACGTATGCCTTTGTATAATTTTTACAAGTGTAGCATTGACAATCTTTTTCAATCGGTGAAAAATCATTTTTATATTTTGCATTGCTTATATTTATTTTTCCGTATTTAGTAAAAAGTGTTCCGTTGCGGGCATTGCGAGTCGGCGCAACGCAATCAAAAAGATCTACCCCATTTTCTATCCCCATAAATAAATCCTCCGGCTCCCCTATGCCGAGCAGGTGTCTTGGTTTGTCTTCCGGCAAAATTTCATTCACCCATTTTACCGCCGAAGACATATCTTCTTTGGCAAACGAGCCACCGATTCCAAAACCATCAAAATATTTTCCATCTACATTAGTTTCTGCAATAATCTTTGCTGATTTTTTTCGCAAAAATTCTTCCCGTCCACCTTGCACGATACCGAACAGTGCTGAAGAAAAAACAGAAGAATCATTCTTTATAGGGTCGCTGTCTAATCCTGCTGGCTTAGCGCTGCCTCTCGACTCGTCAGTCTGCGAGACACCCTCTAAAGAATATTCTTCTGTTTTTTTAAGAGCATCAAAAATTGTGCTTTTTTCGGCATACGCAATATTAGATTCAGTTACCACATTCAGGTTGGAGTGCGAGCCGTGAAAAAGCAGCAATTTTTGATGTTCCCGCAAACTTCGTTCCGCCCAACGATGAGTACGTTCTAACGCTTCTTCTTGATATTTCAAATCTTCAGCCGGACTGGTACATTCATCAAATGCAAAAATTATATCTGCCCCGAGATTATGTTGAATCTGAATTGATTTCTCGGGGGTTATATAATGAATGCTTCCATCCAAATGTGATTTAAAAGAAACTCCATCTTGTCCTATCTTAGCCAATCTTGGCGCATCGCTATCATCAAAACGTTCTGGAATAAGAAGTAAGTCAGCCTTAGTCATTACCTTAGAAATACCTGCCCCGTTGGAAGCTTGCTTTCCTTCGGGGTCTTTACTATAAGCAACCCCTAAAGAAAAAACTTGGAAACCTCCTGAATCTGTCATAGTTGGACCCGGCCAATTCATAAATTTGCCGATACCGCCAGCTGCACGCACGATTTCATCCCCAGGTTGTAAATACAAATGATAGGTATTTCCTAATATAACTTCCGCGCCTAAATCGGACACTTGTGAGGGGGTTAAAGCTTTGACACTTGCTTTTGTACCTACAGGCACAAAAGCTGGAGTTTTTATTTCTCCATGCAATGTAGTAATCACCCCTGCTCTCCCTAAACTATTCTTCAACTTTTTTTCAATTCTAAATTGCATTACTGTTCCACTTCCACAAATTTCAATTCAAAAATATTCACCGGACTGGCAAGTAATGCTTTTTGGAAGGAGTCGCGCGGGTCGGAAAGAATCGTCTGGACTATTCCCAATGTATAAGGCGTGATACCCGGTAAAACCACTTCCGTCCCTTTTTCCAAAATAAAATCCCTCGGCAAAATCATTTCAAAATTTCCTCCGCCCCGCCCGATCACTTGCATAAAGGTGTCCCTTCCAGAAATTATGACTTCTGTTTTTTCTCCCGGATTCGAAAACAAAATAACTTTGGCGGAATTTGGGTAAATTTCAGCGATATATCCAATTGGTATATTCCCTAAGGCAAAAACTTTTTGTCCTAACAATATTCCATTTTTCACACCCACATCAATAATGAGTGTATCGTAAGGAGATTGATTGGGTTTAGATAAAATACTAGCTAGAACCATATTAGTTTTCTCTTGTTTGCGTCCTAAAATTTCTTTAATCTTTAAATTTTCATCCAAAATGGAATTATAATTTGATATTTTTGCTTCTTGTTCTTTTAATTTAAATTTAAAATTTTCATTTTCCAAGAGAAGAGAGTTTTTAGAATAAAAATAAGAACCAGTATTTGATAATTTTTCACCAACATTATTTCCTAAAATCAAAACAGGACGAAAAACGATGCTGGAAATATAAGAAAGTCCATAAAAAATACCAGATCTAAAATAAATTAAAATAAATAAAGCTATGATAAAAAGTATATATTTGAAAAATTTATTTCTTTTTATTTTTTTATCTAAGAGGTAACTCATCTTGATTGTAAATCAAAACTTCATCATAGGAGGAAATATCATCCAAAATAACACCCGTGCCTCGAGCCACGGCCGTAAGCGGATCATCTATCACATAAACAGGAATTTTAAGAACATTCTGCAAGAGTTCTCCAAGTCCCGGTAATAATGCTCCGCCCCCGGAAAGAGTAATCCCTCTATGCATTATGTCAGATAGAATTTCAGGAGGTGTTGTTTCCAATACGTCTTTCACCCCTTCTATAAGCTCTTTGATTGAGGCGGAAAATGCTTCACGAATATCGGAATCCGTTACCACTACTTCGCGAGGCAAGCCCGTTAATAAATCGCGTCCACGTACTTCTGTTTCCATATATTCTCCAGCAAGAGCGGAACCGATAACTATTTTAACCATTTCAGCCGTAGTTTCACCGATTAAAATTTTAAATTCATCCCGCATGTATGTAATAATATCATTGTTTAATTTGTCACCCGCCACTTTCAAATTTTTTGATTTAACAATTCCGCCTAAAGAAATTACTGCGATGTCTGTTGTGCCACCGCCGATATCTATAATCATAGAGCCAACAGGATCTCTGATGGGAAGTTTAATACCGATAGCTGCTGCCATTGGTTCTTCTACCAAAAATACTTCTCGCGCGCCGGCCGAACGAGCAGCATCATAAACAGCGCGCGTTTCAACATTAGTGGTACCAGACGGAACACCGATTAAGACTCTTGGTCTGGTAAATTTTTTAGATATTTTATCTGCTTTATTTATCAAATATGAAAGCATTTCTTCTGTCACTTCAAAATCTGAGATGACGCCATCCACCAGCGGACGAACTGCTTTGATATGTCCGGGAGTTCGTCCAAGCATCTCTTTCGCTTTTTCACCTACTGCCAGAATTTGGTTAGTTTTAATATTTACCGCTACCACCGAAGGTTCATTAATGACAATGCCGTGCCCTTTCAAATAAACTAAAGTATTTGAGGTACCCAAATCTATGCCAATGTCATTTGAAATTAATTTGTAAATTTTATCAAACATTAAATAATTAGCTGTTGGGTTCTAGTGATTAGACGCTAGTAATTTTAATAATTCTTCTAAAGAGACACTTTGTCCTTTTTCTTCGTTGCGTTTTTTTATTTCTATACCGTTATCTTTCATACTTCGAGCAGAAATAACTACCCGATAAGGCATACCTAAAAGATCCGCCTCAGCAAATTTTTCACCCGGGGATATTCCCTTTCTGTCGTCAAAAAGCACTTCAATATTTTTTTTCATTAAAGTATCATAAACATATTCCGCTTGTTTTTTAACATTTTCTTCTTCACCTAGAGACAGAAGATGTACCTTAAAGGGAGCAATAGACTCCGGCCATATTATACCTTTATCATCGGCTAATACCTCTACCACAGCACCCATCAGACGGGCCGGTCCGATACCATAAGAACCCATAAATACTGGCTTTTTATCCCCTTTTTCTGTTTGATAAGTCAAATCTAGGGCATCTGAAAAACGAGTTCCCAAGGTAAATATATTTCCAACTTCCACTGCTTTTTTTTCAACTAATTTATTCTTCTCCAAACCAAGACTAGAAATAACTTCATCATCGCAAACTTCTTTATTGACAGCAACATTATTTTCTTCATTAATATAAATTGTATCTTCCCCCGTAGCACTAACTGTCTGAAATTCATGAGAAAATTTTGAAAAAGATCCGCCTGAGGCGAAAGTGATGTAAGTTAGATGCCCTATGCCTACTCTTTTAAAAATATTTTTGTAAGCCTCTTTTGATTTTTCATAAAATTCATTATGCTCTTTTTCATCTTTGGAAAACGAATAAAGGTCTTTCATCATAAACTCCCGAGTGCGCATCACTCCACTTTTTGCGCGAATTTCGTTGCGAAATTTTGTTTGAAATTGATAAACATAGCACGGCAAATCCCGGTAGGAACTTATATAATTTTTCATTATGTTAGTTAAAGGTTCTTCGTGAGTAAATCCTAAACCAAGTTCTGTATCATTTTTTAATTTTGTTTTGAACCAGATATCTACTTTTTGATCATCCCAGCGATCAGTTTTTTTCCAAAGTTCCGGGTTTTGAAGTGCGGTCATAACAATTTCCTGTCCGCCAATGGCATTCATTTCCTCACGAATAATATTTTCAATTTTATTTAAAACACTCAAGCCAAGAGGTAAATATGAATATACCCCGGCTATTTCCTTATGAATAAAGCCTCCACGAAGAAGCAGTTCCGCATTTTTTGACATTTCGTCGGTTGGAACCTCTTTCTTAGTCTTAGTAAAAAGTTTAGATTGTCTCATTCCTTCATATTAACCGAAAAAAGTCTTTTGGTCAAAGTTATAAAACTCTCTATTATTAATAGCTCGGTTGCAAAAATGCGAATCTTTTGCTAGAATGACCCTTATGCAAACTACAAGCTTGAAGCCACAAACTACGAGCCTGAAGCCACAGAAGGTAGAAAATAGAAATGCGAGTGTTTCCACAAGCATAGAAAAAATGTTCGAGGCGGGGGCGCATTATGGCTATGGAAAATCAAGAAGACATCCTTCTGTTTCTTCATATATATATGCCACCAAAAATAATAGCGACATAATAGATCTTGAAAAAACAAGCGTTATGCTTGAAGAAGCAATGGAATTTGTTAAAAATCTAGGCGCTCAAAATAAAATTATTCTTTTCGTCGGTACAAAACCCGAGGCTAGAGATATAATAAAAAATGAAGCGTCAAATTTAAATATGCCTTATGTGAATATACGCTGGATCGGAGGCACCTTGAGTAATTTTACAGAAATAAAAAAAAGAATTACTGAACTTGAAAAATATAATAAAGAAAGCGTAGAGGGCGGACTTGAAAAATATACAAAGAAAGAGCGAGTAGTTATGGCTAAAAAAATGGAAAAGCTTTCAAAGTATTACGGGGGTTTAATCAGCTTAAAAAAGACTCCTGACGCTTTATTTGTCATTGACCCAAAGGCGGAACACATAGCTGCCACAGAAGCCAAAAAATCAGATGTGCCTGTCGTGGCATTGGTAAATTCCGATTCAAATATCAAAGACATAAATTATCCGATAGTCGGCAATGATTCCGGCATATTGTCCATCAAGTTTTTTACTGCTTCTATCGCTGATGCTTATAAAAAAGGCTCAATGTCTTTATCCGTCAAAGAAAAATAAACAATATGTCTAAAGATATAACTACTAAGTTGATAAAAGAACTTAGAGATGAGACAGGCATCTCCGTAATGCAGTGTAAAAATGCACTAGAAGAAGCTGAAGGAGATATGAAAAAAGCTCTGGCTATTCTAAAAAAGACAAGCTCAGATATCGCCTTGAAAAAAGCAAGTCGCGAAACCAAAGATGGAAGAGTCTGTATTAAAGTAGAAAACTTGCCTGGACAGACAGGAAAAAAATCTATCTTAGTTAGCCTTCATTGTGAAACTGACTTTGTTTCCAGAAATGAAGACTTTGTAACTTTACTTTCTAATTTGGGAGATAAAGCCATGAAAGAAGGCATAGAAAAGATGAAAGAGGAAGCAAAAAGCATGATTGATCTTGTCATTCAGAAAACTGGAGAAAAAATAGAACTTGGTGATGTATATGAAATAAAAGGAAATGTTTTGGGAAATTACGTACATAATAATAAGATTGCTGTTGTTGTTTCTCTAGAGGGCGGAAATGAAGAATTGGCCAAAGATATCGCTATGCACATCACTGCCATGAAACCAGAATATATTTTCCAAAGTGAGATAACCGAGAATGTGAAAAAAACAATCAGTGAAATTTTCCAAAAAGAAATTGCCGGCGTTGACAAACCGGAAGAAATAAAGAAAAAAATATTGGAAGGCAAGATAAATACCTATTTCAAAGAGAAGACCTTGCTGGACCAAGTATTTATAAAAAACGGAGAGGAAACAATAAGCGGACTCTTAGACAAAAACAAGGCAAAGATAAAAGAAGTAATACGTTATTCAATATAAAAATATTATGTATTTACCCTTAATTTTATTTTTCTTATCACTAGCCGGTATCATTATAATGGTATGGCGTGAGCTTGTACTTGTTAAAAATGGTTTGGTTGTAAAAACACAACATTCGCATCCTTTTGTTCCAGATTTGCAAAAAATAAAATATCTGGCTTCTAAGGGTACTAAAAAATTAAGTTATGTAACCCTTTTCATAATGCTTAGATTCTTCATTAAATCTTCAAGTTTTATAAAAAATAAAAGTACTATTTTAGCAAAAGAAATAAAAACTAGATTTAAGAAATTTAGAAAAGATACTTCAGATGAAACAGCAGAAAAAAAAGAAGTTTCAAAATATTTAAAAATAATTTCAGAATATAGACATAAGATTAGAGCAATAAAACATAGAATAAAAGAAGAAGAAGGTATAGAATAATGAGCCGGCAGAAGGATTTGAACCCTCGACATCCACTTTACAAAAGTGGCGCTCTACCAACTGAGCTATGCCGGCTTATAATTCCTGTATACTATCAAATTTTATATTCTTTTACAAATAATCATCTGTCAGTAAACAAGGAATTCATCGCTTATATTCTTCTTAATCTCAAGGAATTGAAGACAACACTGATACTACTAAAAGCCATAGCCACAGCGGCAAAAATCGGATTAAGTAGAATTCCAAAAAACGGATAGAGAACGCCAGCGGCAACGGGAATAAAGGCAATATTATAGAAAAATGCCCAGAAAAGATTCTGCTTTATTATTCTCATCGTTCGTTTTGAAATTTTTATTACTTCAAAAATAAGCATTAAATCACCTCTTATCAAAGTAATGTTGGCTGATTCCATAGCGATATCTGTACCTTCACCCATGGCAATGCCGATATTTGCTTGAGTAAGCGCTGGAGCGTCGTTTATCCCATCTCCAATCATTGCCACTATTTTTCCTTGTTCTTGAAGCTCGCGCACTTTTTCTGACTTTTTATCCGGTAATACTTCACTCATCACATTATCTATGCCTACTTGAGAAGCTATAGCTTTAGCTGTGCGGTCATTGTCCCCTGTAAGCATCCAAACTTCTATGCCATTTTTTTTGAGTGCTTGTATTGCTTCAATTGATTCTTTTTTCAACACATCGGCCACGGCCAGTGCGCCTCTAACAATTTTATCAACCACTAGAATCATCACAGTCTTGCCTTCGTTTTCAAGTTTACTAATATTATTTTCATAAGAAGAAACATCCAATCCAAGATCTGCAACCAAAGCCCGGTTTCCCAAGTATGCCTCAACTTTTTGGGATTGAATCTGCAAAAATCCCTTCAGGCCTTTTCCGGAAATAGCTTTGAAATCTTCCAATCTATACAGTTCAATTTTTTCTTTTATCGCCTCATCTATGATAATTTTATCGAGTGGGTGTGAAGATTTTTGATCAAGGCTTACCGCATATTGCAATATGGCTTGCGCCAAAGAATGTTCTGAACGCTGTTCCAAAGAAGCAGCCAAGGTAAGAATCTCTGTTTGTCGGCTGGCATTAAACGCAATAATATCGGTCAGTTGCGGTTTCCCTTGAGTTAGGGTGCCTGTTTTATCCAAAATTACTGTATTTATTTTATTAGCAATTTCAAGGGAAGCTGCATCTTTAATTAAGATACCTCGAGAAGCAGCACTACCGGAAGAAACCATAATAGCCATGGGGGTAGCAAGCCCTAAAGCACAAGGACAAGCAATTATCAAAACTGCTACGAAATTAATGAGAGCAAATGTAAAAGCAGGATTTGGTCCAAAAATGAACCAAATAATAAAACTCAGAACAGCTATGATAAATACGGCCGGAACGAAGTAAGAAGAAACAATATCAGCCAATCGTTGAATCGGCGCTTTAGAACCCTGTGCCTCCTCTACCATTTTAATAATTCGCGAGAGCATCGTGTCCTTACCAATCTTGGTCGCACGGAAAGTAAAAGCACCAAATTTATTTATAGTACTACCGATAACAAGGCCATCTATTTTTTTATGGACCGGCATTGATTCCCCGGTAATCATTGATTCATCAATTTCCGATTCTCCCTCAACTATTTTTCCATCCACTGGAATCCTTTCTCCCGGTCGGACAACTATTAAATCTCCAACTTGCACTTCTGATATTGATATTTCAATTTCTTTGCCATCTCGCAGAATTTTCGCGGTTTTCGGTTGTAAACCAATCAATTTCTTTATAGCCTCTGAAGCTCTTCCTTTCATTAAAACTTCAAAATATTTTCCCAAAAGAATCAAAACTATAATGATAGCCGATGTATCAAAATAGATTGCCGGTGTTATGCCTCCTTTTATAAAAAAGGAGGGAAAAACCGTCACCACCACACTGTAAAAATATGCCGCCAACGTTCCAATAGCAATCAAAGTATTCATATCAACCGCGCGATATTTAAAAAGAAGCTTTAGTCCGCTATAAAATTGAGAACCTACCCAAAACTGCACTGGTGTCGTCAACAAAAGAAGTACCAAATTATTGTTTACAATTTTAGGGACAAAAGAAAACCATTCAGGAAAACTGCCCAAAAATATAAAAGCAGAAAGAATACCACCAATAATTAGCTTACTCTTCAGTGTTTTTAGCTGTTTTTTCCTTTCAATTTTTTCTTTATCTAAAATTTCTTCTGCCTCGCCTTCTTCTTTGATTGGTTTATAACCTGCGTCAAGAATGACTTTCAAAATAGCGTCAATATTCAGCAAAGGGGAATCAAAAACAACTTTCGCCCGCTGATTTGAAAAATCAACATCCGTATTTTTTATGCCTGACAACTTCTTTATGGCTTCTTCCACAACCATAGCGCAATGTGGTGAATCCATACCCAAAACTTTTATTGAAACTGTTTCACTATTTTCACCGGTAGTCATTTCATTTTTTTTAAGAGAATCAACTTTGGTATCATTAGAAATAATAAGATGATACCCTGCTCCATCCACAACCTTGGCAAGATCTAGCTCAGAAATAATATTTTCATCAAATTCAATCAGAGCTGATTCTGTGGCGTAATTGACTGAAGCAGAATGCACTCCATTCGTTTTTGAAAGTGCTTTTTCAATGGTAATAACACAACTGGCGCAATGCATCCCGTGAATTTTGTATGTCTCTTTTTTCATATAATTTTATTTGAATTGCCAAGTAAAACTTCTTGCCACACCGCCTATGCCGGAAATTTTCAATTCCTAAGTGTCTACAGATGTTTTTTAAATCCAATAATTCTACTTGCCATATACCCGATACCGAATATATTAAAAGTTAGACCAACCCAAAACAATTCAACCTGGTATTGCGCAACAAATGTTACAAGTCCAGTTACCCCAAGTACAGGTATCAGATTTACTAAATAATGCACGCAACAAGAAATCATAGCAGCGGTGGAAGTAGTTCCAGATACACCAACTACTTTGCCCATGCCTTGGCCGCCATGTACTAGACTTTTAATATGCTGGTACAATGCAATCTGAATTCCAAAACCCATTGCTAAACCCACAACAAAATACCAATAACGTGCAAATTGATCTTGTGTAAAACTCCAGTCGGATACCAATGTGAGTATTGTAAAATAAACTCCTAGCAAGATTGTGCTTGCAAGTATTCCGTACAGAATGGGTTTTGTGATATTATTATTCATCATTTTTTCCATGTCTTCTATGTCCCTTAAGCATCATCCATATATGAGGGATCACACAGATACCAAGTATGACAAGCCATAGATATCTAAATGAAGCCAATTTTCCCTCACCTAAAAGTATGACTACCACCAAAAGAAGACAGGGAATCATCATCCACCACATCGCTTTAGAACTGTGATTATCGTGATTCATATGCTTATCATTCTAAATTTTATAAATTAATTTTATTTTTTTATTTCAACCAAACTTGAATTATGCATCCAAACAAAATAGGAAGCGAAGATCCAAGCGAAAACAAAGAAATAAATGGCCCCGAGTATCACGCTTCCAACAGTGATCCACGTAAATCCAGGAAATATTTCGAAGAATGTATGATGCAATTTCGTAGCCTCGACAGAACGCAAAGTTAAGAAACCCCCCAAGAGACAAACAAAATAAATTATTTCTGAACCCAAAACACATTTCCAGCCATATTTTTTTAGTGATAATTTTTCCATAATTCTAATTTAAATGGTTAATAATCAATTTTCAATTTTCAATTTTTTAGACCCCCGAACCAGAAGCTTCGCTTCGGTACGGGACTTCGCTTTTAATGGCAACATCCACTACCAGAATGCTGTGAATGTTCTCGAACAGGTTGCTTTTTATATTCTTCCTTGCAATTTTCCGAACAAAACTTTTTACCAAACTCTTCGGGATAATCTTTTCCTTTTTCTAGTTCCATCTTGCAAACTGGACATTTTTCTTTAAAAATATTAAACATAAATAGTTAATTTATCGCGTTATTGATAATGTTTTGAATGATTTGGTCAATTTCTTTGGGCCTTTCTCCTAAATCGGCCTGCGGGAAAAACTGTGGCAGAACAATTGGACGCATACCAGAAATAAAAGTCTGTTCGTCTTTGGTGTATACATTTATCTTGCATGGCAGACAAAGACCGATTTTTATATCCTTATTCAAAAACTCGTTGGCAAATTTCGCGCTACAAAACTCGACAATCTTAAACGGTTCTCTCTCAAAGCCCTTCTCGGCTAAAGTTTTTTGAACGTCATGAATGTATAAAACCCGCATGCCGACTTTGGCAATTTCATCTTGTATTCTTTTAACTGTCTGGTCAAAAGTTTTAGTTGTAGTTAAGGTATAATCAAATTCCATAAATTTTATATATTAAACTATAATTAATCATTTAATTCTTTCTTCTTTTCTTCAAATTCTTTTTTATCTATCTCGCCTTTTGCATATCTTTCTTTCAAGATATCGAGGGCTTTATTACTATCCTTTCCATTTGCCTTGTTATTGCGAACAAGCCAAACAATAAAATAAATAACTATGGCCCAAAATAAAATCATCAAAATACCACCTCCCCAAAAACCCATCATATTCTCCACACCCCATCCTTCATAACCATTATATATTCCATACATCATATAATTTTGTTTTATTTATTTGATAATGCGTATAGGTTTACAAGTTCTTTAATTGCTTTACCTTCTTGTTTTGTATCATTAAGCATATGCTTTACATGACTGCCAAGATGATTTGCTAAAAGAACTCTATCCATACTTTTTAGAGAGAGTTGCACTGATCTCGACTGTGTTATTAAATCAATACAATACTTTTCCTCTTCTATCGCTTTTATTAAGCCTTCAATTTGACCACGAATTATTCTTGCTCTGTGAAGCGCTTTCTTTTTTAATTTTTGATCCAACATAAATTTTATAAATTAATGTATAAATTTCGACCTTACTTATACTATATACCCCTATACCCTATATGTCAAATCGAGAGCTGTGGATGAACAATTCATTAAATAGGCGCCTCCTCTGGTGCCCTATCGTTATTTGTTTCAATAAATTCTTTAATCATTGCTTCATCGATTGTCTGAAGTTTCAAAAGATAGCCCCATGACGTTAAAGCGACTGGCACATCAAGATCTTCGCGAGCTAATATTATTTTCTTTCCAGAAGAATCATTAAATGCTTGTTTAATTTTATCTACTTCATTTGAATCCAATCCTTCCCTATACCACACGACCGCCGCGCCATGTTCCATACTGTGAAGAACAAGTTCGTCAGGAATAAACTCGTCTTTTATCCCAGGTCCTGCCACATCGGCCCAATGCGGACCAGAAGTCGGGGGATTTGAATTATATGGTTCATGTGATTCTCCTTCTTTGACATGCTGTGCACCTTCATCTGCCATTTTTTCTCCCATCATGGGTTTACTGAGTCTATCTTTATTTTCTACCGCTTGTTTACTGGAAAACCACACGCTACCGAATATAATAACCAATGTTAGTATTATAATTCCTCCAATAACTTTATGTTCTGTTGTCATAATATTTTTTATTAATTAAGTTTATAATTTTTTACTAAATTCCACATCCATTTTGCTGTCGTTTTGGCACAACAATTTGAGAAGCTATGTTTTGATATCCTCTTGCGCTGGAATAATCGGCTCCAAGTATCTCTTGCGCACTCACATCTTTCCATTCAATTCCTTTATTTTGCATATAAGTCGCTATAGTCATATATGTATCAGGAAACCAATAAGAATTAACTACTAGAGCAGTTTTCCACATATCTTGTTCGCTCACATTTTGCGAAGCCATAAGTTCAAGAAGTCCCAACATTGCCATTCCGTGATTGCAGTCAGGAAAATGAGTTGAATTGCCACAACATGGTCTATAAATACCCATAGATATTTTTTCCACCAGGGCTTGCTGTTCCGGTGTCAAAATAAACAATTTATACATACTGTAATGATCCATTGCATTTCCTCTAGCCAAATTCCAGCCGCCAGTAGAAGCAAAATTTTGCGCTCCGCCATATATTGGATTCATCATTTCACCTGTCTCTAAAATAGAATTTTTATTTGCTAAACCAAGAGCCCAAAGCATATTTAATAAATAACCGGAATTTTCTTTGGTTATTTTTAACTTGCCGTTGTTTTCCCCAAGAAGTAAGTTTTTATATTCATCAGTAAAGGTTCCCCTTTGTTCGTAAATAGCTTTGAATTTAGTTTCGTCTATTATGCCAGTATCAGCTAATTTTTTTCCAAGGTCTCCCCATACTACTGGCAATATAACGCCTTCCGAAGGTAAAACAGATTCTTCTAATCCAGACATTAAAGCTTCATCCTGATTTACCGCAACATTCGCTTTTTGTTGCATTCTATCTTTCAACCCCGCCGTATATATCCAAGCGCCGGCAAAAACAAGAGCAGTAACAACTATACTCATCTGAAGAGAATATTCTTTCAAAAATTTATTCATAATTTTAGATAAAAAAGATTAAGATACCAATAATAATCATAGCAAGGCCGGCCCAAAATCGCACTCCTTGCATATTTGTTTTTTTCCATTCCTGCATTTTATCAACAATTATTTTATCAGCCGTTATCCAAAGTACTGTCACCAAAGGTATGATGAGAATTAAATTATAGAGTACTAAGTAACCAAAACCGCTAAAATATGTAACTTGATCACGCAATAATCCAATTACCATAAGATATGGACCACCCATACATGGAAATTGACAAATACCAACCAACAGACCCAAGCCAAAAGATGCTGGAAAAGAAGCTTTTTCCATTAGCTTTCCCATTGCCGTATGAGAAACTGATGGAATTTTGAATTTGATTGGAAATTTTGGAAAAAGATAATTTACCAGATTTATAATTCCAAACACAATTAAAAGAGTTGCACCTAATTTCCCCATAAAGTGCGGGGTATTGAAAAGATGCAAAACTTTTAAAATACCGAGACCAATTAAAAGATAGGCCGTAAAAATCCCGGCAATGTATATTCCGCCTATCTGAAGAATTTTTTTCCTGGTCATTTGTATACCAAACAGAAATGCAATAGTAATCAGAAGAATGGAGAATGAACATGGATGCACGCTATCAAGAAGCGCAGAAATTAAAACGAGAGGCAAAAGCCATGCGCCTTTGTTGCTTAAGTCCCAGATAAATGAAGCAGTTACTGAACTGTTCTTCAAAATAACTATGCCAACAATGGCAAGAACTATGATTATTAATACTGTTGTAATTTTTTTCATAATTATTATGGAGTTACCAATGCTTTTATTTCAAGTTGAAGCGTATTGCCTGAGGTATCTGTTAGACTAATAAATCTGTCTATGTTCCCAATACCGGCTGGTCCGTGAGCATTAGGGTCGAAGATTACCCGAACAATTCGATTTTCTCCGGCCTTTATAACTTCGTCAATCGAAGAAGCTCCATGTCCAGCCATACCAAATGGACCTTTCATACTGCCATCTGGTCTTACTATATACGCGTTTGTACACATACAAGAAGTCAATACCTTGCTTAGAATAATATCTCCGTCGTTAGGATTAGTTATTGTAAATTCTTTGGCCACTTCCCCGTTTTTCATCGAGATTGCGCCAAAATCATAAAATTTTTCCGCAGCAACAAGTGAACCATTGGAAATATTTAGAGTTGGAGCATCCTGAACAGAATTAGCTGTACCGCCTTTAGTAGAATAACCCCAGATATAGAGCCCTGCGATAAAGAAAATTACAATAAGAATAGAAATAATGGTTTTTGTTTTCATAAAGTTTAAGTATTAAATGATTAAAAAATCCTCGACTAAGGATTTTCGCATCTCAAAAAATCTAATAAAAAGAAGGTATTTTGAGATGTTCTTTATGATACAGAGGGACTATTTTCCAAAAGAGAAAGCCAAGAAATAATCTTTCGTTGACTATACAAAAAATTAAATACCAGACTTTTAAAACGCTGGAATAACAATTCAAGTTTTGGATATAACAAATATTTATAAAATATAAATACCAAAAATAAAATGAGAAGCAAAGACGCGAGTAATAATAGCAAACTGGAAACTAATGGCGTTACTGATATTGTAAGCGCCTGCAGGGTAGAGATATGGTCTAAAGTCATAGCGACAATATTGGTCGGACATACTGTTCCATCTATTGGAGAGGTGACACAGCTATAATCTGCGTTACTCATACCATGATTAAAAATGGAAAAGCCCAAAATAGCTATCCCGACGAAACTAATAATTAAAATTGATGTAAATAAATATTTCATAATATTTATTAAAAGTATATACCCCTAGGGGGTATAGTCAAGGTGAAACTGTGGAAAACTAAAAAAACTCAGTTATAAAGCTTTTCGCCTGCGGGCACTGGCTTCGTTTTGTCCGCCAGAAAAGATTTATAACTGAGTTTTTTGTGGAACAGCCTCTTCCGGCTTCGTTTCCTGAAGCTTGAAAGATTCTTTTACGCGAATTTCAAGCTCGTCTATACTATGGAAACCAGTCAATACGTCTTCATCAATAACTAATGCGGGAAGCTTTGTATCTTCTATTTTGTATATTTGAAGCATCGCCTTTACAGCTGAAAGATCAATACTATAATCAAAAGAGTATACGCGGAGTTCCGGATATTTATCCCTGAGAGCTGAAAGGGCTAGTCCCTGCTTTTCACATTCACTGCAATTTTCCGCGGTGGTATAAAAATAAAGAATAAATGCGGATTTTGTATTACAACGGGCAGAAATCTTTTTTGTTAAAAGATAGTCTTTAATTTCTAGCAGAGAATAATATTTTTTCAAATAGGAAACTGTATCAGTCATACCTATATTTTCCTGTCCCCATTCTAGTTTACGCCCTAGCTCGCCGAGCTCACCAGAAATTATAGAATCAGAAATATTTTTACAAGAAAGTTCTGAGAGTAACGAAAATTGAGTCTCGGAAGATAAGATATCGATAGAAATTTTATCTTGAATCAATTTCAATTGATCAATTTTCTTGTTGCCAAAATAATTGCTGACATAACTGGCGCTTAGAAAAAGTCCAACCGTAAACAAAAAGACAATTACATATTTTTTCCAATCAATATGAGTATTATTTTCCATACTTTATAACTTGATTACTTTACAAACTTTTTACTACTCTTTATCTCCAGCCTGGTTTCCTGGATAAAACAGTATTATAAACCGCCTTTAAAAGCCAGAACGGGCCAATAGCGCTGAAAATTAAAAGAAAGTAAATCATATCAAAAGAAAAACCCCATTTGCCTTCAGTCATTTTTCTTCCCAAGATTATCGAAAACATTATCAAAAAATATAATATTACCACAATAAAAAATAAAGTCTGAGTATTGATGAAAAATGGATCAAGATAATCTACCTTATTCGGTAAATGAAGACCTATGGCCTGAAATTGAATAATTTTTGAGAATAAAAAACTACCCAAACTATAAATCATTTTCCCAAAAAGAAAACCGACAGCAAAAATAGAAATAATGCTGGAAGGTATGGTAAAGAGTGAAAAATTACCGTAATTTTTTCTAAAAAGTATTTTCCGATAATCGATCGTATTATTTATGAATCCATAAATCCAACGCAATCTCTGCCTATAAAGTTTTCTAATCGTTAAAGGAGTATTGGTATAAACATAAGCGTCATTGCATTGTTCTATTCTGTAATGATTTTTTTGCATTCTGTAAGCGATTTCCATGTCTTCTGTGTTGTGCGCATGACGATAAGGACCCAAATCATCAAAGACTTTTCTGCGAAAGATGGTTAACGGACCGGGAGTAACATGAATAGCCCCTAAAAAACCAAGCATTTTTTTGATATAAACAGACATATCATATTCAGCTTTTTGAGCATTTTGAATTATATTTTTGGATTTGAAAGCTATGATTGACGGAGCCACTGCCATAATGTTAGGATCCTTTTCAAAATAACTTATGACACGAACAAGGGATTCGGGGTCCGCCACAGAGTCAGCATCAAGACAACCCAAAAAATTAGTTTGAACGTATTTGAGACCTAGATTCAGGGCAGTATACTTACCGCCATTTTCTTTATGAAAAATTCTTATATTGGGATACCCGCCCGAACGACCGTTGGGTCGGGCAGGTTTAGCAAATTTTCTAATGATATTCCAGGTGCCATCAGTGGATCCATCATCGATTAAAAAAATTTCAATTTTATCTTTCGGATAATTCAAGTTAAGTAAAGAACGTACTGTTTTGTAAATTGTTTTTTCTTCATCCCAACAAGGAACAATGATTGTCACCTTCGGATACTTAGCAAGTTTAACTGGTTCATTTCTTATAATTATTTTTTTTCTATTCTCAAGAAAAGTAATCAGAAAAAACACCTGCACATAAACAGACAAAAAAGTCAAAACATAGAATACCACACCTGAAAATGAAACCATATTTATATATTAGAATATAGCATCTTAGATGGAAAAAGCAAACGAAAAAAGAGCGAATACAAAAGTTTTCGCTCTTTTTTGAAAAAACTGTGTAAATTACATTCCTCCCTCTGTTTTATTTGCATCCGTATTTGCGCAACAAGCACAAACACCATTCACACATTTGCCGCATTTACAACCAAAAATCATCATCACAGCCGAAATACCTACCAATACGTAAACCACTGCTTCCAACACAGGCACAGAACCCAAAATCATATTTACAACATTCCAACCCCCCACACTACCTAAAAGCATACCTAAACCTACCAAACCCCAGTTTACTCCTCCCACAATTACTAGAATCTTGCCAACCAAAGCTGTAGTACAACCACCTTTTTTACAACAATCTTTACACATAATGTTAATAGGGTTAATTTATAATATATCCACCCAAACGACGATTTAAGTGGGTTCAAATAATATAAGATAATTATACCACATCCCTAAAAGTGCTTCAACAAGATGTCAACATTTAATTTAGAATTTATATATTCAATCTATATCTACGCCATGGCGTAGATTAGTGAAAGTATAATCAAGCCTTATTTGTATAAGATTTAGCTAATTTAAATGTTTTAAATTCTTTTTGCAAACCAATTCTTTTTAAGTAATTAAAGAAGTCTTTTGGTAATGGTGATGGACCGACCCAAACACTTTTTTGAATCATAACAAAATCAAAGTTTTTAAGCTGACGACGAAACCAATCTCTTTCCTTCTTTCTTGTGTGAGGAATGTCATACATAAGTAGTAAATTTTTGGGCGTATCTTTTTTAAAATCAGATATAAAAGAATGAAGATATTTGCGCTTCAAAACTTTCTCTTCTTTTTGAGGTTCACTTAAATTCGGAATACCGAACATATTTACTGATACACCTTTATATCTTAATTTTCTTCCTGTAACCATAATTCTAATTATACACCCTAAAGTACATCTACGCCATGGCTGAGATATAATAAGATACAATACGTAAACAAGCCCAATTTGGGTTAGCACTAAATACTTTTTAGAGGACAAAAATTTTAGCTAAAATAAATATGCCCTTAACTCTTGAAGCATGATATCATTTACTGTTTCTACAAATTTATCTTCTTTTTCTTTAGGGATAATATTTTTATACTCATTAAAAAATAGCAAAAATGGTTCTCCAGCACCGTAAATAAACATATAATCAGTCATTTTGGACGTAAGATTAAATTCTTGAAGTCTTTCGATAACTCTTTGTTTGACTTGTTTTTGTTGATATAAATTTTTGAATAAAAATGATAAAAACTGTGGAATACTTAGAGATGTCCTTCTCACGTTGGTCTTCAACGCAACAAGGTCAGGAGAATTTTTCAGTCTTGCAATTTTATCAGTTGCAATTTTTTCAGAAACACCTAACGCTATTAGTTTTGCTTCAGGTGATAATTTTTCTGGACCATTTTCTTGCATGTTTATATTGTAGTATATAAATATATTTAGTCAAAATAATTCTTTAACCTTGTGATTTTTTCGTGTTGGCGAAGTTTTTCATGAACTTTCGCTTCTATTTGACGAATACGTTCGCGAGTAACACCAAACTCCTCCCCTACTCGTTCAAGAGTATGTTGAATGCCATCTACTAATCCATAACGCATTTCCAGTATTTTGCATTCTTTCGGATTCAGTTCGTTTAAAACTTCCCGAATCTGATCGGACAAGATCCTGCGAGAAGATTCCTGATCCGGACGCAAAATTTTATCATCCGGAATAAAATTTTCAAGAGTTGACTTATCGTCATCGTCCCCCACCGGCTGTTCTAGAGAAACAGTCTCTTGGCTGATGTTTTCAATTACGTGGATTTTTTCAACGGGAATATTCATTTCTGTGGCAATTTCTTCCGCTAACGGTTCTCGTCCCAGGTCTTGGCTAAGTTTTCGATATGTTTGTTTATATTTTGAAATAGTTTCCACCATATGCACCGGTATACGAATGGTCCTGCTTTGGTCAGCTAAGGCACGAGTAATAGATTGACGAATCCACCAGGTGGCATAAGTGGAAAATTTATATCCTTTAGTCCAATCGAATTTTTCAACTGCCTTAAATAGTCCTAAATTCCCTTCTTGAATTAGATCCAAGAGGTTTAAATTAGCGCTTCTACCTACATATTTTTTAGCAATTGAAACCACTAAGCGTAGATTCGCTCTGGCTAATAAATTTTTCGCCTCCAGATCGCCTAGTTCTATGCGTTTAGCGAGATATTTTTCATCGCTTGCATGAATAAGCGAATATTGTCCTATTTCTTTCAAATACATTTGAATAGAGTCATGGATGGTAGATTTATTTAAATCCTTATCAAGATTATCATCATCCAGATTAAGCAAGTTTCCGCCTTCCAGTACATCTATGCCCGCAATGGCAAATTTCTCATACAGTTCGTCTAGGAAGAAAATATTATTTTCAACATCCGGAAAAGTCTTTAGTATTTCATCATAGGTGATAAATCCTCTTTTTCGCCCTTTTTCTATCAATTCACTTGAAAGACGAGCAAAGGCGTCTGCTTTTTTTTCTGCAGAGGTCAGTTTTTTTAGAGCCTTTGTTTTTAAGGGTTTTTTGAATTTTTTAAGTGCTTTTCTTTTTTTTGTCACCTTTTTTACAGCTTTCTTGTGGATCTTTTTTGATTTAGATTTTGCGATTTTTTTCTTTGATTTTTTGTTTTTTGTTTTCATGTTTTTTATTAGCGACTACGATTATTTCTAATTTCTTCTTTTTTCTTAATTATTTCATTTATCTTTTTCAAAATTTCCATCTCCTCTTTTTTATTTTTAAAATTATTAAGTTCCACCATCTTTTTATTCAGTTCTTCGTTTAAATATTCCTCTTCAATATTTAACAGCATTTCATCTACATCTTTTTGCAAATTCTCGCTGTTTGAATAAAATTCCTCCGCTTCATAAATTAAATCTTCTTCTATATCCTTATAAATTTCTTTCGCTTTGTCTAATTTTTGAAAAATCAATTCCGGATCAATGGTTTTATCTTGAATGTTCTCCTGCCAAAAGGCTATACCTAGAAGTCTGCGTTCAATCGGATCTTTTCTCATTTTTTTCTCCACATTTTCTTTAGCAGTTCTTATCTCTTCTGTTTCAAATTTCAATTCAGACTGAACCTTTTTCAGATCTTCTAAAAGAGCGTTCTCAGCTATACCAGATTTGTTGCTGATAATTTTAATAAAATGTGATTTTTCGATGGCGCTTTCAATGGAATCGACATACGGCAATATTTTTTCTCTTATTTCTCTGCCAACCTTGCGCATATCTTCTTTGTGGCTATTCAAAATCTTGTCCAAAAGAAATTCTATGATGTGCTTTGAGTTACGAATAGCCGTGCGCCATGCATCTGTGCCATCTTGGGAAATTAAACTTGCCGGGTCAATCCCTTCCGACATAGAAACTACTTTTACATCCATACCGAAAGAAAGAGCAATTTTGCCGGCCCGGGAAGAAGCATTAAAGCCTGCCCGATCTGCGTCAAAAGCCAGAATAATATTCCCGGAAAGACGGCGTAATAATCCTAAATTTGAAACGACATTTTCTTTGGAAACCGTAGCATCTGAAAGAGCTGTACCGGAGGTGGCTACGGTATTTCTAAATGGCTACGGTATTTCTAAATCCAGCCTGATGAGATAAGATCAAATCCATTTGTCCTTCCACCAGAATAGAAAAATTATTTTTGCGAATCGATTCTTTGGCTTTATCCAATCCATACAAAACTGCCGATTTACTGAAGATTGGAGTGTCCGGGCTATTCAGATATTTGGCTGATTTACCGTCATCTTCAAAAATCCTGCCGGAAAAAGCAATAATGCGACCGCTTGAATCAGAAATTGGAAACATTATTCTTCCGCGAAATCTGTCATAAAATCCTTTCTCTGTCTTCTTTACCAAACCAGCAAGTTCAATTTCTTTATCAGAAAAACCTTTAGATTTCAAATACTCAAATAACGTTCTCCAATCAAGCAAAGAAAATCCAATTTTAAAATCTCCGATTGTTTTTTCTTCTAGACCTCTTGATTTCAAGTATTCCAGTATTTTCTTATTTTCTGCTAAATTTTTTTCAAAAAATTTGGTAGCTTCTTCCATCGCTCGGTATAATTTTTCTTTCTCTCCTTCTTTTTCTTTACTGTACTGCACTAAAGGAATTCCCGCTCGCTCTGCCAGGATTTTTAAGGCGCCCTTAAAATCAAGCCCTTCAAATTCTTCAATAAAAGAAAAAATATCGCCTTTGGCTCCGCAACCGAAACAATAGTAACTGGCGCGATCCGGCGACACAAAAAAAGACGGTGTTTTTTCGTTATGAAATGGACATCTGGCTTTAAAATTCGCGCCTGCCTTTTCTAACTTTATATAGGAAGAGACTATTTCTTCGATTGAAAGCCTCTCCTTAATTTGTTGCACGGGAGAGTTTATCATCATTTGTTTTTTAACCATTCTTTAGCTTGTAAGATATCTTGCTCTGAACCTAGAATATGAATTTGTTCTGGTTCAAATACTACATAGTTTTTAACACAAAATTCAACATTAGCATCACTAGTCTGTGCATTAATTATAATAGAATCACCATTTAGTCTTAGAGGTGGCATTTCATTTCTTTCAGCATATTCTCTAAAAATTTTTCCTTCTATTATTTCAGGATTTTTTATTAATAAAAGTACAGGATATATTTTTGAATTCTCGGGTCGAATAATTCCCTTATCTGCTTCTATTTTACTTCCTTTTGTAAAAATTCCAGCGACTTTTTTATCTGGAACAAAATAAAATCCAAATTTACTAGTAATATTTTGAGTAGATGTACCTATTCTTGATTTATCAAATTTTTCTTCTTCAAATTTTGAATTTGTTCCATGCCAGACAATTTCCTTAACCTTACTATCTGGAAAAATACTATCAAGATATTTCTGAAATAATTCTTTGTTTGCATTAAATATATTAGCTATTTCGAGATTATCCTTAAATACCTCATCTATATTTAAAAATTGCTCTTTGGTTAAAGAATTTTCTACTTTTTTAAAGGGATTTATATTTTCCACTTCTTCATTTGACATATATTTTACATTTGCTATACTCTAGTGGTAAATGGCTTCGGCCTCCGAGAAACCCCCGCAAGGGGGTTTCGTCTTTTATGGAAGAACATTGTGAATCTTTTTAATTATAGTACTAAAATCACTTTCTTTTATCATCCCAATTTTTCTAGAAAGCCTCCTACTGTCTAATAATCTTATTTGCGATAGGATACCAGCAAAAGTTTTTCCACTGAATTCGTATTGATGGTAGTATTTATTATCTTTTTTTGAACTAGTTAATGGAATAGCTAGGAATATATCATTATTAAATTTTCTAACGATAAGAATTGGTCTTTCAAATAATTCATTTTTGCCGTCTTCTTCGTAACCAATATTTTTACCTAAAGAGCAGTACCAAACTTCCCTTTCATGAAAGAAAATTTTTGATTCCTTGGTTGATAAATCTTTTTTTAATTTATTCCAATTATCATATTCTTTTTCCATATTTTTTATTCCTCTTCTGGTAAAGAAACTTTGCTCTTAAATCCAGTACCGGCTGGAATTAATCGTCCAATAATGACATTTTCCTTCAAACCTCTTAGAGAGTCAACTCCGCCTTTTACTGCATTCTCGATGAGCACCCGATTGGTATTTTGGAAAGAGGCGGCAGAGAGCCAACTCTTAGTGCGAAGAGATACTTCCGTAATACCAAGAACGATTGTTTCCGCTCTGGCTTCCTCTTGTTTTAATTTAGCTACTCTTTCATTTTCTTCAATAAAGGCTGTATTTTCAACAATATCACCAATAGAGAAATTAGTTTCGCCGGCATCTTTTATTTTTTTGCGTGAAAACATTTGGCGAATAATTATTTCAGTATGTTTTCTGGAAATCGAGGCGCTTTGCAATTCGTAAACTTTGTTTATTTCTCGAATGATATATTCTTCAACTAATTCTTTAGTCCCGAATTTAAATATTTCAGTAATATCCGCAGACCCGTCAGTTAGAAGCTCGCCTTTCTTTACTCTCTGGCCTACTTTTACTATCGGCATCCTGCGGAATGGTACAGTGTATTCTATTTCATTAGATTTGCCATTTTTGACGTCAGAAAGTACCTTAATTATTTTTTCTTTCGCATCTTTATCTTTTATTTCAAAAACTTCCCCATCAGTTTCAGAAATGATAGCTGGATTTTTGGGAATGCGTCTTTCAAAAATTTCTTCAATACGAGGCAATCCTGTAGTGATGTCTGTGCCAGCCACTCCTCCGGCATGAAAGGTGCGCAAGGTGAGCTGAGTACCCGGTTCTCCTATGGCTTGAGCGGCGATAATACCAACCGCTTCTCCCAAGTCAACAAGACGATTTCGTCCCAAATCCAATCCATAACACATCTGGCAAAGCCCGTGAGTGGTACGACAAGTAAGTGGAGAACGAACAAACACTTCCTCAAAACCTGCTCCTTCAATTTTATGTGCCTCTTCTTTAGTAATTAAAAACTTTTTCTTATAAATTACTTTGCCGTCTTTGTCTTTAAGGTCGCCCGCCAATACACGTCCGCTGATATTTTTTGAGAGAGGAATTTCAATTCCGGAGATATTTTCTCGACTTACTACTTTTCCTTCTTTTGTTCCGCAATCTTTTTCAGTAATAACTACATCCTGCGCAACATCAACCAGTCTGCGGGTTAAATATCCGGCTTTAGCAGTATTTAAGGCGGTATCTGAGGCCCCCTTACGAGCGCCGTGAGTAGTGACGAAATATTCAATGGGAGAAAGTCCTTCTTGATAACTAGGAATGATAGGAAATTCCAATGTTTTACCCTGGTTGTTCTGAATAAGGCCTTTCATTCCCGCCATTTGGATTAAAGAGGTCATAGTGCCCCTGGCTCCGGACATAAACAAATCGTAAGTAGAACCATTTTTATCAAGGGTCTTGGGAAGAACTTTTTCCAATTCTTTTTTAGTATAAGTCCAAATTTCGATAATTTTTTGATATCTTTCTTCTTCGGAAAGAAGGCCTTCTTTCCACTCTGAGATTGTTTTCTCTTCCAATTTCCTCCCCTCTTCAACAATTTTTGCTTTTTCAGAAGGCACTTTAACATTATCTAATCCCCAAGTGGTGCCGGAGAATGTGGAATATTTGAAACCGAAACTTTTTATCTTGTCCAAGATAGGAGGAGTATCGTCCACCCCATAGTGTATAATAAGCTCATCAACAAGAGAAGATAATCTCTTTTGGGTCATTTCATCACTGACATAAGAAAAATCACTCGGTAAAATGCTGTTAAAAAGAAGTTTGCCAACGGAAGTATCAAAAAATCCTTCATTAAATTTAAGGTATTTACGATTGTTCGTTGCCAGAACTTTTATCTTGGCTCTAAGAGAAACAACTCCATATTCATAAGCAGTGATGGCGGTATTAGGGCTGGAAAAATATTTACCCTCACCAAGTTCACCGTCAACGGATTTAGTCATCCAGTAAGATCCAAGTACTATATCCTTGCTGGGATGCACTATCGGGTCGCCGTTTTGAGGTTTAAGAAGATTTTTATTAGCAGCCATTAATTCTTTGGCTTCCCATTGAGCCTCTTCTAAAAGAGGAACATACACCGCCATTTGGTCTCCGTCGAAGTCAGCGTTAAAAGCCTGACAAACAAGCGGATGCACTTGAATAGCATTTCCTTCAATCAGAATCGGATTAAAAGCCTGAATACCCAGACGATGAAGAGTGGGGGCGCGGTTTAAGAGAACATATTTTCCTTGAATTACTTCTTCTAACATCGCCCAGACTTCCGGAGTGCGTTCTTCTATGAGTTTATTGGCCCCACGAATATTAAATGCCAATTCAGCTTGTAAAATTTTAGAAATGACAAACGGCCTAAAAAGTTCAAGAGCCATATGTTTCGGCAATCCGCATTGATTAAGTCTGAGTTCCGGACCAACCACGATAACCGAACGACCTGAATAATCTACGCGCTTACCGAGCAAATTCTGACGAAACAAACCTTGTTTGGATTTTAGATTATCAGATAAAGATTTCAAAGGACGTTTTTGAGATTGACTCATGGCAGCACTGTCATTTTGTTTGGCAATTGAATTATCTATAAGCGCATCCACTGCTTCTTGAATAATTCTTTTTTCGTTTCGCAAGATTACATCTGGTGCATTTATTTCTTTCAATTTTTTCAAGCGATTATTGCGATTTATTACTCGACGATAAAGGTCATTCAAATCCGACGTTGCATGGCGTCCCCCGTCTAAGGCAACCATTGGACGCAAAACTGGAGGAATAACCGGAATAACAGTCAAAAACATCCATTCTGGACGAATACCGGCATAAGTCATAGCACGAATGAGTGAGAGTCTTTTCTGTAATTTTTCTTTTTCTATGATACTTGCCTTTTCAATCATTTTCTCGGTGTGAATTTTTAATTTATTCAAATCAAGATTTTTGAAAATAGAATAAATAGCTTCAGCTCCTATATTTGCTTCAAAACAAATACCGTATTTCAAAGAATAATGATGAAAAGAAATTTCATTTAAAACTTTCCCTTCATAAATTTCTAAAATTTCTTTTTTAGTATTAGAAAATAAATCTTTTAATCTTTTACGCGTGTCATCATCAGTCGCATTTTTTAATTTAGCTTTATATTCTTTTTCTAAATTACTAATTATTTTTTCTTTTTCATCTTCATGCACTTTGGTAATAATATATCCGGCAAAATATATCACTTTCTCAAGATCGGATACTGAAATATTCAGAAGGATGCTCATGCGAGAAGGCACTCCCCGCAAAAACCAAATGTGAGCAACGGGTGTTGATAACTCAATATGCCCCATTCTTTCACGCCTAACAATAGAACGAGTTACTTCCACTCCGCATTTCTCACAAATAATATCCTTGTAGCGAATGCGACGATATTTTCCACAATAGCATTCATAATCTTTTTCCGGTCCGAATATTTTTTCATCAAAAAGACCTCCTCGTTCAGATCTACCTGTACGATAATTTATGGTTTCCGGTTTAGTGACTTCTCCATAAGACCAGTCTTTTATCTGCTCGGGAGATGCAAGTTTGAGCGAAATATAATCAAAATCAGTTTTATTAAGAGTTTTCATATTTTTTCAAGTTAACATCAAGCGCAAGTCCTCGTAGATAATTAAGCAAAACATTAAATGAGGCAGGAGAATTTGGCGGTTTAATGATTTCATTTTTTATAATAGAATCAAATGTCTGAGAACGACCCAAAATATCATCGGACTTGATGGTAAGCATTTCTCGCAATGTATAGGCTGCCCCATATCCTTCCAAGGCCCAAACTTCCATTTCTCCAAATCTTTGTCCTCCACCTTGAGCTTTTCCCCCTAAAGGCTGTTGAGTAATAAGAGAATAAGGTCCAATAGATCGCATATGAATTTTATCTTCCACCATGTGATGCAATTTCAACATATACATATAGCCGACAGCCACATCCTGATCAAAACTTTCCCCGGTACGCCCATCAAAAAGTTTTAATTTGCCATTTTCTGGAAGCCCGGCTTTTTTCAACTCCTCTTTTATTTCTTCGCGTTTTGCTCCTAGAAATGGAGGAACAACGGCTTGATAACCTAGAGCATTAGCTGCCATGCCAAGATGCATTTCTAAAATTTGTCCTAAATTCATACGAGAAGGAACACCCAGGGGTGAAAGTATTATATCAACTGGTATGCCTTCTGCTGTGTAAGGCATATCTTCCTCCGGAAGGATTCTAGAAATAACTCCCTTGTTTCCATGTCGTCCAGAAAGTTTATCTCCAACTGAAATATTTCTAATTTGAGCAACCTCAATAACAATTTTCTTGATGATCCCTGCCTCAAGAGTATGACCCAAGTCACGGGAGAAAATTTTAATGCCGATAATACGTCCGCGTTTTCCATGCTCCATACGAAGGGAGGTGTCCTTAACATCACGCGCTTTTTCAGCAAAAATTGAACGTAATAATCGTTCTTCCGGGGTAAGTTCAGTCTCACCTTTAGGTGTAATTTTACCGATTAAAATATCATTTTCTCTGACTTCGGCTCCAATACGAACAATGCCGTCCTCATCCAAGTCTTTAAGTTTTAATTCTCCGACATTAGGTATGTCCCGAGTAGTAATTTCAGGTCCAAGTTTGGTATCACGAACCGTGCAGACAAATTCTTCAACATACACGCTGGTAAATTTACTTTTCTTTACCAGCCGTTCGGAAATAATGACAGCATCTTCATAGTTTAATCCAGACCAAGACAAGAAAGCGATAAAAACATTCTGACCAATTGAGATTTGTCCATCTACGGTGCTTGTTGTATCGGCTAATACATCACCTTTTTTCACCTTTTGACCGATATTTACCGCCGGGCGTTGATGAAATGCAGAAAAATTATTATTTCTCAAAAAATTAACAAGAGAATATATTTTTTCTGTCTTTCCTTTTACTATTATTTTTTTTGCATCTAAATAAGAAACAACCCCATCCTCTGAGGCAAGAACCATTCTGCCAGAGTCACGAGAAGCCAAAGCTTCAACGCCCGTTGCCACCAAAGGTACTTCGGGAAGCACGCAAGGAACAGCTTGTTTCTGCATATTAGATCCCATCAGGGCGCGATTGGCGTCGTTGTGTTCCAAGAAAGGAATCATAGAAGTGGCTACAGAAAAACCCTGATTGGCTGCCACATCAATAAAATCAACTTGGTTGCGAGTAATCATACCCGGATTAGTTTTTACTCTAGCTTCCACTTTTTCTTCTGTTATTTTCCCATTTTCATCATAAGGAATTCCTGCATGAGCAATATTGTACTTCTCTTCTTCAAGCGCATTTAAATATTGAATTTCCTTGGTAATTTTTCCATTTTTTACTTTTATATACGGGGTTTCAATAATTCCGAAATCATTAATTTTTGCATAAGTAGAAAGATGTAAAATAAGTCCGATGTTAGGGCCTTCCGGAGTGTGAATTGGACAAACTCTTCCATAGTGACTTGGATGTACATCTCGCACCTCGAGACCTGCACGTTCACGAGTCAGACCACCAGGACCAAGGGCTGAAAGAGTACGCAAGTGCTCCATTTCGCAAAGTACATTTTCTTGCGCCATAAATTGTGAAAGTTGATTGGTAGTAAAAAATTCCTTGATGCGGGCTTGAAGTGGACGCTGGTTAATAATGTGAATAGGCATAGCAGTATCAACGTCAATAATAGACATTCTGTCTTGAATATTTCTTTTAATCTGCATCATGCCTGTGCGTACTTTTTGCTGAAGCATTTCTCCAACAAATCGAACACGTCTTTGCCCCAAATGGTCTATGTCATCAGATTTGGCGCCCAGAGTATTGTTCAAGACAATAATATTCGCAATTACTGTCATCAAATCTTCTTTAGAGATAGTTCGGCGTACAAGTTCTTTTTCCTCTAATGACTTATCGAAACGTTTATTGAATCTATATCGTCCAACCGGAGAAAGATCATATCTTTCGGGAGTAAACAAAGAATTGATGAACTCTTTAGCATTTTCAGGTGTAGCCATGTCTCCATCTCTTAAACGTTTATATATTTCAATATATGAATCACTTAATGTTTTAGCGACATCCTTCGCTAAACAAGCTTCAATTACTTCTTTGCAATTAGGAGTTTTCTCAAATGCTTTTAATATCGTTTCATTGGTGTTATAACCCAGAACACGCAATAGGGCTGTGGCAGGAAATTTTCTTTTTTTGTCTATTCTTATATAACCTTTACTTTCTGACTCAGTAAAGAAAACTCCGAAAGAACGTGCCAGCTGAGGAACAATAACACGTTCCACCCCATTTATAATGAAAGTTCCGTGCGGGGTCATTAAGGGAATTTCTGACATAAAAATCTCCTGTTCTTTAACCGTACCTAATATTTTGTTCGTTAATTTTACCCGAGTTTTAAGGAGCCCTTGATACGATAGTTTATTTATTTTAGCGTCATTTTCTTCGCAGTTCGGTTCGCTCAGAGAAAAGGAGGTAAATTCAAGTTCAAATTTTTTCCCAGAGTAATCTATGATTGGAGAAAATTCTTTAAAAACTTCTTTTAAACCCTCTTCTACCAGCCATTTATAGGATTTAGTTTGAGCTTCTATTAAATTCGGAAATTCTATTAGCGGGTTTTTATACCTTGAAAAATATTTTTTCGGACGTTTTTCTGTTTGCATGGCTAATTTTTAAGGAGTAAAACGACTATAAAAATGCCACCCTGTTAAATAACTTTTGCTTAGCAAAAGTTGAAACCCGATAGATTTCATTTAACAGGGTTAAGAAAAATATAGTTATTGCATTCCTTATTTTTCTAAAAATTATTTAGATATTTATGATTAAGCTCTATTAATACAAACGGAGATACATCCGAAACTCAATCAATCTCTTACTTCCTAGTATACTCATATTCGATTTTTTGTCAAATTTACCTGGGAATTATTTTTTCTTCTTCCACTCCTCTATTTTTTTATGATTCCCGGAAAGTAAAACTTTTGGAACTTTATAACTTTTTCCTTTATAAACTAATTTTTCCGGACGAGTGTAAACTTCGCTTGTTGATACTCGTTCTTCTTCTAAAGATTCATATTTACCCAAAACTCCAGGAATTTGACGAGAAACACAATCTATCAAAACCATAGCCGGAATTTCGCCACCAGTTAAGACATAGTTCCCTACTGAAAGTTTTTTGGTTTTCAAAATTTTATCTACCCGCGCATCTATACCCTCATATCTTCCACAAATCAAAATAATATCTGTATATCTTTTAGAAATTTTTTTGGCAAATGCAGTGGTAAGTTTTTCGGCGCTTGGAATAAAATTAATTACGAGAATTTTTTTGTTCTTGCCCTTCGACAAGCTCAGGACCTTCGCCACTGCTTTCAGTAGTGGCTCGGCTCGCATTACCATTCCAGGACCCCCACCGTATGGCTTATCATCTACTGGTTTATAATTGCTTTTACTTCCTTTTATAAAATCTCTGGGATTATAAAATTTCACTGAAATAAGCTTACTTTTTATGGCTCGTCCAATAATAGACTTATTTAAATATGAGCTGAAAATATCTGGGAAAATTGTAATGATAAAAAATCGCATAAGTTAATAATACATAAAAAAGAGCCCCGATTCAAATCGGGGCTCTTTTTAGAAAAACTAAATCCCTTTCAAATCTTCCATTGCTTGATCTACAGTTTTTGTTGCCATTCCTCCATTTGCAGGTCTTGCTTCAGGCCTCATTCCACCTTCTGGCTCATTGATCTTTAAATTCACTCGAGCATTATTCTTCATACCTATGATTCGCAATAGGGTACGAATAGCTTTGGCTGTGTTCCCCATCCTTCCGATAATCTTGCCCATATCGGCAGGATTCACAGTAAGACTAATGAGCACACCCATCTCATCAACAGTACGATCGATTTTTACATCGTTCGGATTGTCAACTAAAGCTTTTACTACATATTCCAGAAATATCTTGTCTGCATCTTGCATATGTGTTCAGAAATATTTTATTTTTAATCTTTAATAATTATACGAGCAGTGTTACGACCAAAATAATTATTACCACTGCTTGCTATAAGTATATACAACTATTTCTTTGTTTTCAATTCCTTTCTTTTCTGGGTCGGTTTCTTTTTTGGTAACACATTTCTTTTTTTACCCTCTACTGCTTTCTGATGTACCATAAAATTATGCATGGTGTCGGAGAGTTGTGCTCCTTTTGACACCCAATATTTTATTCGATCAACTTTGAAATTAGTCTCTCCCGCTTTTGGATTATAAGTGCCGACTATTTCCAAAAATTTTCCGCTTTTGGTGCTATTTTTTGAGTCAGTCAAAACCGCCCGAAATGATGGGTCATTCTTTCTACCAATTCTTTGTAATCTTATTTTTAACATCCCAATACCAAAATTTTAACTAATAATCTTTTACCTTTATGCCCCGTAATCAAAAATTTAGTATGGGACAGGTAAGGACAGTCTAACATAACTTACAAAAAAGGCAAATAAAAAAAAATATGTTATATTTAATAACAATGAGAAAAGAAGCAAAAAAAATTACGAAAACAACACAGGGTGTCATATCAATTTCTTCTAAAGGTATTGGGTATGTTAGGACTCCTGATTATGAAGAAGATTCGGAGATTGATTTCCGTCATTTAAACACAGCCTTGCATGGCGATATGGTTGAAATTATCTTGCATACTAAAGGTCACGGACGACTCACTGCAGAAGTTTCTAAAATAATTTCACGTGCTAAAATCGGCTTTTCGGGAGTTTTAGAAAAGGAAAACGGATTATATTTTCTAAAACCTGACGACACTAAAATGTATACTGACATCCTGATACCAGAAAAAATGCCTGCCCGAAACACTTCGCATCGCGAAGTGGGCGGGTTAAACGGCGCAAAAGCTGGACAGAAGGTTTATGTAGAAATCATTTCTTGGAAAGATCCACTTAAAGCGCCAGAAGGAAAAGTAATAAAAATTTTAGGAAAACCAGGTGACAATAATGCGGAAATGCACGCTATCGCTATAGAGAAGGGTTTTGACAGTGATTTCCCCCAAAAAATAAAAGAAGAAGCTAAAAAAATTAGAGATCTTGGAATAAAAAACGAGGATTTCACGAGACGACGCGATTTCAGAAAAATTCTCACTTTCACTATTGATCCTGAAGATGCAAAAGATTTTGACGATGCAATATCTTTCAGGGAAATAAGCGGAAACGAACCCACCGACGCTAAGGCTATGGCGGGCATGTATGAAATAGGTATACATATAGCTGATGTTTCCCATTATGTAAAGATTGGAAGTGAACTTGACCACGAAGCGAAAAATAGAGGAACTTCCGTATATTTGGTTGATAGGACAATACCGATGCTGCCAGAAATACTTTCAAATGATTTATGTTCTTTGTTGCCTAATAAGGACAGGCTTACCATCAGCGCGGTTTTTATTATAGACAGAAATGCAATTGTGAAAAAAGAATGGTTCGGACGTACTGTCATACATTCTCAAAAAAGGTTTACTTATGAAGAAGCAGAAGAATCCATTAAAAAAATAAAATCTCCATTGCATAAAGAACTTTCTATTTTAAATGATTTAGCAAAGAAATTAACTAAAGAAAGATTCGCCAACGGCGCAATATCGCTTGATCAAGAAGAAGTAAAATTTATTTTAGATAAAAATGGAGTACCGATAAAAGTAATAAAAAAAGAACAGGGTGATTCTAATAAATTAATTGAAGAATTTATGCTTTTAGCAAATAAAAAAGTGGCGGAAACTATTTCTAAGGGCACAAAAAAGGAAGATAATGTATTTGTCTATCGTATTCATGACAATCCCAGCAAAGAAAAAATGGCTGATTTGGCATTTTTTCTAAGAAGCTTGGGATATAAAATATCTTTAATAGACGGAATAATACCGACATACGAAATAAATAATCTTTTAAAAAGTCTGTCAGGCAAAAATGAAGAAAATACAGTGCATCGCGCAGTTATACGCTCCATGGCCAAAGCGATTTATTCCACAAAAAATGTCGGGCATTATGGTCTGGCTTTCGAATATTATGCCCATTTTACCTCTCCTATCAGACGATATCCCGATATAGTGGTACATAGACTTTTGACTGATCATTTGAAAGGGTTGAAAGTAGGTAAAGAAAAATTAAGCATCTATGAAGAAATTTCCAGAAAATCTTCAGAACAAGAGAAATGCGCTTCGGATGCGGAGCGAGCTTCTATAAAATATAAACAAGTTGAATATATGTCTTCTCGCATCGGCCAAGTATTTAAGGGAATTATAAGTGGAGTAACGGAATGGGGTGTTTATGTAGAAGAAATGGAAACAAAATGCGAAGGTTTGGTGCGAGTGAGAGATATACAGGACGATTTCTATGTTTTTAATGAAAAAAAATTAGAATTAGTTGGACAAAAAAAGAAGAAAAAATATCGTCTGGGTGATTGTATTAAAATAAAAGTGAAAAATGTCGATTTGGAAAGAAAAACGATAGATTACCTATTAATATGAGGCTCGTCTCCCACTCAAAAATTAAATTTGGATTTTGGATAATATCCGCTATTATCATCGGTGTGTTTTCTGTATCTTTCTTTTTAAAAAATATTGGATATGAAAAAACGACAAAACCATACGAAAATACAGCCATAGCAATAGAATCTTTGACAGCCAAAGAAACAACACCAAAATATTTTTATTCTATAAAAGATCCTAAAAATCTAAATCAAAAACCAAAAGTTTCAGCCGAGGCTTATTTAGTTGGTGATTTAGATACAGGAGAGATTATCCTAACAAAAAATCAAGACCAACAATTTCCGATCGCTTCAGTTTCCAAGCTTATGACTGCTTTTATCGCTACAGAATTGATGAATCCAGATGATATTGCTAAGGTTTCTAAAAAAGCATTAGGGACATATGGAGAAAATGGCAGCTTAAAATTAGGAGAAAAAATAAAAATTACAGATCTTATTTATCCCCTGCTCTTAGAATCAAGCAATGACGCTGCAGAAATAATAGCCGAATATTTCGGTCGAGATACTTTCATAAAAAAAATGAATCAGACAGCCAACAAATTAGAATTATCTAAAACTACTTTCGGGGATCCGAGTGGGCTTTCTCTCAAAAACCAATCGACTGTTTTTGATATGTTCAAACTAGCTGGATATTTAAATCAAAAAAAACCAGACCTATTTCAAATCACAACCAAACGCAGTTATTCCAACAAAAAACACAACTGGTCCAGCAATAATCAATTTTTACATGAGGAAGGGTATCTCGGCGGTAAAAGCGGATATACAGATCCCGCTTTACAAACAGTTGTTTCTCTTTTTTCAATTCCTTTATCAGAAACTGGGGTACGCCACATAGCAATTACTCTTTTACAAAGCAAAGATCGCTTCAAAGATGTAGAAAATATTCTAAAATATTTAAACAAAAATATATATTATGGTGGGGAGGCAGATGCTAATACGGCTTGGGTGAAAGAAAGAACTGATATGCCTGAAATATATGATAAAGATTTTGTAACTCTCCTCTTGGGCGGAGACATAATGCTTGATCGCGGAGTTAAAAATTCCGTAAATAAAAATTTTAACGGGGATTATTCAGCGCTTTTCGAAAAATTAGGGATCTTGAAAAAATCTGACATCGTTTTTGCCAATCTGGAAGGTCCAATATCTGACGTAGGGAAAGATATGCGCAATTTATATTCATTTAGAATGGATCCCTCCGCCGTACCTGCTTTGAAGGGTGCAGGAATCTCCGTAGTTTCAGTTGCCAACAATCATGTTGGAGATTGGGGGCGTGATGCCTATACTGATACCTTGGCGCATTTAAAAGAAAACGAAATCTCATATATAGGTGGAGGGGTGAATGCAAGCGAAGCAGAAAATCCTGTAATTATAGAAAAATATGGAATTAAAATAGGATATTTAGGATTTTCTGATGTTGGACCTGAATGGATAAAATCAACTGAAAATCAAGCTGGTGTCCTGCTTGCCAATAATCCGCGTTTTGATGAAATAATCCAAAATGCCTCAAAACAAGTTGAGTATTTAATAGTCTCAATACATTTTGGTGAAGAATACCAAACTAAACACAATGCCAGACAAGAATACTTAGCCCACAAAGCCATAGATGCTGGAGCTAAAATAGTAGTTGGCCATCATCCTCATGTGATAGAAGATACGGAAGTTTATAAAAATGGTTTTATTGCTTATTCTTTGGGCAATTTTATTTTTGACCAAGGCTTCTCTGAAAATACCATGAAGGGAATGCTTCTTGAAATTAAATTGGAGAAAAATGGAAATATGTCTATCAAGAAAAATATTCTAAAATTGAATAAATTCTTCCAACCAGACACAATAACGGGAGGCAAGGAAGAAAAAATTGAATTTAATTAATAAATTTTGTTAAAAAGTTATTTCGCAATTGCGGTAGCTTCATCGAGTTTGACCGAAAGAAGTTTTGAGGCGCCGTCGTTGCCTATGGTTACGCCATATAAAATATCAGCTCTAGACATAGTTTCCCTGTTATGAGTGACAACAATAAGTTGAGAATGCTGGGAAAGTTTTTCTAGCATATCTCCATATTTGCAGGAATTTGCTTCATCCAGAGCAGCATCTGTCTCATCTAAAACTAAGAAAGGCGGTGGATTCACTTGGGACATAGCAAAAAGAAGAGCAATAGAGGCAAGAGATCTTTCTCCGCCTGAAAGCGCATTAAGTTCCTTTACTTTTTTATGCGGAAGTGAAACATTAATTTCAATACCCTGTTCTTGTACAATATTTTCTTCTTCCTCATCCTCCGAAGTCTCGGCGACGGAGGATTTCTTTTTGTTTTCAATTATAATGGAAAGGGATCCTGTCCCCCCATTAAACATAAGCGAAAAGAATTTATGAAATTCTTTGTTTATTTTTTCGACACCATTTTTGAATTCTATGTCTATTTTTTCCTTTAAGTCTGCCATAAGCTTACGCAGTGATTCTATGCTTACAGCTAAATCTTCCATCTCTTTTGCCAAAAAATTATCTCTCCGTGATACTTCTTCAAATTCTTTAATTACTTCAGACCCCCCGCCCAAACCAACATCTTCCAATTTTATTTTAATACGTTCAATTTTTTTCTTTAGTTCTTCTTGTATACTTCTATCTATTGACCCCTTTATTTCAAAACTTTTATAAGAAAGAATCTCACTTCCAATAAGTATAGAACCCTCTTTTATCTCATTTTTAAAGGCTTCTATTTCTTTTGCCAAATTTTCCTCCTTTACAGATATAAGCCCTAAAGAAGAAGCTAGTTCTTGATATCTAACTCTAAAATTAAACTTCTCCTTTTCTCTGGTATGTAAGGTTTCATTCTCCTGGATAATTTTTCTTTTCAATATCTCTATCTTCTCAAAAATTTTATTTTCTTCTTCTTTAATATTTTGCATTTCAACCAAAATTTCTTGCTGATTCTTTTTTAACTCAGGATTCTCTGGAAATATAGTTTTTGAATGGTCTGGCCGGGATAGGGACCCGGAGAACCGAGGACCTGAAGAAATTATATTTCCAGAAAATTCTTTTAAAATATTTCGAATTCTTAAAAGAATGATTTTAACTTCTGCTATATTATCTTCCACTATAGCTCCTTCTATCTCAGAACTAATTTCATCAAATATTTCTTTAATTTCTCCGGAGTTTTTTATTACAACTTCTGGCATTTTTTCTTTTCTATGTTCTTCCATTTCCATCATTCCCTCAAGGCGTCCCAGTTTGTGTTCTATCTCATTTTTAATTCCATGAATCTCGCCAATTTTCTTCTCCAGAATTTTTAATTCCTCTTCGTTTTTGTTTTCCTCTTTTTTATCAACCACATCCACTTCAGAAATTTTTTCTTTAACACTTTTTAATTCTGAAGAAATTTTATTCCTTTCCAAAAGCAAACTGGATCGTTCTTTTTCCAAATAAATGTCTTCTTTTTTAAAATATTCTTTATACAAAGATAACAAGGTTATCTGCATTTCTTTCGCTTTTTCGAATTTATCTACTTGCTTTTTTAAAAAATTCAAATGTGGAGCATTTTCCCGACGCAAAAGCGAAACTTCTTTCATGTTGTCGGTTGTCCTTTCCAGTTTACGTCCGGCTTCTTTTATTTTGTATTGATAAATTTTAAGGCCAAGGGCATCTTCCACCATTTCCCTTCTATCTCTGGGAGAAGCATTTAAAATTCTATCCGCCTCACCTTGAGAAATGATTTGATGTCCCGAAGAACCAATATTGACTGAGGATAAAAGATTATTAATATCCTTTAATCTTACTTCCGAACCGTTTAAAATATATTTGTTCAGCCCATCAGGATAAACTTCGCGAGAAATTGAAATAACATCATAATTCAAATTAATATTCTCGCCTGTTTCATTAGAAAGTTTGAAAATTTTATCGGAATTATCAAAATATATGGCGACAACCGCCCGAGAGCTTTTAGGTAAATTTTTTGATCCTTTAAAAATTAAATCAGACCCCAAAGATCCGCGCATTGATTTTATCGATTGTTCTCCCAATACAAAGCGAAGTGCTTCCACTACGTTCGATTTACCAGATCCATTCGGACCAACGATAGAAACAATGGGATTTTGAAACTCTAAAACTGTTTTTCTAGAAAAAGATTTAAAACCATTTATTTCAAGGTTCTTCAGCCGCATATTATTCAATCCAATTTTTTATTTTTAATGCCATCTCTGCCGCCTTTTGTTCTGCTTCTTGTTTTGATTTACCTTTACCTTCCGTAATCAAATTAGGACCAAAATAAATACCCACTGTAAAATGCTTATCATGATCAGGACCAGACTCGTGTAAAACTTTATAAACAGGAGTAACCCCGACAAATTCTTGCGTTTTTTCCTGCACTAAACTTTTCGCATCTCGCCAAAGTTTTTTAGAAACAATTTCTTCCGTATGAGGCAAAAGAGTGGCGGCTATAAATTTATTTGCGACATCATAGCCCTGGTCCAAATAAACTGCCCCAACATACGCTTCGTATGTGTTAGCTAAAATATATTGTCTCGCCTTGCCATTGTCTCTGGCTTCACCTTTAGACAAAAGCAAGTAGTCATTCATCCCAATTTTTAAGGCGACTTCAGAAATAATAACAGCATTCACTAGAGCTGAACGAATGGCAGTCAGCTCTCCTTCCGTATAATTTAAATATTTTTTATAAAGAAAATCGGTAACAATAAGTTCAAGCACGGCATCACCCAAAAATTCTAGACGTTCATTATGCGAAAGAAAAGAGCCCGGGTTCTCATTTATATAAGAACGGTGTATAAAAGCTTGCTTCAATAAATTTTTGTCTTTGAAGATTATTTTTGTATTTTTTTCAAAATCCGAAAATCGAATCATAATATTTTTACTTTTTACTTTATAAACTTTATAACTTTCCACTATTCAGTATTTCAATCGCCTTGGTGATAAGTGGAATAATATCATTATAAATGCGAAGTTCCGGAATTTCTGAAAGCTGAAACCATTTGGCTCCATCTAGCCCGCCGGAATTTTCAAGCTGGAGTTTTTGGTATTTACTTTCTGCTAAAAAATAAACCACTTTTTTCAGAATTTTTCCTTTTTCTGGATGAGAAGCTACATATTCATTTTCTCCCAACTTTTCTTTAATTATAATATCTAAACCAATCTCTTCTCTTATTTCTCTTATTGTGCCATTTTTTACATCTTCACTTTCTTCAACTTTACCTTTTGATAAAGTCCAATAGCCAAAAACATCATGTACCAAGGCGAACAAAATATTACCATTTCTTTTTGCGTACACCAACGCCCCTCCTAATTTTTCAACCGGCATCTTTGTAATATCTAATGGTTCTTCTTTTCTTTTCTTCTTGCTTATTTGTTCTTTGCCGGGTTCGCCAATTTCTTTATAAACTGCACCCAGCACGCCATTCACAAATTTACCGGAATTTTCCCCGCCAAAAGTTTTAGCCAGTTCTATTGCTTCATTGATTGCCACCTTGGGAGGTACTTGATTTCTATTACCAAAAAGAAGTTCTGTCAAACCAATTCTTAAAATATTTCTATCAACAATGGAAATTTTATCCAGCGGCCAGTCTGGTGCAGCTTTTTTTATTATCTCGTCAACTGCTTTACATTTTTTCAATACTTCCTCTACTAAAGAAAACACAAAAACATTATCCTCCAATCCGGGAGCAAATTCTTTAAGATTTTTATTTAGAACTTCTTTTATTTTTTTATCAGTCCAAGTTTTATTTTGCCCCGAGGTAGAGATAAAATCCCACTCAAAAAGCGTTTGGAGTACTATTGATCTTGAAAGGTGCCGGTTAGCCATAATTGATTTTCAATGAATGAAGTGAGTATGAAAATCATCACCCTGTTAAATCCTCGCTCTGCGAGGCCTGCCTATGATAGGATTTAACAGGGTTAGAAAATTATATTCACTGCGTTCATTAATTTTCTAACTAATTCTATGCCTTTTTTGCTTTTTCTCTCTTTTGCTTCTTTTCCATTTTTTTAATCAAATCTAATACTTTCGTTCCGCGATAAAATCCACAGGACAAGCAAACTGTGTGGCGTTTCTTAAAATTCTTACAATTTTCGCACTTAGAAAGACCTGTGCTCACTAACGCATGATGAGAACGCCTGTTCTTTGTATGCGACTTTGTATGTCTCATTCGTACTACCATAATATAGACATATTAGCATTTTATATTTTAAAAGCAACCATTCTTTTTTTAATTTCTCTTTTAATTTTATTACTTCTACAATGTTTCAACACGCCTATATAAGAAGCCTGAATTTGTTGAAACTCGTTTTTGCTTATCTTTCCAGCTAGAAATTCTTTTTGTGCTTTTTTTAGTTTTTTTAAGATTCTTTTCTTTGTTTTTGTCCGCAATACAGTCACATCAGGTAAAATAACATAACCAACAAAATCTATTCCTTGTTTTAATTTCCTTATAAAAACTTTATCTGGATGCAAATTCAATTTTAAATTATTCTTTAAAAAATCTTCTGTCTGTTCTAAAAGGTTTTCAAGATATATTTTGTTATTTTGCAAAATGACAAAATCATCAGCATATCTAAAATAATGCTTAACTTCGAGTTTATGTTTTATAAACTGGTCTAATTCATTTAAATAGATATTAGCAAAAAGTTGACTAGTCGCATTGCCAAGAGGAAGCCCAGTATTTGAAGACTTCTCAAAACTTTGTAATATTATGCTGATTAGCCATAAAGTATCTATATCTAAAATTTTTTTCTTAATTAACTCAAATAATATAATATGATCTATTGAATCAAAAAATTTTCTAATATCACACTTAAGAACAAAAACTGGTCGTTTCCAATTCTCGCTCTTTTTACGTAAAGCTATAAAAAGTCTTCTTGATGCTTCGTGTGTTCCCTTTTTAACCCGTGAAGAATATGAATCAGAAATAAAATGTTTATCAAAAATAGGATAAAGAATTCTAAAAATAGCTTGATTTAAAACTCTATCTAGGACTATTGCCTTATGTATATGTCTGCGTTTTGGATCATGTACAAAAAATGCTTGATATTTTGTAGGTTTGTAAGTTTTATTTATCAATTCTTGATGTAGAGAAAATAGATTATTTTCTAAATCAAATTCGAATTCAGCAACATCTGTCTTTTTAGTTTTACACCTTTTAAATTCCTTCCAAGCTTGAAGTAAATTTGATAAACTTATTACATTATGGAAAAGACTTTTAACAGCCCCCCCCCGACGCAATTTTTAACATCCCTGTTGTTCACAAAATGAGAAAATTATATATCTATGTGTATACGATTGGCAACAAGTTGCCGAAACGAGACAAATTGGGAATTCATAATTATATTGAAAAAGAATTTTTACAAGCTTTTTCTTTTTTAATAAACGCTTCACTTGAACCAAAATCTGAAAAGGTAACTTCGGTCAAGAAAGCAAGACTCCAAATAGAAACATTAAAACAATTATTCAGAACAGAATATGAAATAAAAGTCATAACAGAAAAAGCATATCTAAACATAGAACTAAAATTGCAAGAAATTTCTAAAATGACAAATGGTTGGTTAAAATATCTGCAAACACAAAATCCGCTCAATCAAAATTGAAAGCGGATTTAAGTGAGAAACTTCTGGCGGAGAGACAAGTTTGGATTCGCATTGTCCGGATTATTTGAATTCACATTGAACTTGTCGTTGTTCCAGTTCGAGTTCGGAACATTGCCATCCGAATTACGAGAACCGTCCTATTACAAAAAATCATCTATTCCACCGACAAATCAGTTGCCTAATTCTCTGTGTTTTCTCACGGTTGTGAGCAATATGTAGCATCATTACTAAACTGTATTATCTATGCTCAATTTTTTGTAAGCAGTTTCTTAACATGGCAAACTGTTATCTTAATTTTATAAGATCAGTTTATTAGCCAAGTATATTTTAACATAAAAAAATCGCGTTAGCTAAAAACTAACGCGAAAAAGATTAAAAGTCAAAAGCAAAAAGTTTAAAACTGCTTTTGGCGGAGAGACAAGTAAGGACTCGCATAGTCCGGATTATAGGAACGCACATTGAACTCGACGTCGAGCCAGCGCGAGCGCGGAACCCTGCCATCCGAGCCACGAGAACCGGTGTGAAGTGTCCAACTACTAACATCAAGATGAACACCACTATCTTTGAACACTCGACCATCAATTAGACAGCCTTCGGTGAATGTAGTGCCAAATAGACCAAGTTCCATGCTTTTGTTGAGCGAAACATTAGGATACTCAACTTTGGTATCCAAATTAGCTTTAATTACAGACACTTTTATTCTTGGATACACATCAATTATTTTTGAAACACTTGTGTATTCATAAACAGAAGTAATTTGTTTGCGTAATTCGAATGCTTTTTGAGGATTCATATCTGGAACAACAATAGACCAATAATTTTGTTCCGGTTCCAAAATTATATTTTTGGGAAGTGGAAAATCATTTAAGTCAATTGTAATACCAAAGTTTTTATAGAATTCTACCCAACCATCGTGAAACTCAAGTAGAGATTCCGGATACACCCCTTCAACTTTTTTTACAAGACCCTTTACACCAGGAAAGTAGATTGTCTTGACGCGTCTTTTTATGGTTGCGTCAGGAAGCGAGTTTATAACTCGTAGATCTTCTTCGGAAGGATCATTTAGAAGCAGAGCAGTGGTAATTTTACCGACAGCGCGTGCTTTTTGGCGTGCTAACATGTCGTTCATAATTTATTTCTCCTTTTATTTATTACCTGAAACCCGTCAGGCACGGTTTTAAAGGTGACAAAGAACAATTATTTTGTCTCATATATTATATCATATACTATGTAAAAAGCAAGTCTTTTGTTAATCATAAAAATGCTATAATTAAAGGACTTTTTATGGAAAATAAGAATGAAAAACTGCATAATTTAAGACATTCTTTAGCTCACCTTTTAGCTGCAGCTGTTTTAAAGATATATCCAGATACAAAAAATACTATCGGCCCATCAATAGAAGACGGTTTTTATTATGATTTTGAGTTTAGTTCACCTATTTCTGATAAAGATTTGCCTAAAATAGAGAAGAAAATGAAAGAGATTTTAAAATCTTGGAAAGAGTTTGAGAGTAAAGAAAAAAGTGAAAAAGAGGCAAAAGAATATTTTAAAAAGAATGAATACAAAATAGAACTGATAGAAGAAATCATTGGAAAAGGTGAAAAAATAACTTTTTATAAATGTGGAGATTTTACAGATCTTTGCCGAGGAGGACATTTGAAAAATCCAAGTAAAGAAATTAAATTTGATTCATTTAAGTTAGACCGTGTGGCTGGAGCATATTGGCGTGGAAATGAAAAAAACAAAATGCTTACTCGTATTTACGGATTGGCTTTTGAGACAAAAGAAAAACTTGATGAATACATCAAAATGCGTAAAGAAGCCGAAAAGAGGGACCACAAGAAATTAGGAAAAGAACTTAGTTTGTTTACTATCTCAGATTTAGTTGGCAAAGGGCTACCAATGTATTTACCAAAAGGCAATATCATTAAAACTGAATTAGAAAATTTCATAAGAAAAGAAAAAGAAAAATTGGGTTATTTTTTTGTAACCATTCCACACATAGCCAGAAAAGAACTCTACATTCGTAGCGGACACATAGGTAAATATAACGCAATGATGCCAATTATGACGGATGAAGATGGTGAAGAATTTGTCATGAAAGCGATGAATTGCCCTCATCATTTTGAAATATATAATGCAGAACTACATAGCTATCGTGATTTACCTTTACGTATAGCAGAAAATACAACCGTCTATCGCAATGAAAAAAGCGGTGAATTATCCGGACTTCTGCGCGTTAAAAATCTAACCCAAGACGACACTCATCATTTCATAAGAACTGATCAAATTGAATCAGAAATTGAAATGATTTTTAGTTTGATGCGAAAAGTTTACAAATTATTTGGTTTTGATAATTACAAAGTCGAAGTTTCTACACGAAACACTAAAAATAAAGAAAAATATTTCGGAAATGATGAAATATGGGAGAATGCAGAAAAAATATTAATTAATTCTGCAAAAAAAATGGGTCTAAAATACAACGTTGAGGAAGGCGAAGCTGCATTTTATGGACCTAAAATTGACATAAAAATAAAAGATTCGATCGGAAGAGAATGGCAACTAGCAACAATACAACTTGATTTTAATCAACCAAATAATTTCGAGATGGATTATGTGGGAGAAGACGGCAAAAAACATCGAGTAGTAGTTCTACATGTGGCTATATTGGGTTCTTTTGAAAGATTTATGGGAATTTTAATTGAACATTATGCTGGCGCATTCCCTCTTTGGCTCTCTCCAGTGCAAATAAAAATTATTCCAATTTCGGGAGACAAACATCTGGACTATGCCACTGAAATTTTTAAAACTCTAAAAGAAAATGACGTGCGTGTGGAGCTTGATGAATCTAATGAATCTTTGAGTAAAAAAATTCGCAACGCAAAGGTACAAAAAATTCCATATCTAATAATTATCGGTGACAGGGAAAAAGGATCAAAAAAGCTTACCGTGGAAGGCAGAAACGATAAAAAATTTGAAAACATTTCCACTGAAGAATTTCTCACAAAGCTAAAAAAAGAAATAGAAGAGAAAAGTAGTTAAATATCAATCTCCGCTAATTTGGCGTTGGACTGAATAAAAGATTTGCGAGGAGGAACTTCAGAGCCCATTAGAATTTCAAAAACTTTATTGGCTTCTTCGGCATCGTCTATATTTACTTTCTTCAGTACGCGATGGGCCGGATCCATAGTCGTTTCCCAGAGTTCCTCCGGATTCATTTCCCCGAGACCTTTGTAGCGTTGGATATGAATTTTATTCCCGCCCGACCGAGAGGCCTCGGCCGTTCGGGCGGGTGATTTTTCATTTTCAATAATTTCCCCTTCCGGAACTTCAACATCAGTTTCTACCGCTTGTATTTCACTTACATCGGTTTCTTTCCCAATAATTTTTATTTTTTCTGCATCAGAATAAGCATAACTGATTTCTTTGCCTTTTTTTATCTTATAAAGCGGTGGTTGGGCAATATAAATATATCCCGTTTCAATGACTTGTCTAAAATATCTATAAAAAAGAGTAAGTAAAAGGGTACGAATATGCGCCCCATCAACATCAGCATCTGTCGCAATAATTATTTTATGATAACGCATTTTAGAAAGATCAAAAGTATCTCCAATAGAAGTTCCCATAGCAATAACTAGAGCTCTTACTTCTTTAGAGGCCAACATTTTATCTATGCGCGCGCGTTCAACATTTAAAATTTTTCCGCGAAGAGGCAACACCGCTTGAATGCGTCTATCTCTGCCTTGTTTGGCTGAACCACCAGCTGAATCTCCTTCCACTAAAAATAATTCAGATTCTTCTGCACTTTTACTTTGACAATCTGCTAATTTACCAGGAAGGGTCATACCTTCAAGCGCACCTTTGCGAAGTACCGAATCTTTTGCTGCCTTGGCGGCTTTACGTGCTTTTAAAGCAAGCACAGATTTATTAATTATAGCTTTCGCTTCATCTGGATTTTCTTCTAGAAAGTTTGTAAATGTTTCCCCGAATACGGTACCAACGGCACCCTGTGCTTCCATAGAACCCAATTTTGCTTTTGTTTGGCCCTCAAATTGGATTTCCCGAAGCTTAACGGAAATAACACAAGTCAAACCTTCTAAAACATCATCCCCTGTAAAACCACCTTCCGATTCTTTCATCATTTCATTTTTTTTGCAGTAGGTGTTTAGGGTTCTAGTTAATGCAGTTTTAAAGCCAGTCACATGCGTGCCACCTTCTCCCGTATAAATATTGTTGGCAAAAGGAATGATACGGTCCACAATATCATCCACATATTGAAGAGCTATTTCTACTAGTACATTATCCAATTCTTTCTCGACATAAAAAATACTATTATGAACCGGTTTCTGAAACTTATTATAATATTTTATAAGCGAAGTAAGCCCTCCCTCAAAATAAAAAGAGACAGAAGGCAATTCAAGTCCCAGCTCTCTAAAATAGAAAACATCTGAATCATCTATTTTTCCCTCGTATCCCCGAGCATCAATTATTAAAATTTTAAGCCCTTTTACCAAATATGCTTGTTGACGAATGTGACCAATAATCGTATTCCAATCAAATTTTATATCTTTAAAAATTTCTTTATCTGGTTCAAAAGTGATAATAGTTCCATGCAACTTGGAAGAATTGACTTTTTTCACCAGAGATTTTTTCTTACCCTGAGAATATTCCTGGATATATTTGCCACCATCTTTGTGCACTTCTGCTTTACAGTAAATAGAAAGCGCATTCACAACGGAGGCCCCAACACCATGCAATCCTCCAGAAACTTTATATCCACTGTTTTCCCCTCCGAATTTTCCTCCGGCATGAAGTGTGGTCATTACCGTTTCTAAGGCGGATACTTTAGTTTTTTTATGTATATCAACAGGCACGCCTCTGCCATTGTCTGCCACACGAACACGATTATTTGGTAAAAGCACAACTTCTATATCATCACAAAAACCACCCATCGCTTCATCGCGTGAGTTATCAAAAATTTCCCAAACTAAATGATGTAATCCTTCGGGACCTGTGGTTCCGATATACATTCCGGGACGACGTCTAACCGGATCAAGTCCTTCGAGAACCGATATATCTGAGGCATCATAATGATGCCCACTTTTTATCTCTTTTTCTTTAGCCATTTGGTGTCAAAATTGACTCAAAAATAAAAGCAAAAATCTATTTTTGCTTTATATATTATAGCAAAAAAGTAACAAAAAAACTAGTGTTTTATCGTATTTGCCAGCTTGAATTTTCGCTTATTTTATGGCCTATTTTAGCCATAATTTCATTAACTTCATCATCTGTAAGAGTTCTTTCATAAGATTGAAAAACCAACTTAAAAGCGTAAGAAATTTGGTTCCCTTTTTTAAACTGATCAAATAGTTCTGGACCCCTTATAACAAGTTCTCCGGCATTATTTTTTATAACTTTCTCTACCTCACTACTTGAAATATTTTCTGGAACCCAGACTGCAATATCACGGGTGATAAATGGATACATTGACCACATTTTGAAAATTTGTGAATGAAAAGTTTCTCCTGAAGAGACTTGGGAGCGCGACGGCGCGAGCACGAGGAATTTTTCAGCAGAAAAATATCCGTGCTCTTCAGAAGAAAGCTTTTCAGAAACAAATTTATTTAATTCAATTTCTTTTATTTCTTTTTTATCACCATAAGCAATATTTATCTCTTCCGTACCTTTTTTAAATACCGTCCCAATTTCAAAAATTTTTATATCATCCATCTGAAACAAGGGCGCATTGAGTTGATTTAATTTCAAACTTTCTTTTAAACCGTTATTCAAACCTGTTCTTAAAAAATTTTTATCTGATGCAGAGGCAAGTACTTCTACTTCTCCTTTATTACAAAAACTATAAGTCATCACTTCGCTATAACCTTCACTAAGTAATTTATTCCGCGCCCAACTAATTTTTGCATATGTATTATTTACTTTCGGTTTGAAATTAATTTTCGGAATTTTTGGCTTTACCTTATCGTATCCCAAAATTCTTCCTATCTCTTCTGCCATATCCTCTTCTATCTCCAAATCAAAACGCGTCGGTGGAATAACAATTTTAAATTCTCTATTTTTATTTTCATATTCAAAATTATATCTTTTCAAAATATTTTCTATTTCGGTTTCCGATATTGCCACCCCTAAAATTTTAGATATTTTATCAGCCGAAAAAGAAAGTCCTCTGGGTTTTTGTTTGTTTGGATAAATATCTATTATTTTTTCAAACTCAAGTCCGCCATATTCGACTAAAAGTCCCGAAATCTCTCTCATGGCATAAAAAACAATTTCCGGAGATAAATTATTCTCAAATCTTTTAGAAGAATCAGTTAAAATTCCCATTCTTTTTGAGGTTTTACGCACAGAGATAGGATCAAAACTCGCTACTTCTATCAAAATATTTCTGGTATTTCCATCCACTTCGGCAAGCTTCCCGCCTTTCACCCCAGCAATGGCTAGAATATTTTTTTCATCCGCAATCACCATATCCATAGACGAAAGTTTCACTTCTTTGCCATCAAGAGTTGTTATATTTTCTCCTTCTTTTGCCTGCCTAATAATTAATATCTCGTTCGCTAGTTTATCCAAGTCAAAAGCATGACATGGCTGTCCGGAATCATACATAACAATATTTGTTGCATCTACAATATTATTGATGCTTCTTTGCCCAATAGACTCTAAATGTTTCTGTACCCAGTCGGGCGAGGGCCCAATTTTCACATTTCTTACGATCCGCCCCATATAACGACGGCATTTATCAGTTTCCAATTTTATTTTTAAATTAGTAGATTTCGTCTCTGGAATTTTATACATCGGAGTTGGATCTTTAAAAGATATATTCAAAAGTGAAGCGAGTTCCCGAGCAATACCAAGGTGGCTAAGCAAATCATGCGCCCTGTTTGGTAAAATATTTACATCAAAAATAGTATCGCCCCCTTTTTTTTCAATGTTTTCAACTTCACAAAGATAATAGGTAAAAATATCTCGTAATTTTTCTGCTTTTGGAATTTCCGGGATATACCATTTGAGCCAATTATAAGATATTTTCATTTTTCAAAATTGATTTAATCTTAAGTCTCCTTGATAAAAAAGACGAACGTCAGAAATATTCCATTTGACCATAGCAATACGATCAAGCCCTCCGCCAAAAGCAAAACCTCGAATCTTTTTGGGATCAAGACCGACATTTTTTAATACATTCGGATGAAGCATGCCAGCACCCATAACTTCTAACCACTGATCTTTAAATTTTAACCAAACTTCAAGGCCGGGTTCAACAAAAGGAAAAAAACTTGGACGAAATTCCATTTCCACTTCATCGCCTAGCATTTTTTTATAAAAATAAGTAAGGATACCTTTTAAATCTGCAATGGAAATATCTTCGCCAATCATGGTTCCGTCTATCTGGAAAAACTGCGTTTCGTGCGTTGAATCTGTTGCTTCATTTCTAAAAACTTTCCCAATAGAAATGAATGCGCACGGTATTCTGCCCTCTTTGCTTGCTTTTTCGATTGCCCGAGCTGAAACATTTGTTGTATGGGTGCGAAGTACTTTTTCCTTTTGGTCTTTGATAAAAAAAGTGTCTTGCATGTCCCGGGCAGGATGATCTTTGGAAACATTTAAAACATCAAAGTTATACCATTCACTTTCCAACTCCGGTCCGACGGCAATTTCAAAGCCAAGCGAGGAAAAAATATCATAAGCTCGATTGGCCAATATTGAAAGTGGATGCTCTTTACCCGCCATGACAGATGGACTCTTTTTAATTTCTTTCTCCATTTGATTAACAAAATATATCACAAAAATGGCTTTTTTGCTATATTTGTTATAATAAAAACGTGGAAAAAACCGACTGGATTTTAATTATTTTAACAATTCTTTTTATCGTCTTGGGTTTTTACTTGGGCTGGCTGGATAATGGACCTGGATTATTGTTTTAATTTTTACTTTATTTTTTGTACAGCTTCTCGATAATTACAATAATCGCATCCGGGGCTGGCTTTTGGTATCTTGCCGTTCAGGCATTTTTTTACTTTCAATAATGCACCTTCTACCCACGAATCATCACCGGTATAAGGAATCAAATCAATATCAAATTCCAGTTTTCCGTCAAATGCTTTGCGGTCCGTTTTTCCGTTACAGTAAACAAAGTAACCAGTGTCAGACACCTTAAACCCAAGCTGACGGAGAAGCCATTGATACATTTCCATTTGTCTTTTGTATCCCATTTGCCACTCGGCATCAAGAGTAACTTTTTCCTGTTTACTGGTAGATTTATAGTCCACCACAATAAGCTCCCCTCTGGGATTAATCCATAAATCATCCACCGCCCCGGTCATTATAAAATTAGTGGGTTCATGATGATATTGTATTCCGCCAAAATTTCTTCTCCATTCATCCATCATTTCATGATCAAAAGGAATGGCGTTTATCTTATATGCTTTCATCAACGGATGCGTGGTCTTATTTGCTCTATGAATATCAAATTCTTTCTTCAAAAGCGTATCGACTGCAGTATTTAAATTAAAAGGAAACCCTGGCGGTCTTCCTATTCCCAGTCTGCGGTCTAAATAAAAACATTTTGGACACTCGGTAAAAAGTTCAATTTTAGAGCGAGACAATTTAAAAGGATCTGGGTTCTTTGGATTATAAACATTTCTTATTCTATTGGCTTTGTAATACTCGGACATACGGATATTCTAACACAATCTTATTTATTATTCTGTTGTCACTCCGTCAAATTCTGGCCCATTTTCTGCTTCTTTTTTTGTAGTTTTTACAATTCCATCTTTATGATGAGCGGGAGAATAAATCGTATAAAGTTTCAGATCTTCCGAACTGGATGTATTGATAATATTATGTTCAGCCCCAGCTGGAACCATAATAACCGACCCGTCTTTAAGCTCATAAAAATTACCATCAATAACACACTTGCCTTCTCCTTTTTCGAAACGAAAAAATTGATCATTATCGGCATGAATTTCCATCCCAATTTCCTCATTTGGCTTCAAACTCATTAAAACTAATTGGCTATGTTTCCCTGTGTACAAAACTTTGCGAAAATTCGTATTTTCTAAAGTTTCTTTTTCTATATTTGCATTGTATCCTTTCATAAATTCACTCTTAAGTTAATTATTAATAATGGCTATAATTCATTGTAATTTTAACATGTTTTACTTACTAATGGGACAAAGATAAAATCCCCTCTTTCTATTTCTATAAATTTATTTCCGTTCCTTGTCAATTTTATAAGTTTTTGAGTATATTGTCCTACTGGTGCAAGCAGAATTCCACCGTCAGTTAATTGTTCTTTGAATTCTTCAGCAATTTTTGGGGGAGCTGCGGTTAAAATTATTTTATCATATGGGGCATACTCAACAAATCCACGAGAAGCATCTCCATTAAAAACAATTATGTTTTTATAATTTTTTAATTTTTCTTTCGCTTTTCCAGCAAGTTCATCTACGATTTCCACGGTATAAATTTTTCCCTTTTCACCGATAATATTAGAAATCAGGGCGGCATTCCATCCGCTACCTGTGCCAATTTCCAAAACTTTATCGCCTTTTTTGAGTTCAAGTTCTTGCAACATAAAAGCTACGGTATATGGCTGACTTATTGTTTGTCCGTATCCGATAGAGAGAGGATGGTCTTCATATGCCTCATCTAAATTTCTTTCTAAAACAAAATCTTCTCTGTCAATTTTTTCTATGGCTTTTAATATCTCCTCTTTGATTCCTTTTTCTCTAAGCTTTTCAATAAGCCTTTTTTTATCCATTGCGTTTTTATTCTCGTCCATACAAACCGACAAGTACAGCGTTGTCAATAATACGCCCTTCCATAGCGTGAATAAGATCTATTTTACCTGAAGATTTTGACATTGAGAGAACGGTATCAAGAGCAAAAAGTTTAAAATTATAATGGTGAATGCCCGACGGAGGACAAGGCGCAACCCAACCCGGTTTGCCCAAACTTGTGTAACCCTCCGTGGCGCCAGATATATTATTATTATTTTTGATGACTGAAATTTTTGGGTCAATATTCCAAACTACCCAGTGCACAAAATCCCCATTCGGCGCGTCCGGGTCGTCAACAATCAAGGCTAAACTTTTTGCATCTTTAGGCACATCGAACATTTTGATCGGTATTTGTATTCCCTCTCCGTTGCAAGTATATCGGATTGGAATTTTCCCATTATTTACAAAAACATCGCTTTCAATTTTCATATAATAATTATAATACAATTCAAGGGTGGTAGACAGAGGCGGTATCTACTGGACGAAGTTCGAATGTTTTTCGAGCAGAATCCAGATGACCAAAACCACTAATGTCGTGCATCCGTTGCACTGAAGTGCCTCTGTGC
>LBRM01000003.1 GCA_000991415.1 Candidatus Nomurabacteria bacterium GW2011_GWA1_36_15 | reverse complement strand
GATTCCATTTTCTCTATAAATTGCGAACCAATATTGGAAGTAAGAATAATAATAGTATTTTTAAAGTTGACTGCCCTCCCTTTTCCATCTGTCAGTCTTCCTTCATCAATAACTTGAAGCAACATATTGAAAACTTCTGGATGAGCTTTTTCGATTTCGTCAAAAAGTATCACAGAAAATGGGCGGTGTCTGACGGATTCAGTTAGTTGTCCTGCTTCATCATAACCGATATATCCCGGAGGCGAACCGATTAGCTTTGATATTGAATGTTTTTCCATGTATTCAGACATATCTACTCGAATGAGTGCATTATCATCGTTAAATATAAATTGGGCCAGAGTTTTAGTGAGTTCTGTTTTACCAACCCCCGTCGGACCTAAAAATATAAAAGAGCCATTGGGCCTGTTGGGGTCTCCTATGCCGGCGCGTGAACGACGAATTACATCACACACACGGATAATGGCTTCATCTTGGCCTATGACTCTCTTTTTCAGTTCTTCTTCCATTCTTTGCAATTTAGCACGATCCTCTTCAAGCATTTTGGTGAGCGGAATACCAGTCCAGCGCGCTACCACTTCCGCTATATCTTCCGCTGTTACTTCTTCTTTCAAAATTCTTCTTGATTTTTGAAGTTTTTTCAAGCGCAGAAGTTTCATCTCTAATTCTTTCTTTAAAATAGGTATCTTACCATAACGTATTTCCGCAGCCCGAGACAGATCTGACCTCATTTCCGCATCTTCAGCCAAGAGACGCATAGCATCCAGTTCTTTTTTAATTGAACGAATCTCCATAACCGTTTCTTTTTCATTTTGCCACTTCAATTCAAGTTCTTTTGTTTTCTCATGCAGATTGGCAATTTCTTTATCTATTTCTTTTATCCTGCTCTTTATATTTTTACTATCTTTGGTATTGTTTTCAATTTCTTTTTTGAGCGCTTCTTTTTCAATTTCTAAACGCATTATTTTTCTGTGCGCATCTTCTAAAATAGTAGGCTTGTTCTCAAGCGCAATTTTCAAGGAAGAGGAAGCCTCATCAATAAGATCAACTGCTTTGTCCGGCAGGAATCTATTGGTAATATAACGACTAGAAAGATTTACCGCTGCAATTATGCTATCGTCAGTAATACGAACTCCGTGAAAAAGCTCATATTTTTCTTTCAGACCACGAAGTATGGTAATAGCATCTTCTACGCTAGGTTCATCAATATAAACAGGTTGAAAGCGACGAGCTAAGGCTGGATCTTTTTCAATGTGTTTTTGATATTCCTTCAAGGTTGTGGCACCGATAGCCCGCAATTCTCCGCGAGACAAAGCAGGCTTCAACATGTTTGAAGCATCCATCGTACCCTCCGAACCTCCAGCCCCAACAATAGTGTGAATTTCATCAATAAAAAGAATCACTTTTCCATCTGCTTTTTCTATCTCTTTCATAATACCCTTTAATCTTTCCTCAAATTCTCCGCGATATTTTGTACCAGCTATAAGAGAACCCAAATCAAGAGAAACGAGTTCCTTGTCTTTCAGGGATTCAGGAATATTATTTTTTGCGATACGTTCTGCCAGACCTTCCACTACCGCTGTTTTACCAGTACCGGCTTCGCCGATTAAAATCGGATTATTTTTAGTCCTGCGAGAAAGTATTTGGATGATGCGCATTATTTCGTTATCCCGTCCAATAACCGGATCCAATTTGTCTTCCTTTGCTAATTTAGTCAAATTGCGAGTGTATTTCAAAAGCAATCTAAATCTTTTTGGTTCCGTTACATCAGTAATATTTTGACTGCGAAGTTCTTCTAATACTTTCATTACAGGATCTTTAAGGATTCTAAAGCGGGCTAAAGTTTCTCGCGCCTCCCCTGCAACTTCAAGCATAGCAATAAAAAGATGTTCAGTTGAAACAAAATCATCTTTCATATATTCCGCTAATTTTACTGAGTGTTCTATTACTTGGGCCAAATCAGGATTGAGATAAATTTGATAGGCTGGTGAAAGAGTACTTTGAGATTCCGGTGATTCAATCGATTCTAAAATAGAATCTGTTAAAAACACGGTATCTACTTCCAGTTTATCTAAAATAGAATTCACCATGCTCTCTTCTTGTAATAATAAAGCGACAAGAAGATGCAAAGAAGTAACGTGGTTCTGTCCACGTTCAATAGCAAGCTCATGAGCTTTTTTGATTGCATCTTTTGATTTAGTTGTAAATTTGTGAAGCGGTGGCATATAAATTATTTATAAAATAAAAATCATAAAGTAAAAAGTTATAAAATTATAGTGTAGCTTCCAGTGTTTTCAAGGCTTCAGCGATTAAATCGATTGAAGCGAAAGATATGGTGTCACCAGAAAGAGCAATACCCAGGGCTTCACCGTCTAAATTCAACACCAATCCCCCTGCATCGGATTTAGCCGCAATCAAATCTATATTTTTATTTTCGTTTAATCCTTCAAAAATAGAAGAAGAAACATTATTACCCATAACTAAAACTTTCTGTCCTATTTTCATTTTACTCAAATCTCCCAAGGCAGGCACAGTGAAAACAATCTTATTTTTTTCATCTAACGGCGACCCTATTTTAAGAAATGAAAATCCCGTTTTGTCTGCGAATAAGAAATCCGCTTTGAATTTTCCGCTGTCATTCTTCAAATAATAGACTTCCTTATCGGGCACCAGTTTGGCATCAGCTACAATTATGCCGTCAGAAGAAACCGCAAATCCCCTGCCGGCAGGAATTTCAATTGCACCGCCATTTAAATCAAAACCATCTTTACTTACAGCGAATACAGCCGACTGATTTTTAGCAATAGCATCTACTACTAAATCTTCTTCTTTAATGACAACTGTTTGTACTGTCGTTTTGCCCTCTACTTGTTGAATTTTCTCAACAGTTTGTTTGATAACACGATTCACCGGCACGGTAAAAGAAGCCGGGGCTTGTTGCATTAAAGTGACTGTAGTTATGCCAGTGGCAATAGAAGTCACAAAACTAAGCAATACCGCCAACAATATAAGCTGTGATTTATTTAAATCTTTGATATCCATACGTCAATTATACCACTTTTTTAGTTTAAGCAAAATTTTAGACAAAATTTTGCTGGTATAGTCAATATCAGTTTTAGTCGTTTGTCTGCCTAAAGAAAAACGCAATCCTCCAATTTCAACGTCAGATTCTGGACGGATAGCTTTTATAACATATGAACCTCCCTTTTGAGAACTTTTGCAAGCACTTTTGGATGAAGTCATTATGCCATTAGCTGAAAGTTCCATAACCAAAAGATCACTCGGGATTTTGGGAAAAGTGACATTTATAATATTTGGTAATCGATTTTCCAAGTCGCCATTTATAATTAACGAAGCAGAAGAATAATTTTTGAGTGTCTGGTTGAGCCCTTCGGACTTTATGAGGGCGACCCGAGGACCGAAAAAATTATTCTTCTGCGAAGTTAATTTAATAATAAAATAATTTCGAAGTTGAGTTAAACGTCTCGATTCTTTTTCTTTATTTTTTTGAACTAAATTTAGTGCCTTGGAAAATTTCAAAATTTCTGGTAAATTTTCCGTTCCAGGACGAAATCCCATTTCCTGATCTCCCCCGCCAAATATAGCCGCGAGTGGAACAGATTTTTTCTTATAAAGTATTCCTACCCTTCCCGCCCCCTCTATTTTGGAACCAGAAAGAGAAAGCAAATCTACCCCTAATTTTTCAACGTTTAAATCCAAATAATTTACCGCTTGCACGGCATCGGTATGAAATACAGGAAAACATAGCTTTTTAAAGCTATGTTTTCCTTTCTTATAGTGCCTAATTTCTTTAGCAATCTCTCGAATAGGCTGAATTGTGCCAATTTCATTATTAGCATACATTACTGATACCAATATTGTATTTCCCTTTATTTCTTTTTTTATTTTTTTCACATCTATTATTCCATTTTTTTCAACAGGCACTATTGAAATTTCCGCCAGTTTTTTTTTCCGAAGCATTTTAAAAGTTTCTAATACCGAAGGATGTTCGATGTTAGTGGTAATAATATGTGGAATCTTTGGGAGCTCGGCTCCCTCTTGGGAGCCGAGCTCCCAAGTGCTAAAAACAACACCTTGAATAGCAAGATTATTACTCTCTGTGCCTCCACTGGTAAAAATTATTTCTTCAGGTCGAGCTCTCAAAATAACAGCCACTTCCTTACGTGCATTTTGAAGTTTTGTTTTCGCTTTTACTCCCAGCATATGTACGGAACTCGGATTGGCTGATATTGAAGCTGTGTAATCTAAATAAATATTTCTTGATTTAGGCATGGAAATAGTATATATTGAAACAATATGAATATAAAGCCTGAAATAATTTTTCTTATTTTTGTTGGAGTGATTGTTCTAACCGGCGTTATTTGGGCCATTAGAACAGAAAAACGATTAAAAAGATTTTTTGCCGGGAAAAAAGGAAAAGATTTGGAAGAAAGCATTATAATCTTAGAAGAAGATATTTCAAAACTGAAATCCGCAAAAGAAAAAACTGAAAAGGAAATCATTGAAATAAATAAAAAATTAAAAAAGAGCATCAGAGGTCTTGAGACTATACGTTTTAATCCTTTTCCCGATCAAGGCAGCAATCAAAGTTTCGCGGTTGGCATGGTAAACGAAGATGGAGATGGTGTAGTGTTTTCAAGTTTATATTCTCGTGAACGAATGAGCATTTTTGCTAAACCTATTAAAAATGGAAAATCAGAATACGAACTTACTACCGAGGAAAAGGAAGTTTTAAAGAAAGCTAAAGTATAATTATGGATAAAAAAGAAGAAAAAAGCATAACAAGACCACCAGTAGTGGTGATTATGGGTCATATTGACCATGGTAAATCAACCCTTCTTGATTACATCAGAAAAACAAATATAGTCGAAGGAGAATTGGGAGGCATAACTCAGCATATTTCCGCTTATGAAGTCATTCATTCTCCTCTAAACTCGGAGCAAGAAAAAAAAATAACTTTTATTGATACACCTGGCCATGAATCATTTTCAAAAATGCGTGAACGTGGAGCGCAGATTGCTGATATCGCTGTTTTAATTGTTTCCGCCGAAGACGGAGTAAAACCTCAGACAATCGAAGCATGGAAAACAATAACTGCAAACAAAATACCTTGTATTGTTGCTATTAATAAGATAGACAAAACAAATGCCAACATTCAGAAAACAAAAACAGAATTAGCAGAGAACGAAATATATCTCGAAAATTACGGCGGTAAAATTCCATTTGTCGAAATTTCAGCAAAAAACGGCACTGGGGTAGATGATTTATTATCATTGATTAATATTCTGGCAGAAATGGAAAACTTTAAAGGTGATAAAGATGAAAATGCTTCTGGCTTGGTGATTGAAACAAACCTTGATTCCAAACGCGGAATTCAAGCCACTCTCATCATAAAAAACGGTTCTCTCAGAAAAGGGATGATTGTGGTGGTAGAAGATAGTGTTTGTTCTACGAATATTATGGAAAATTTTTTAGGAAAAATAATAAACGAAGCAGCTTTTTCTTCCCCGATACGTCTTATCGGTTTTGACAAAATGCCCCGGATAGGCGCAGAATTCAAATCTTTTAAAACCAAAAAGGAGGTAGAAAAATATATAAGAGAATTTGATTTCTCAAGGTCGGACCTTGGGGATTCAAAAAGGTCCGACCTTTTCCCGCCGGAAGATGGTACTAAAAAAATAATTCCAATTATATTGAAAGCGGATATTGCGGGTTCCATAGAAGCTATAGAGAAAGAAATAAACAAAATAAGAAATGAAAACGCAGAATTTAAAATTGTACAAAAAGGAGTGGGGCCTATTTCGGAATCAGATATAAAAACTATCAGCGGGGGTGAAAATATTCTGGTTATAGGATTCAATGTAAAAATAGACAAAAGCGCGGTTGAATTGGCCGATAAACGGGGTATCACTATTTCTTTCTTTGATATCATCTATAAAATGACCGAATGGCTGGAAGGTGAAATGGAAAAAAGGAGGCCAAGAATTGAAACTATAGAAACAACAGGCAGTTCAAAAGTCCTAAAAGTTTTTAGTCATACCAAAGAACGTCAAATAGTAGGCGGTAGGGTCTTAAAAGGGCGGATAGTTTTAGATAAAATTGTTAAAATTATGCGTCGAGATTTTGAAATTGGACGTGGCAGAATAGTGAATTTGGAAAAGGCTAAAATGAAAGTGAAAGAGGTAGAAGAAGGTACGGAATTTGGTATGATGATTGAATCAAAAACAGAAATTGTGGAAGGAGATGTAATTGAATCGTTCAATGTTACCCAAAAATGATTCAAAGAAATGAAAAAGTGGCAAATCTTCTGAAAGAGCTGGGGGCTCAATTTTTGGAACGCGAAAATAACAACACTTCTCTCATTACAGTCACATCCTGCACAGTATCACCCGATTTAAAACGGGCCACTATTTTTATAACCGTCCTACCTGATGAAAAAGAAACTAAGGCTCTCGCGTTCGTAAAACGGAAACGCGGCGAATTGCGTGAATATATTAGAAAAAATATACAAATAAAAATTATTCCTTTTATTGATATACAAATAGATCGCGGAGAAAAAAACAGACAAAAAATTGACGAACTACTCAGAGAAAAGTAATATTAAAATATGGCCTAGTCGCCAAGTGGTAAGGCAAGAGTCTGCAAAACTCTTATACGGCGGTTCGATTCCGCCCTAGGCCTCAATTGTAATTTGAAAATAAAAATATATAATTTGATTTATTGCCCGAGTGGCGTAATTGGTAGCCGCGCGAGACTTAAAATTTCGTGACCGTAAGGTCGTGTGGGTTCGATTCCCACCTCGGGCACATTGCGAAAATTATTTTCGTAAAAATTTTTTTAATATCCGCCCATAGCTCAGCTGGTAGAGCAGATCCCTCTTAAGGATAAGGTCGGGGGTTCGATCCCCTCTGGGCGGACACAAAAGAATATATTGCTGGGATGGCGGAATTGGTATACGCGCTAGTCTTAGGAACTAGTGGGGCAACCCTTGGGAGTTCGAGTCTCCCTCCCAGCACTTGACTTTTATACAGATAAGTGCTATACTTATATGTATGAATAAAACAAGAAACAATTTAATACTTTTAAGCTTGGAAATATTGCTTATTTTGGCTTTTGGTGTAATGATTTTTGCCCCTATCGAAACTAAGGCCTATGACGAATATTCTTATTATCGTTTCGCAAGTAATCCTGAACCAATAAACCCAGTACCAATTATTTCCTCAATAAAACCAAGTTCTATCGATAAAATAAGAGGAAGAACAACTATTACTATTATTGGAAACGGTTTTACCCCAGATTCAGTAGTTAGAAAAAATAATTCCAATCGTACTACCACTTTTATAGATTCTAAACATCTTTTGGTAGATATTTTTCCTAGCGATGCCTATAATCAAAATGAATTTTATCTAACCGTTTTAAATGGTGAACCAGGGGGAGGATTTTCAAATGCTTCCTTATTCACTATAAAAAATAACATTACAACAACAAATTATTCTACTACCCAAAATAGTTCTAATTCCAACTACAATACTAATTATTCAAATACCTCAGAGGAAAACAACAGCGTGAGTGCAAGTGATTTTAACGAAAGTTATGGCAGTCTTACGGCTAATGCCCTTCTAGGATCAAACAGTTTTATGCCTACTGGTCTAGTGCAGTGGATTATCTTCGTAATACTAATTGTATTGATAATCTTTTTATGGAGACATGTTCATCGTTCTAAAGAAAAATATATGCTAGAACCCATGAAACACGCTTAAAATAGCTTATTAATTAGAAACAAAAAAGTCAACCTTATAGGTTGACTTTTTTGTTTATGTGTGATATACTTTAAAGATACTAAGTACTTTGACAATAATGTTAGATTAGTTTGTTTATTTGAGTGGCTATTCCACTTTTAACCTTTAGGCCTTTCAAATAAACAAACTAATTAATAACAAAAAAATAAGAGGAAACAAAAATGGAAATAATAATCATTATTGGTGTGATAGTAATCACAATGATAGTATTTCTAAACGCCCTTGTAATCGTACCAGAGTATACCTTCTATGTTTGGAGTGTACTTAGATCACGAGTGCGGGGACCAAAAGGAATACTCCGAGAAGGACCACATATTGTATGCCCTTTCATTAGTTCCACTGAAAAAGTTTCCTTGGAACTGGTAAAGAAGGACATTAAATTCTCTTTTACCACAAAAGATGGTTTTAATATGTCAGTTGAGGGTGTCTTTCAATATAGACCTGATCCTGATGTATTGCATCTCAAGGGTCATCCCGATGAAGGACGAAACGTTTTTGTCACAGTCAGTGAAGAGGTAATCTTGGCTGGTGTGATTGAAGCTGTGGAAGCGCGAATCGGAGGAATTGGGGGAAACCATCCCCACACTGTGTTCATTGAGAGTCGACCAGCTCTCGGTGATATCATAAATGCAATCTTGCGACTTGCAAGACCGCCACACATCATGCACAAAAAAAGTGCAGATGTCCCAAACATAAAAAATACTAATTCTTGGGGAGAAAAAGATTGGTATTTCTGTGGCAATCCTAGTTGCCCATTCGACAAACCAATAAATGCTAATCAGCTTATTGAATTCTACAACTTCCATTGGCCAGAAATTAGAGTGATTAAAGCTAACGAGAAAGAGTTATACGATAGTCATTCTGATATTGAACAGCGTTATGGAATTGATGTGGAAACATTTGACCTCGGAAACGTAAATTTCACGTCAGAAACACAGGCAGCTCTCGAGGAAGAAAAACAAGCCGAGGCGCGAGCGAAAGCGGCGAACAAAAGAATAGAGATAGCAAAAAAGTTTCGAACCGAAGTCGAAGTCTCACCTCAAACCGCGGTCGATCAAGCAGATCTTCTTTTAGATCCAGCAATCAAAAAAAACATTGTATCCATACAAGGAGAGGCGGGAATCCTTGGGGGAATTATCAGTGCTTTTACAAAAAAGGGAGGTGAATAATGCACAAGCAGGGATTTAACCAAGGGGGGGTTTTATCAAACAAGAAGACACTTATCGCAATAGCGATAGTGGCGGTTATCACAATTCTAGTCATGATAATTATTAAGGGTTGTGATACACCACGAGATAAAACATCTCCACTCTCGTCAACAACCAACGACACCGGTAATAATTACTCTTCTAATTTCCCAACCTCGGGGGAAGGACATGCTACATTAGATAAACCTATCAAAGCATATCTTATACCTCTCAAAACTCATATTAAAGTATTGGGTGCAGGTCACACAAAATTCGTGTTTGCATCTGATCCAAATACATTCTTCATATGTGCATGCAAAAAATATGAAGGGGAATCTGGAAATATAGAAGACTGGTATCACATGCCAGCAGGAAACTATTTTATCTATCCTTACCAAAAGGATGAAATAGCAGTTTCTTGGAGGTAAAAAATTAAATTGTTGCGCTAAAGAACGCAACACAAAAGGGGTAGTTTTTAACTACCCCTTTTTTATTGCCAAATTTTTATATATGAAATTACGGATTATAATCATTCAGCTGTACTGTTCCCTCTTCAGGATTTATTCCTTCTATATTGAAAGTTCTCATAATAATATTCAAAATTGTGAAAACTCCCATCATTATAACAATTCCAATAATCCCCCAAATCATATGATTTTTACCAGTCGTTTTTTTCTCTTCATTTTCTTGATTCGAAATAAATTCAAATATACCGTACAGAAAATACACTACTGCTAAACCAAAAAGAAGGATGATGAGCGGATTTATGATAAGCCTATTTACATTTGAGACGAAAGAGTCAACACTCGCATAAGCTATGTTTGTAAAGAGTAAATCCATTCTATAGAAATTAAAAAGGAACTGTTGGAATACTAATGTTTGTTGGTTGATCTAGATCAAAAGTTCTCTTAACAATACCAACGAGTCCCCACATAGCAACAATTACTACCAAACCAATGATGCCATAGATCATCCTCATTTTTCCTTTTTGTTTTGCTTCTTCTTCGCTTGAGATAACATATTGTACAACTCCCCATACAAAGTAAACCACCCCCAAAACAATAAGGACAGGAATAAGAGTATCTAAAATATTACCAAATTTACAAATTATACTTTGCACCGTTCCAAGTTCCACAGAATCACAACCTGTTGCATTTTGTGCTAAAGCCACAAATGGCGCAAAACCTACAAGACTCGACAACCCAATTAATTTTTTCTTCATCCCGTTTAGAAATCATCCAACCCGTACATTATCCTAAGACATATAAAGGCAGATAATTCTTATTTTTATAATTTCACCCCGTTATGTAAATTTCTAACGGGATTCATAAATTTATAAACGACCTTATAATAATACTAATAATAACCTATATTGTACCACAAAAAACAAACAAAAGTAATGCAAGTTAATTACTTTAACTGTGGAATAACATACTCAATACCAAAAGTAGACCCTACTATCTTTACTAAACCCCAAACACCAATCATTACTGTTAGACCTATAATTCCCCAAATCATAAATTGTTTACCCTTTTCTCTTTTTGAGTCTTCTTCGTTATTTATGACATATTGAACAACTCCCCAAATGAACATAACCATAGCCAAAGCAAAAATAAGAGGAATCACCGACCCACTGATAATACAACTGACATAACTTAAAAGGTCTTGAAACTTAGGATCAGCAGCTAAAGTACATAACATAAAGATATTTAATAGAATAAGTTAATTTATAAAGCAAGCACGGTTTCTGATATAAGCTGTGCGATAGCCCACGACCCTATAAGTATCGCTGCGCCAATCAAAGTATATAATAATGCATCTTTAGCTTTTTTAATAGATTCTGGTTTGCCTCGGGCAGAAACAAAAAGAAAACCACAATAAATTATGGCCAAGGCAATAATAGGTATACCAATTTTTATTACTCCTTCTAAAATAGTTTTAATTAATTCATTTATTGTGTCTGCTCCTATGGGATTATCAATTGTTACAAGGGGAGGATTTGTTTCACAGCCTGGAGCGGAAGGATTCGTACTACAATTTTGAGCAAAAGACAAAACTGGAGAAACTAAGGCAAAAGCTATTAAAGTAATTTTCAATAAATTTTTTTTAATATAATTCATCCCGTTAGAAATTTTCTTATTCATAATTTTTCCTTTTAACTTCCCATTATTAAATTTCTAACGGGACAGGTATCTATATTATATTCTTTATAATCTCAAAAACCAAACCTATTTCAAAAATGGTGTACCCGTATACCCTACTATTGATAATACTGTTTTCACTATGAGAAAAGCCGCAGCCGCCACAATTAAACCGATAGCTACATTGGTAAATATTTTCTTTGCTTTTTCTCTTTTGGATGTTTCCCCTCCTGAAGTTATAAGTTCAAATCCTGCATAAGCAAATATTATGGCAGCAATAGGTACAACCATAACAAAAAGAATAAAATTAACTATTGTATTTATGAGAGTTAAAAACTGATCAAATCCACATGGATTTTCGGCTGAACCGTCACAAGGGACTAAACCCGTATTAGAATCAATCGGGGTCGGGGTTGGAGGCATTTCTATAATTTTTATAGTTATTGAAGTAGCTTTCATACCTCCTATGTTATCAAATGCTTGAGCGGAGTATATATAATTTCCAGGAGTGGTTTGCGAAACAATATACGTGTAGGGAGGATTATCAAATGTTTTTATAACAGTACCCCCTGCATTTCCTTGAAATAACGTTACAAGATCAACTGTTCCGTCAGAATCGGAAGCGGAAATATTCAAAGTAATAGCATTCCCAACATTAAACGTTGCGCCATTTGATGGACTTATAAATTTAATCTCAGGTAGTTTATTTGTCTGAGCATGAACAGTAAAAAAAGAAGAAAGAAGAATGCCAATCACTAATAATTTAATTTTTTTATTTTTCATAAAGTTTACTTTACTAATAATAATCCGATTTTAGTGCTAGCATCATTTATAGCCTGAGTCGTTGACATGCTATTGGAAAGCACTTTTTCTACCATCCCTTGGAAAATATTATCAGTGCTTTTGGGCGATGGGTCAAGCCAACTTCTGGCAAAAAAAGCAGAGGCATAGAAAGTCGGCAAATATGCATCTGTCGGCATACTTTTAAGCAAGTCTCGACGGGCTGGGGATACTCCGAGAGAAGCAGCGAATTTTGAAGCAAAGTCACTGTTTGCCATAAGGCCCGCCGCTATAAAAGCAGTATTAAAATTTTTAGAAAAAGAAGAAATAGCAATACCTGTTACACGAGCAGAGGTCATTTTAAAATTACTATTTCTAATTTGGGGTATGGCTGTGACTAAAAAGTTTTGATTCGGGTTTTTGTTAACTAAAGATTGAAGTTCACTGGCATAACCAAAATAAAACGCTAAATTCTCCGCACTAAAAACATCACGGGAGTTAGAAAAAGATTTATTCCAAGAATAAACATCCTTTAACGGATCGGCAAAATCTGTATAAAATTTTAGAATTGAGCCTAGATCATATTTTTTATCACTCTTGTCTAAAACAGATATAAAGGACCCATTTTTTTCAGATACAATTGAATTTCCTGCCTGCATAAAAAGAGTGGCCAATATGTCTTTGGCGTGTAGAACATTTGAAAAATGTCCCATGGCTACTGTACTTTTTGTAATTGCCCCCCTACTATCTTTTTGGGTTAAAAGCGAAGTAAGATTAGCAAATTCATCCCAATAAGCCGGAGGATAAGCAATTCCGTTTGCATCAAGAATGCTTCTGTTGTAATACATCATCATAGGATCAACCGCCAGTGGAAAAGCTAAAACTCCCTTGAAAGTCAAAAATACTTCCCCTGCACCAATGAAAGTATTTTTAAAGGTATTAACCGGAAAACTCTGATATGGAATAGTGTAAATTTTATTACTATATTTATATGCCAAATCATCAGAAATAAAAAACATATCGGGACCTACTCCTCCGGCCAGCGCTTCCAGTAAATCATTATCAAAAGTATCTGGAGATTTTTCTACATATTTTACAACAAAAGTGGGATTAGCACGATTAAAATCTTCAAGGATAGGAAAAAGAATTTGACTCTTTACTGTACCCCACAAAGTAACTATGCCCTGCGCATTATTATTACTTGTTTGATTTCCAAGGGGTATGGCCCCAGAAAATATTAAAACTCCTAAAACAGCAGCCACAATAAATAAAACTAAAATTATGATTTGAAAATTCCCTTTCATGATTGATTTTTAACGAATGAAATGAGTATTAAAATCATCACCCTGTTAAATGTCCTTCGGACAATTTTTGCTTTACAAAAATTATTTAACAAGGTTAAGAAAATCATATTCGTTCCACTCATTGATTTTTCATTAATATTATACCATAATGGTGCATCCCGGCGTCTATATCGCGTTGCCAAGTAAAACCTTTTTTTTCAAACATCTCGCATGCTTTATTTTTGGAAATAATTTTATCAAAACTGGGTCCAATAGCAGATGTGTTATCCAACCAATCAATAAGAAGAAGCTGGCCTTGAGGCTTTAGTATTCTTTTTGCTTCTTCTATGAATTTATCCTTATCCTCCACCTGAAAAAGTATATTGGAAGCAATTACAGCATCTACAATCTTATCTTTTATTTTAGTCCCACCTATTTTTTCAACATCTCCCAAAAAATATTCTATATTATTGAGATGATTTTCTGCCGCTTTATTTTTGATTGTTATCAAAAAATCTTTTTGTATTTCAATGGCATAAACTTTTCCCATCGGTACCATTCGAGCAGCAGGGATAGCATAAAAACCGGAACCAGCGCCTAAATCCGCCACAATCATATTTTCTCTCAAATCAAAGGCTTTTAAGTTTTTTACCGGATCGGTGAACATGGTTTAATTATATCTTTAAATTAAAAAGCAAACAACTAAAATGTCAAAGCCCGCCTTTGACATTATATCTCACTAAAAACTATCCTTGCCAAGGCCCGCCTTTGACAGTTATAATGAAAAGAATGAATAATAGAGATTTTAAAAAGTTTGTTCCTAAAAGTATTTATCATATCTATAATCGAGGTAATAATAAAGAAAAAATATTTTTTGATGAACAAGATTACAAAGCTTTTCTTTTTAGACTTGGATTATGTTTAGGATTTAATGAAGAAGAACTAAATAAAGAAAAATCGATTGCTATGCCCTACTCCAGAATCAGAATTACTGGAACAGATAAAAAAGATTTTAAACTTCACGCATTCTGTCTAATGTCAAATCATTTTCATTTATTAATTGAACAAGTTGGGAATATTCCAATTTCAAATTTAATATTGAAACTTTGTACAAGTTATGCTAGATATATAAATCTAAAACATAAAAGGATTGGACATATCTTTCAAGATAAATTTAAAGCAGTACTTATTGAAGATAATCCTCAGTTAATGTGGACATCTGCTTATATTCACATGAATCCAGTAAAAAACGGATTAGTAAAAAATCCTGAAGAATATAAATGGAGTAGTTATCAAAATTTTGTTTCTGAAAGAAATTTAGCAATAGTTTATAAAGATTTTTTGCTTTCAATCTTTGGTGATCAAAAAAGTTTTATAAAAGAAACTCTAAGTTTTGATGTCAAAGGCGGGCTTTGACATTTTTTAGCTCTAATTGTTCATCTAGCAGAGGGAAAGAAACATAAACTCGTACATTATTTCCCTTTTCATTTAATTCAACCATTTCAAAATTTTCTTTTAAAATAAGAGAAAATCCTGGTTTATTTAAATACCTTTCCTTAAAGAAGGAATAATCTGAAACAGTAAAATTAGCATCACCGCGTTTAGGTCTTGTTAGATCTGGTTTTCTAAGTTCTAAGAAGTTGTAATTCTCCTGCAATTGTTTCAATTGGAGAAATTTTAAATAAAGGACCTGAAGATGTTTCTTTTATTATTATTCCTAATTTATGGGCTTTTTTAAGAAAATTATTCTCTTCTTTTTCTGATTGACAAAAAATACAAGCATAATTAACCAATGCTTCTTTTTAGTTTGTATATTTATCTTTTAAATCTTTAGCTTGTTTAACTATATTTTTCATTAAATTTTCCATACTATCTTAATGTCAAAGCCCGCCTTTGACATTTATTTTACTATGCGCAGACGAGAGAGGCGATATTATCCCCTGCACGGAGGCGCATAATGGTCACGCCTTGAGTCTGTCTGCCGAGAGAGGAAATATCTTTCAGAGCCGTTCTAATTACCTGACCCTTTTTTGACATCGCTATTAATTCTTCTTCGCTTCCAGTTAATACTTTAGCTACTATGAGTTTGCCTGTTTTGGGTGTTATTTTTGCAGTTTTAACGCCAGAACCTCCTCTCTTTTGCACCTTATATTCTTTCAGGGAAGTTTTTTTGCCAAAACCATTAACGCTCATAGTTAGGAATGCGCCGGTTTTATTTTCTTTCTTGACAACATCTACACCAATCACTTCATCGCTTTTCCCAAGTTTTATACCACGCACCCCACCTGCAGTCCTGCCCATTTCTCTAGTATCCGATTCTTTAAATCTGATAGATTGTCCGCCGGAAGTGGCTACTATCACTTCATCTCCTTTTTCCACCAACAAAGCAGAGACTAATTGATCTCCCTTGTCCAAACGAATAGCGATGATGCCGCTACGTCTCACATCTTTAAAACTTTCTCCAGACATTTTTTTGGAGGTGCCATTTTTAGTAGTGAGCATCAGTGAGATAGGAGATTTTTTCAGTTCTTGGGGCATTGGTAAAATAGAAGTGACTTTTTCATCATTATTTAAAGATAAGAAATTCATAATTGACTTCCCTTTTGTTGCCCGTTTCCCTTCCGGAATGTCAAACATTTTCATCTGATAAGTTTTACCTAAATTAGTGAAGAAGAGCAGATCGTTATGAGTAGAGCCTGACACAAGCATAGTGACAAAATCCTCTTCTTTAGTTTCGAGATCAACTACTCCCACTCCGCCTCTTTTTTGAGCATGATATTCGGAAGGATCAGTGCGTTTAACATATCCACCGGCAGTAAAGACAAGCACGGTTTCTTTGTCCGGTATCAAGTCCTCGTCTGAAATTTCTTTATTCCCGCCTTTCACTATTTTTGTTCTGCGTTCATCCGCATATTTTTCGCGAATTTCCTTTAACTCCGAAGAAATAACGCTTAAAATTTTCTTTGGACTGGCCAAAAGATCTTTTGTTTCTTTGATAAATTTTTGTTTTTCTTCCAGTTCGTTTTCCACCGCTTTTCTTTCAAGTCCGGCAAGTTTTTGCAATTTCATTTCCAGGATGGCAACAGTCTGCAATTCAGAAAACTTAAATTCTTTCATCAAATTAAGTTTAGCCACTTGGCTATCTTTGGATCCGCGAATAACCGTAATCACACGATCTATTTTATCCAGCGCTCGTTTCAAACCGAGTAAAATGTGCTCTCGTTCTTCCGCCTTGCGTAAATCATATTCCCCTCTTCTTTTTACCACTTCTTTTCGGTGAGAAATAAAAAGAGAAAGAATTGACTTAAGAGAGAGAGTCTGAGGTACACCATCCACTAAAGCTACAATGTTGAAATTAAAATTCGATTCAAGTTGGGTATTTTTATAAATATAATTTAAAACTTTTTCCGGCACAGCTGTATTTTTCAAATCAATAACAATTCTGATATCTTTAGTTGATTCATCCCGCAATCCTTTTACCCCGTCTAGTTTTTTTTCCTGCACTAACTCAGCAATGGACATTATCAGATTTGATTTATTCACTCGATAAGGAATGGAAGTGATAATAATTTGAAATCCGCCTTTTTGTTCAACTATTTCTGCTTCTCCGCGACATACCACTCCGCCACGTCCTGTACCATAAGCATGAAGCATATCTTTAAAATTGTAAGCAATACCACCAGTCGGAAAATCCGGCCCTTTCACAAATTGCATTAGATCTTCAGTGGTGCTATCACCATCCTCGATTAAATGCAGCGTGGCATCTACAACTTCAGCCAAATTATGCGGAGGGATATTGGTAGCCATGCCTACGGCGATACCGAGAGTACCGTTTAAAAGAAGGGAAGGCACGGCCGATGGTAAAACTATCGGTTCTTTGCGAGTCTGGTCATAATTGGGGCGAAAATTAACTGTCTCTTTTTCAAGATCACGCAAAAGCTCGTTTGCTATTTTGGACATTTTCGCTTCGGTGTAACGCATGGCAGCGGCATTATCTCCATCGATTGAACCAAAATTTCCTTGCCCTAAAATTAAAGGGTAACGAAAAGAAAATTCCTGGGCCATGCCTACCATCGAATCATACACAGCCACGTCTCCATGCGGATGATATTTTCCAAGTACATCCCCCACTACAGCCGAAGATTTTCTAAAACGAGCAGTAGAGGTAAGCCCCATTTCATTCATGGCAAATAGAATTCTACGATGCACAGGCTTTAATCCATCTCTAACATCCGGCAAGGCGCGCGCGGTAATAACGGACATGGCGTATGCCAAATAAGAATCCTTCATTTCCGTTACTACATCAATTGGAATGATTCCATCTGTGCGTGCTTCAATTGGTTCGTTAGATTTTTTTACCATCCTATTATAAAATTATTTAATAATGATTTTGCAATTTAACCATGTCCGGTTAATTTTATAACAGGACAGGTAAATATTACTGTACCACGGAAGTGTTCGGGTCTATAGTACTTTTATATCCGTCGACTATATTATCTTTTAATATAGAAAATGGTTTTAAATCCTGTTTTATTTTTACTTGTATGTCAGGATTAGCTAAATTTTTTCCCAAACTAAAAATCCAAAGTGTCACCATAATAATAGTCACTATCAGTATAAAGAGGTGTAAAATGTGTCTTCTAACTTCCTCGGGTTGTCTTCTTAAGTTATGAATTATTTTTCTCATATACTTTATAAACCTGATTACTTTATAAACTTTTCACCTGATTATATTGCCTGCAATATAATTACTTCCCCTTCTTTATCTTCTAAATCTTTCAACTTAAGAGTCAGTTTGTCCACCACTTCCGCCTTTTCTTCTCCCATTTCTTTTAAAAACATTTTCAAAGAATCATTATTATAACTCATCGGTATAATTAATTTAGGTTCAAATAATAATGCCAGCTTGGCAGCTGATTTGGCGTCAAGCAAACTTATTTCCTTGGATATGTTCTTTCCGCCGATTGGAATAAAAAGGATGTCTGGACTATCAATAATTTCTTGAGCTTCCTTTGAAATTTCAGGATCCGAAAGCGCGCCCAGAAATGCAATATTTATGTTATCCAAAGTAAACGAATAAATTGTATTGATATAATTTTTACCAGAAATTAGAGCATTAGACATTGTCCCCTTTATAAAAACTTTTTTGACCTCATAGTCCCCAGGACCATTGATAACAAAAGGCATGCGTTCACCGTGAGAAAGCTGTTCTATCCCGTTATAAAGAGGATAATTAGTGGTAACCAAAGCTATATCTGCGCCAAAATGCGTAGAAATATCCGATTTGGAATTTTTGCTGACAGGATTAAAAGCAAGGACCATGTCTCCCTGCGCTATTTTAAAAAATTGTTCACCAAAATATGTGATTATCATTATTGTAATTATACCAAAAAATAAAACAAAAATCATCTTTATTTGTAACAATAATACTTGCTTTCTTTTATAGTTATAGTAAGATTAAATATATTATCAGCCAAAGGCTGATCCGCCTCAGGCGGAAAAGCAGGATTTAGGGTAACCCTAATAAAGCACAAGCTAAATTAGAACCTAAACCTTATATCCGCTTTATGGCGGATGTTTTTGTTTAAGGTAAACATTATGAATAAAGATAAAGAAGAATTAGTACAAGAGAATTTAATTTTAAAATCCATTGTTGATAGAAGTGCAAACAAACCTGAAATCGATTCACTGATAGAAGGTCCGGTAATTCTTGTGGAAAAATCGTCGGCTTTTGTTGATTTGTCGCCTTTTGGAGTAGGTATTATTTACGGCCGTGAATTTATTAATGCCAAAGATATCATCAAAAAAATAAGTCTAGGTGATATTGTTAAGGCAAAAGTTGTTGAAAAAGAAAATGAAAACGGATATATAGAACTTTCTTTAAAAGAAGCTAAACAAGCACTCGCCTGGAGTGAAGCGGAAAAGGCCATCAAGTCCAAAACTGTTCTAAATTTAGAAATAATAGATGCTAATAAGGGAGGATTGATTTTGGAATGGCAAGGAATACAGGGATTTTTACCTGCTTCTCAACTTAAAGCTGATCACTACCCTCGTGTTTTAGATTCAGACAAAGATAAAATATTAAAAGAATTAAAAAAACTTGTCGGCGAAAAAATTTCAGTTATGATTATTTCCACTCTGCCTAAAGAAGGTAAGCTGATCTTCTCGGAGAAAGATAACAATCCTGAAGAGAAAAAAGAAATTTTAAGTAAATATACTGTCGGCGATGAATTGGATTGTACGGTGGCTGGACTTGTGGATTTCGGAGTATTTTTAAAATTGGAAGATGGTTTGGAAGGTTTAGTGCATATTTCGGAACTTGATTGGGGTCTGGTAGAAGATCCTCGCAGTATGTTTAAAGTAGGAGATAAGGTCCATGCTAAAGTAATTGAAATAAAAGATGGTAAAATTTCCCTTTCCATTAAAGCATTAAAAGAAAACCCATGGACAGAATTTGAAGGAAAATTGAAAAAAGGCGATATTATCAAAGGTGTAGTTATAAAATATAATAAACACGGTGCACTTATTTCTATTAAAGAAGGAGTGGCCGGACTGGTGCATAATTCAACTTTTGGATCAGAATCAAAACTGCGTGAAAAATTAGAACTCGGCAAAACTTATAATTTTCAAATTACATTATTTGAACCTAAAGAACATAAGATGACACTGGTACATTTAGAATAATATTTTCCTTTCCAATAACATTCATTATTGATTTAACTTGTTTTACGTAATTAGGGACAATAGATGGAGGATTATAGGCTTTCAAAATTTGATCCGTAGTTTTATCAGCATAATGTCTCTCAGTATTGGGATTATTGCCTCCTAAATTCATAGCCACGGTCTCAATGGCCTCTTCCACAGAGTTGAAATTAATTTTGCAGGAGCCCCAACCAAAAGGATTGTTTTTAACTTTAACACAATCATATTTTCCACCGGTAGATTCTCGGACAGCCACAGCCGGCAAAAGACGCCAATCGAGGTCGTTCTTTTCAGATTCTTCCACCATTTTCTTACCCATACCTGAAAGTGGCATATCATGCAATCTAAAATAATCGTCAATAGCTTTTACCTTAACTTCTAAATCTTTAGCTTCCTGGTCCAAAACCTGGTTAAAGGCCAACATGCCAGTAGCTTCAATATTTTCTTTTTGTACAAATACAGCTTGAACAGTCTCTTTTGTTGTATTCATCAGAATACTCCCTATAGGCACTGTTGTTCCAGTCATAAAGGGTAAGAGAATGAGAGATTGGGCAAACCGTATTAAATTGTTCTTATTCATATTAGGGCGGTCTATGCTCCGCCAACTTCGTATCAGTTGTTCAGCTTTTACTGAAAAAGTCCTTATTTAAAGGCTTTCAAACCTATTAACAAGGACACATATATCTTAGCATATTGCATATTAAAAGTCAATAGTAGAACATTGGTTTAACATTATGTCAAATTGAAGACCTTATCAGCTACTTTGTAAGCCTCTCCTGCTCCCATGGTTACAAATATATCATTCTCTCCTAAATTTAGGTCTTTTACGAAGTTTTCCGCTGATTCAAGGTTAGAGAAAGCTTTAGCTTTATCCCCAGCCAAACAAATAGCTGAAGCCAATTTCTCACTCGAGATACTCTCGTCTTTCTCTTCTCTAGCAAAAAAGATGGGCAATAAAAATATATTATCGGCCCTCTTAAAAGCTTTAGCAAAATCATTAAACAAAGCTTTGGTTCTGCTATACAGATGAGGCTGAAAAACTATCGTGATTTTTTTCTCCCCAGCTGGATAAAGTTCACGCAAAGCTTCTAGGCTCGCTTTTATCTCTGTGGGATGATGAGCATAATCATCATAAATAATAGTTCCATCTTTTGTTTTTCCTCTTTTTTCCAATCTGCGCCAAGTGCCGGAAAACTGAGCTAAAGATTTTTGAGCATCTTCTTCTTTAATTTTCAAAAAATCGGCCACTGCCAAAGCAGCGGCAGCGTTCATTCTGTTGTGTTCTCCAGGGATAGAAAGTTTTGGCACTTTTTCTAAATATTTTGTATAATCCGTAATTTTGTTTTCACTTTGAGAGAGAAGTTTATCAAATGCATTTTGTATATCTGCTAAATCTTTATAACAGTCCAAATGATCAGCTTCAATATTTGTAACCACGGTTAGAAATGGATGAAAATTTAAAAAATGTCTATTGTATTCATCTGCTTCTACTACTAAATACTCACTGTTCCCTTTTCTAAAATTACTGTCAAACTTTTTTACAAAAGAACCGACAATAACTGTTGGATCTAACCCAGCATCTGTAAGTATTTCGGCAATCATGGCAGTAGTTGTGGTCTTGCCGTGAGTACCAGCAACAGCTATCACTTTATATTCTTTTGCAAATTGACCTAAAGCTTCAAAATATGAAAGTACAGGCTTTCCTGTCTTTTTTGCATTCTCAATAATTTCTGGACCTCTATATAACCAAGCATCACTATATACATATAAATCTGCTTCAGGTAATTCTCTACTTTCATTCTGAAAAAATATTGTCGCGCCAGCTTCTCGAAGCGAATCAAGTGTTTTAGGACTTTCATCATCATTTATTCCACTCACTTCCATGCCACACGAAATCGCCATTTTGGCTAAAGCCGAAATTCCAATCCCTCCGATTCCGATAAAAAATACTTTTTCAATTTTGGATAGATCTAAATCCATTTTTTATTTTAACTTTTTTATTATCTTCATAAACAAATCCCCTCTTTCGTACTCATTATTGAACTGACCAAAGGAAGCAAAAGCTGGAGAAAAAAGAATTATATTTCCTGTCTTTGCTAATTTTTTTGCTTTTTCTACGGCCTCATTTAAATTTTCTACTTTATAACTTTCTACTTTCAACTTTCTACTAGACAGAATGTCCGTCCCCGTCCCAGGAATCATTATAATCGCTTTGCAATATTTATTCACAACTTTTACAAAATTGTCTAACGGAAGCCTTTTATCTGCCCCACCACAGATTAAAATAATATTTTTATTTCCTTTTAACGTCTCAATACCGGCTATTGTAGCTTCTGGCGTTGTAGCGTTATTATCATTATATATTTTGACACCTTCTATCGTTTTTATATACTGCAACCTCCCCTCTAAGCCCTTAAAATTTTTAAGAGCTTGTGTTATTTTAGAATCCGGAATTTCAAATTGCTTAGCCACTTCTATGGCACAAGCAAAATTTTCTTTTTGAAATTTCCCGGGTACAGAAAAATTATATTTACCTACATTTTTTGTATTTACTATAATTAATTTACTTTTTATGTTTTTAGGAATTAATTTTTTTACACCTGTCCGAATTATTAAAATGTCATCTTTTTTCTGGTATTTAAAAATGTTTGCTTTATCTTCAAAATATTTTTTCATACTTTCATCATAATAATTCATATGGTCGGGCATAAAAGAAGTAAATACTGAAATGTGCGGAGACATTTTTTCCTCACCAAAACCCTGTAATTGCCAAGAATCAAGCTCACAAACTAAAATATCTCCTGTTTTTACTTTTTTGAGAAGCGGAAGTGTAGCCACTCCTCGAACATTTCCACCAATATAAACATTTCTCTTCAAGAATCTTTTATTTCGTTTAAGAATTTCGTAAACAAGAGCCGTAACTGTGGATTTTCCTCTGGTGCCTGTTACCCCGATTATCTTTACCCCGGGCGCATATTTGGCAAATAGAGATACATCCATTTCTACTGGTATTTTATTTTTTTTAGCTTCTTTTATGTAAATAGAATCAAGAGGAACACTGGCTGATTTAATAATCATATCTTTATTACGGAAATCTTTTAATTTATGTTTACCAAAAACGTACTTTATATTTTTATGGTTTCGAAGTTTATTAAGCGATGGCTTGAGAGCGGTTAAAGGTTTTAAGTCAGTGACTACTAAATTTGCACCACATTCCGATAAAAATTTTGTATATCCAAGCCCCCGCCCCAAAAGCCCCAACCCCATAACCGTGATTTTCTTTCCTTTAAATTGTTTTTTGTAGTCTTGCATTATTTTAATATTTTCTTAAATTCTTCTATGTCATTAAAGTGAGATTTCATACCCTTAATTTCTTGATATTCTTCATGACCCTTACCAGCACAAAGTATAATATCTCCCTTTTTAGCTAATTCCACAGCCTTTTCAATAGCCAAACGACGGTCAGAAATTGTTATAATTTTTTTTGTTTCTTCATGAGTTAAATCGTCTTTCATATTATTAATAATTTTGTTTGGATCTTCATTTCTTGGATTATCTGAAGTGAAAATAGCGATATCAGATAAACCCGCCCCGATTTTTCCCATTTTAGAACGTTTAAAAGGATCACGATCACCACCGCAACCAAAAACAGAAATTATTCTGCCATTTTCGGATTTTATTTCTTTGACAGTAAGAAAGACTTTTTCTAAAGCATCTGGCGAATGCGCATAATCTACAATTACCATGATGCCTTCTTCAGAAACGAAATGCTCAAATCTTCCCCGTGGTGGTTCTACATTTTTCAAAATATTTTTCACTTTCTCCATATTGAAATTAAGAAGTTTCGAAGCACTCCAAACAGCCAATAAATTATAAGCATTGAATTTGCCCAGAAGTTTTGAATTTATTTTTTCCCCGTTAAAATCAAGTTCTAATCCTTCAAAATCCAACTTTAATATTTTGCCGTAAAAATCTACAAATTCTGTCTCTTCTCCAAAACTATAAAAAAACTTCTCTGCTTTAATACTATCCAATATAGCATTTCCGTATTCATCGTCCATATTAGAAAGAGCAAAAGCATTTTGAGGAAGCATTTCGAAAAATTTCTTTTTGGCTTTAAAATAATTTTTCAAATCTTTGTGGTAATCCAAATGGTCATGTGTCAGATTTGTAAAAATTCCGCCAGTAAAATTTATTCCAGCAACTCTGTTTTGATCTAAGGCATGTGAAGAAACTTCCATAAAAACATATTCGCAATCTTTTTCTATCATTTCCTTAAGTAACTTATTCAGATTAATAGGACTAGGGGTCGTATGTAAGGCTTCTTTCCTTTCTTTCACAATAATATTATCAACCGTACCGATAAGTCCAGTTTTATATCCTAAATCAGTAGCAATTTTGTATAAAAGTGTGGCAGTCGTTGTTTTGCCATTAGTACCCGTTACTCCAATTATTTTTAATTTTTTAGATGGATTGCCAAAAAAATGCCACCTTACCAATAGAGCTATTACTCGTCTTTTTATTTTCAGTTTTTTAAAAAAATTTAACATATTTTTACCTGTCCCGTAGTAAGTTTTGCTTTACTACTGGGATTTTTTTAAATATTTTTTATTTTTTAATTTTTCCGGCATTAGGCTTTCTTTGGTATATTTTTCGTAATCTTTCCCATAACCCAAGTCCTTCATTAATTTTGTCGGAGCATTGCAAATACTCATCGGTATTGGTAAGTTTCCATATTTTTCTGCGTCTTCCATTGCCAACAAATAAGCATTATAGGCACTTCTGTCTTTTTTGGCTTGGGCTAAATAAACTACTCCATGAGCGAGATTTTCTCCGCATTCTGGCATGCCGATTGTATTCACTGCTTGAAATACTGCATTAGCTACCACTAGAGCTGTTGGTTGAGCTAAACCTATATCTTCGCTGGCAAAAATAACCATTCGACGAGCAATAAATTTGGGATCTTCTCCTGCTTTTAACATTCTGGACAAATAGTATAAAGCGGCATCAGGCTGTGAAGCGCGTATGCTTTTTATAAAAGCACTAATGGTATTATAATGTTCCTCATTTTTTTTGTCATAACGCAAAAATTTTGACTGCAGAGTGCTTTTCAAATTATCGACAGTAATATTCTTATATAGAGAAATTGTATTTTCAATCATGGCAATTGCCTGCCGAGCATCTCCGCCAGACATTGAAATAAGCCAATCCAACGCATCTTTTTTTATCTTACAACCAGTACGCTTGATAATTTTTTTCATTTCCTCATCGGAAAGTTCATCCATTACAAAAACCCGCAAACGAGAAAGCAAAGCTGGGATTACTTCAAAACTTGGATTTTCAGTGGTAGCTCCAATTAAAGTAAGTTTGCCACTTTCCACATATGGTAAAAGAAAATCCTGTTGAGCTTTATTAAACCTATGAATTTCGTCAAGAAAAAGAATTCTCGGACCTAATAAAGTTCCTTCTGATGTTAGAATTTCGCGGATATCGTCTTTGCCGGCTGAAACCGCTGAAAGTTCGTGATAGTCAGCATTCAACGCTTTAGCATAGATTTTAGCCAGAGTGGTTTTGCCAACCCCGGGCGGACCCCAAAAAATGAAAGAAAAAAGATGCTTTTTGTTTATAGCAGTAGAGATAGGTTTGCCTTCACCAGTCAAGTGTTCTTGGCCAATAAATTCCTTTAAATTTTTAGGTCTAATTTTTAATGCCAATGGCTCCATCCCGTTAGAAATTAAGCTAATAATATGAATCTAGTTAGCTTGACGGAAATCTAAAGATTTCCTATTTCTAACGGGATCCATATCGGCCATTATACACCAATTTATTTTTTACGCTCCATGACACTTCTTATATTTTCTACCCGAACTACAAGGACAAGGGTCGTTGCGACCAATGTTTGATTTTTTTTCTGCTAGTTTTTTTGTATCGGAGAATTCATTGGGTTCATTATGACTAGTAACTAAAGTTTGTTTGGGACTACTTTCTTCCATTTTTGGTTGAATTTCAACATTTATGGTCTGAATCAGTGAAAAAACCTGCTCTTTAAAGGCTTTTTCCATCTCTTTGAACATAAATAATCCTTCTTTTTTATATTCCACAATAGGTTCTCGTTGCCCGTAAGCTCGCAAATTCACCGACGAACGTAAATAATCCATCGCTTCTAAATGCTCCATCCAGAGAGTATCCGTAGTATAAAGGGCGATGCGGCGAACAGTCTCAAAAAATACTTCATCTCCTAATTTATTTCTTTTTTCTTCAATTATTTTTTCTGATTCTTTTTTGTTTTCTTTGTTTTCTAAAATTTGATTCAGCAAGTTTTCAATCTCTTCTTTATTGGAGCGCATCATCTTCTGTCTTCTCTGATAAATAACTTTACGCTGATGATTCATCACATCATCATATTCAAGCGTATTTTTTCGAGCATCAAAATGAAAACCTTCTATTTTAGCTTGAGCATTTTCTAAGGATCTACTAATGAATCGATTTTCAATCGGTTGATCTTCCGGAATTCCAAAACGTCCCATCATAGTTTTTATTCTCTCTGATCCGAACACGCGCATCAGATCATCCTCGAGTGAAACATAAAACTGAGTCTCTCCCGGATCTCCTTGCCTACCTGAACGACCTCGAAGCTGATTATCGATTCTGCGCGCTTCATGTCTCTCAGTGCCAAGCACAAATAACCCCCCAACACTTTTTACAAAATCATATTCTTTTTTTACCAATGGATTGCCCCCAAGCTTGATATCAATTCCGCGACCAGCCATATTAGTGGCAATAGTAACCGCGCTTCTTTTACCAGCCTGGGCAATTATTTCACCTTCTTTTTCATGATTCTTCGCATTTAGGATAACGTGCGACACGCCTTCTTGTTTTAAATAAACGGACAAGAGTTCATTTTTTTCAATTGAGATAGTGCCAATCAAAACCGGTTGGCCTTTCTCATTTAACTCTTTAATTTTTTTAGCAATAGCCTTAAATTTCCCTTGCTCGCTTTGAAAGATCAAATCCGAATGATCCTTTCGGATTACCGGACGATTAGTGGGTATTACCATCACATCCAAATTATAAACTTTCAAAAATTCCTCCGCCGAGGTTTCCGCGGTTCCCGTCATGCCTGATAATTTTTTGTAAAATCTGAAATAATTTTGAAAAGTGATGGAACCGGAAGAACGAGTTTCTTTTTCAATCTTCACACCCTCTTTCGCTTCAATCGCCTGATGAATTCCTTCAGACCACCTTCGGCCTGGTTGCAGACGCCCAGTAAAAGGATCAACAATAATCACTTCCCTTTCTTTCACCACATAATCTCTATCCCGTTCAAAAATAGCTTGCGCTTTAACGGCTGTTTCCAAATGATGCGCATATTTTATGCCTTTTTCGGTATAGATATTTTCTACCCCAAGCAGGTTTTCTGCCTTATTTATACCTGCATCAGTTAGGGTTATAGCTTTCAATTTTTCATCTACTTCATAATCGGTATCTTTTTTAAGTTGTTTGGCAATTTGAAAAAATTTAACATAAAAATCTTCGGAATCGCCGGAAGCGGAAGAAATAATAAGGGGAGTACGCGCTTCATCTATTAAAATAGAATCCACTTCATCAACTATGGCAAAAAAATGTCTTCTCTGAACAAGATCATTTACAGAGGTAGCCAAGTTGTCCCGCAAATAATCAAAACCATATTCATGATTCGTGCCATAAGTTATATCCGCCTCATATGCTTCTTTACGCGAACATGGTTTTAAAAAATCATAAACAATTTTGAATTCTCCAACTCTATCGCGTTCTTTATCTTCATCAGTGTGTTTCGGATCGTACAAATAAGAAACATTTTGCGAGTTAATAACTCCGACAGTCAATCCCAAAAAATTATAAACTTGACCCATTAATACTGCACCCAAACGTGCTAAATAATCATTGACTGTTATAAGATGAGCACCTTCCCCCACCAACGCATTTAAATAAAGTGGCAATGTTGCCACTAACGTTTTTCCTTCCCCTGTTTTCATTTCAGCAATCTTGCCTTCATGCAGAGCCAAGCCTCCTATCAACTGGACATCAAAATGCCTTTCGCCTAAATTTCTTTTGGCCGCTTCTCGAACCAAGGCAAAAGCTTCCGGAAGGATATTATCTAAACTTTCTCCTTTACGTAACCTATCTTTAAAATCTTGCGTTTTCTTTGGAAAATCTTCATCGGCCAATTTTGAAATATCTGTTTCGAAAGTATTTATTTTTGCTATTATTTCTTTGGTATTTCTAATGAATTTGGAACTGGTATTACCAAATATTTTGTTATAAAAGCCCATAATTAATATATTAGCATAAAAACTAAAAAATCCCGCTGTTAGCGGGATTTTTTAGAAGTGGGAAAAAACTATGCTCGCTTCTTTCCCTTTTTTGCTGCTTTTTTCTTTTTTGCCATATTATCTATCGCGTTCGCGAAATCATTTTTTTAATTTAGTTTGCAATAATACGACCTCAAAATATTTTTTAATAAAAAAATAAAGTAAAAATATTTTTAAATAATTATTGCGGGAACATATTAATTATCTCGCATATCGGAAAGGAATACAATACTTTTTTCGTAAAACTGTGGATAACTTTTAAAAAAGAGAAAACCCGGAACAAAAGTTTTCGTAGTGAGCAACTGAATTCTTTTTTGCTCATAAGAAAATCTTTCGTTTTGGGTTTTTTCGTAAATTATTTCCATTTGAAGCGGGTGACGGCGAAACTCCAACATATGTGCCTATGTGAGTGCGATCACCCGCTGCAGATAAAAACGATCTTATAATCAAATTATAGCATAAAACTTGTCGGGTCACTGGGAATCGAACCCAATCTACGCCCTCCCGAAGGGCGTGTACTACCGGTATACTATGACCCGTTTTATATCTTTTCATCTAAAGCTTTTTCTAGGATATGTTCTATTATATGATGCATTTTTGCACCGACAAATTCACAGGATTGATCAAAATGAGATCCCTTTTTTAGGTCCGGTAAAAAACCAATACTCGTTAAAAAAAATCCTCTCCTAGGATGCAAAATAAAATCGGATTTCAAATAATGTTCTGCCGCTAAATGTTTATGTAAATTTTTGGCAAAATTTATTATTTTATTTTTTTCATCAGCTGTAAAATCTGCCCGCCTGGTAGGCAGGTTTTGTGGAGGTAAAACATAAATATCTTCTCCCCGAAAACCAGCAATGGAATGCACGCTCGACGGTTTGCCTGCAATAAACTCTTCCACCAAGATACTTTTATTGTGAGCTACTCCATCTTCTATGGCTTCTGATAATTCACCAAAGGTTTTTGCTAAATGTACACCCATATTAGAATTGGGAGTAAAAGATTTTACGATCCATGGTGCAGAAAACTTTTCAAAAACTTCTTTAGCTTTTTTGATAGCGTATTTTTCTCTAGGTCCATCGAAATCTTTTTGATATAAAGGCAAGAGTATGGATCTAGGCATTTGCATTCCGATTTCTTCCATATATTTTCTTAACATATCATTATTATTTTCCAAGACTTTCAAAAAATGTCCCTTACCTATATTGGGTATAGAAAAATTATCCAAAGTGACAGACAAACTAGGGTGTTCAGAAGTATTCCAAATAACATCAATTTTGTGCGCTAAATCCGCAGGGGTTATAGGTAAGCCATTCATATACCAATTACCATTTTTATCTATAAAAATATCAATTGTTTGGTATTTATCAGACAAATTTTCAAAAATATGCGAAATGATATTTCCACCTTCACGCAAGGAAGTTGTATAATGTTCTCCTGTCCCACCTCGAAGTATTCCAACTTTAATTTTTGTATCATTACTAAACATATAAAAATTATAACACAAAAACCACCTAATTAGGTGGTTTTTGTGTTTACTGTTCTATGTTTTGTTTCGTTCTTTTTAAAACTTTTTTAATGTATGTCTTTCCATACTTGTCATAAAATTTTAAGTTCTTTAAAACTATTGCGCGCTCAATTGAGGCGTGCAATACCGACTCACGTCCGAACATTCAAAGAATGTTCGGACATTTAACTCTTCAGCGCGAACGCTTCAGAGTGTTTTTCAAATTGAATTATTCCACGACCAGCTTCCGCTAGCCGTGCCTTGTTACGACTTAGTCCCTGTCACCGAGCTTACCTTAAGCCTCCCGGCTCCCTTGACTTGACGGGCGGTGAGTACAAGACTTGAGAACGTATTCACCACAGTTTAGCTGACCTGTGATTACTAGCAATTCCAGCTTCATGAAGTCGAGTTGCAGACTTCAATCCGAACTGAGGCCGCTTTTGAACGATTAGCTCAGAGTCGCCTCGTCGCTGCGCGTTGTAACGGTCATTGTATTATGTGTGTAGCCCAAGGTATCAAGGGACATGCTGACCTGGCGTCATCCTCTCCTTCCTCCCCGAACTTTGTTCGCAAACAAAGTTCAAGTTATAAAGTAAAAAGTAGAAATTTATAAAGTTGAATACAAAATGCATTTACTTTATACTTCATGAACTTTAAAAACTTTTAACTAGAACTTTAGCTTGTGCTCAAAGTTCGGGGCAGTATCGTGTGACACTTATAACACACAACAAGGGTTGCGTTCGTTACCCCACTTAAGGGAACAATTCAAACCACGAACTGACGACGGCCATGCATCACCTGTCCTAGAGTCTTGCGAGGCCTCGCGTTTCTGCGAGCTTTCACTAGGATTTCTAACCTTGGTAAGGTTCTTCGTTTACCATCGAATTAAACCACATAATCCACTGCTTGTGCAAGTCCCCGTCTATTCCTTTGAGTTTTAGCCTTGCGGCCGTACTT
>LBRM01000002.1 GCA_000991415.1 Candidatus Nomurabacteria bacterium GW2011_GWA1_36_15 | reverse complement strand
GTTTTGGGAAAAATGGGAAAAGAAGGTGAATAATTATACGATTGATTTAAAACGTTCACCTTATGACCATATAGAAGTAGGAGCTCCGCCCATTAAAACCAAATATGGTTGGCTGATTATTTATTCTCATATTCAGAATTATTTTCCGTCGCCGAATGGTTCTGAAAGAATTTTTGGCATAGAGGCTGTTTTGCTTGATTTGAAAGATCCCCGGAAAATAATTGGGCGAACTAATGGCCCGTTGCTTGTACCGGAAGAATCTTATGAACTCTCAGGCTATGTTCCGAATGTGATTTTTCCGACCGGTGCTTTGGTTGAAAAGAATACCCTTACCATATATTACGGTGCAGCTGACACGACCGTATGTTCTGCGCGGGTTAATTTGACGGATCTCATTTTTAGCATGCACTATGAATACAGAGACCGTTTTCATTTCAAGCGTTCTCTTAAAAACCCGATTATTGTTCCTAAAACAGAAAATAATTGGGAAGCACGAGCAACCTTTAATCCCGGGGCCATATTATTGAACGAAAAGATTCATCTCGTTTATCGTGCAATGTCCTTGGACAATATATCTACCTTCGGATATGCTATGACAAAAAATGGAACAGACATAATAAAGCGATTATTTTTACCCATTTATATTCCGCGGGAAGATTTTGAGAATAAAAAAATCGACAATAAGAATTCCGGTTGTGAGGACCCAAGATTAACTAAAATTGGCAAAAATATTTACTTATGTTATACGGCTTATGATGGTATCGGTCCTCCGCGAGTGGCTATTTCATCCATCACAGAAAAAGATTTTATTTCTCACCATTGGAAATGGGAAAAACCATTTCTTATTACTCCCCAGGGTCTTGATGATAAAGATGCTTGCCTTTTTCCTAAAAAGTTTCCTCTGGGTTATTTTATTTTACATCGTGTAGGCAATGAAATTTGCGGTGATTATTTGAATTCACTTGATTTTAAAAACGAAACCGTGAAAAAATGCTTAAGAATCATCGGACCTCGAATAAACATGTGGGATAGTTATAAAGTAGGTGTTTCTGCTCCACCTATCAGAACTAAATATGGTTGGCTTTTGCTTTATCACGGCGTATCAAAAAGTCACAATATTTACCGTATTGGATGTGTTTTACTTGATTTGAAAGATCCCGCCATAGTGCTGGCGCGCAGTACGGAACCGATTTTTGAACCGGAGGAGCAATATGAAAAGAATGGGATTGTTAATAATGTAGTATTTCCCTGCGGCATGGTTCTAAAAAGCAAATTACTTTATATTTATTATGGCGGGGGCGATCGAGTGGTTGGTGTTGCAACCATGGAACTAGATGTCATCCTAAAGGCCCTTGTCCATAGTTTGAAGTATTAAATTAATAATATTTTGTGGTAAAATGGAAAAATGAAAATAAATTTACAAGGCAAAAATTTTGAGCTTACTGAGACCATAAAAGATTATATTCTGAAAAGAGTTACTAATTTAGAAAAATTATTATCCACAATTGAAACAAGAGGGGGAGAAATAATGGTTAATTTTGAAGTTGGCAAGAGCACTAAGCACCATAAATCAGGCATTGTTTTTCATTCCGATTGCTTGATTAATATAAACGGAAAGAAATTTTATTCCAGCTCCGATAAAGAAGATTTATACCAAACAATTGATGAGATAAAGGAAAATCTTTTTAATGAAATTAAAAAAAGCAAAGATCGTAGACAGACATTATTTAAGCGAGGAGCAGCCAGTATCAAAAAAATGATGAAGGGTCTCTCCAAACGAAATCCTTTTACTTCGAAATATTAAAAAATAAAGAAACCCCTTAAAAAGTTGTTTCTTTATTTTTTAAAGTTTGTAATTTATTTCTTTTCCACCCTCCGGAATAATTTTTTTGATTATAAATTTGTCGTTTAAGAGTTCTGCATCAGTAATAATTATTCTTTTGCCATCTTTGAAGAAGAAAATTCTAGGCCAAGAAGCATAAGCGCGGAATTTATTGTAGTTTTTAACTGAATCATCACTCAAATTTATTTCTCCATCTTCCTTTTTTATTTTTTTGCAATAAGTGGCTTCGTTCTCATTTTGTGGAGTTAATTTAGTTTTTCCATCTACAAAATCAGGCAAGATTTTTATTAAAAGCTCTCCCCCGATTTTTATCAAGCGTTTACGTAAATCTCCCGCTTTTTCTTCAGGCTCAATTTTCACTTTTTCTTGAACCATAATTGGACCCGTATCCATTTTATATTCCATTTTTTGGATAGTAATGCCTGTTTCTGTCTCTCCATTTAGAATGGCTGATTCCACTGGTGAAGCTCCGCGGTATTTTGGTAGTAAAGAATAGTGAATATTTATTGAACCTAATTTGGGTAAATTTAAAATATCTTCTGGTATTATTTTTCCGTAAGCGACTACCAAAAAGAAATCTGGGATATTTTGCTCACCACGAAAATTTTCTCCAGGCTCTTTAAGGTCGGACCTTAGGAATTTAAAGAGGTCCGACCTTTCCCCGCCTGTTAATTCTTCCGGTTGCAAGTATGGAATATTGTTTTCAATCGCCCAAACTTTTACTGGTGGGGGAGTAATAGTCATTTTGCGCCCCTGAGGTTTGTCAGGGGCAGTGATAATAAGCGATGGTATATAACCATTTTCTTTTAAAATTTCTAAGGTTTCAGATGCCACGTCCGGCGTTCCCCAAAATATAAAATTTAGATTATCTTTTTTCACTTTATAACTTTATGAACTTTTTACTTTATAAACTACTTAGGCAATTCCTCTTTAATATCTTTAGCATGATCAATGAAAAGTATGCCTTTCAGGTGGTCTGTTTCATGTTGGAAAATTTGAGCTAAAAGACCAGATGCGCCTCTTTGGAATTTTTTGCCGTTTTCATCATAAGCTGTAATCATTGCTTTTTTTGACCGATAAGTTTTTCCATATAGCCACCTGACGGAAAGGCAACCTTCCGGGGACCATTCTTTTTCGCGGGATAATTTTGAAATTTTGGGATTGATAAAAATTAAATCCTTGGGGATTTCCTTCTTTGGTATAAGGTCGGACCTTTTTGAAGACTCAAGGTCCGACCTTCGTTCTCCTCTGACAAAATCTTTATGAAAAATTTTTCCAGATACGATAAAAATAGACAGTAAATATCCTATTTGTGGCGCTGCGAGGGCTACTCCATCACTTTGGCTTTTTAATGCCATAGACATTTCTTTTAATACCTTTTTTATTTTGGGAATTGTAATTTCACTTACAAGTATATCTTTTGTATTCTGGCGCAGAACTTTATTTTCTTTTTGAACTATTATTCTCATTTTTATATGCGGGAAACTTACTTGATTTCCTTCAAATATTCCAAAAGATTTTTTAATTTCACAGTTTCTTGAGAGCGGTTAGACATATCGCGTACAATTACCGAATCATCAATAGCTTCTTTTACTCCGAAGATAAGTGCATAAGGAACGTTTAATTTTTCTGCAATTGCCAATTGAGAGCCAAGACTATCTTTCGAAATTGATTGAGTAATAGGAATATGTGCCTTGCGCAGTATCTCAATTATATTTAAACTTTTTAATTTTGCCTCAGAACCAAGTTGGATAAAACAAATTTTAGGCTTTTTAAATATACGAGGTGAAAGTTTTTTATACCAAGGAGATGAAATGATTCTATCTACTCCAATTGAAAAACCTACGGCTGGAACATCTTTTTTACCACCAATTTGGTGCGCCAGATAATCATAACGACCACCTCCTGCCAAAGTTAATGGTGTTCCATCTTCTGCACCTGTTTGTTCTATTATTTCAAAAACAGTACGGGTGTAATACGAAAGCCCGCGCACCAAATTTTTATTGATATTATATCCTATATTCATTTCTTCCAAATATTCCAATACTTCTTTGAAATGTTTTTTACAAGAAGCACAAAGAAAACTTATTGAATCCGGCGCATTTTCATTTATTTCTTTTGTTTTTTCTTCCTTGGAATCTAAAATACGGAGCGGATTTGTTTTTAAACGTTCGCGGTCAATGTGAGCCAAACCATTTATATGTTTTCTATAATAACTTGTGAGTTCTTTGATATATATATTTCGGCATTCTTTATCGCCGATAGAATTAATATCAACGGACATATTTTGCGCTCCCGCTTCTTCTAAAATACTCATTCCGACCTTAATTACCAGAGCGTCAACGATACTTTTGTCACTTCCTAAAGAATCTAAATCAAATTGCCAAAATTGCCTATAACGTCCGCGTTGAGGGTTATCATGTCGAAAAACTGGACCATACTGGTAGAACATTACAGGTTGAGGCATATTTTGCATTCCTTTTTCAATATAAGACCGCATTAAGCCTGCTGTGTGTTCTGGTTTTAACGCTAGATGATCTCCGCCTTTAGTTTTGAGGGTATACATTTCCTTATCTACTATATCTGTTCCCTTGCCGATACCTGATGTAAAAGTTTCCACATGTTCTAGCATTGGAGTTTCGATCGGCTTAAAACCATAATATACAGCTACCTCTTGTGCTTTCTCAAAAAATCCTTGGAAACTATAATATTCTTCATTTATAATATCCCTCATTCCCCTTGGAGAGAATAAATTTTTAGTCTTAGTTTTAGTACTTTTGAATCTTGTGTGTGGTTTTGTCTTTTTCATTATTTTAATGAATAGCTACCCGGTAAGATGTCGATCTTACTTATTGGCAATAAACGCAGAAATACTTTTCCTATTAAAAGTTTTTTTGATACCGCCCCCCAATATCTTGAATCAGAACTGGCAGATCTATTATCGCCCATTACAAAATATTCATTGTTTTTTAATTCATAACGAACATTGTTATCTATGGTGTTTTTTACGTAAGATTGATCAAGTATGAACCCTGAAGGATATTCTGTATTGAATATAATGACTACATCACCTTTTATATCTACTGTTTCATTTGGAAGTCCTATTATTCTTTTGATAAAAAACTTTTCCTGATCATTGGGATATCGAAAAACTACAACGTCATTTCTCTTTGGATCATTTAATCTGTAAGATATTTCATCTATTATTAAATATTGTCCGTCTTCAAAAGTAGGGACCATAGAAGAACCTGAAACTATAAAAGGTTGAGCAATAAATATGCGTATGGGAACAACTATGGCTATTGCCATCAATGCAAAACGCGCCAGTTCCCAAAATGATTGTTTGTTAGATTTCTCTTCCTCCATCGTTGTATTTTAACACAAAAAAGTCTTGACACGAAACAGAATTATGTTTTGTAATTCATAATTGGCAATTCGTAATTATTGTTTTCTGTTATGATAGAAACATGAAATTAGTAGTTGGTTTAGGAAATCCCGGTCAGGAATATGAAAACACCAGACATAATACCGGATGGCTTATGGTTGGGTTAGTTGAAAAAAGATTAAATATAAAAGATAAAATTAAGTTTGTATTACCGGACAAATTTATGAACAATTCTGGTAAAGTGATTGCACCATTAATAAAATCCAAAAAAGATTTAAAGAATCTTGTGGTAATTTATGATGACATTGATTTACCCTTAGGGAAAATGAAAATTTCTTTTAATAGATCTTCCGGAGGTCACAATGGGTTGGGTTCTATAATCAAAGCGTTAAAGTCCGAAGAGTTTTTACGTATCAGAATTGGAACTTCACCTGCCACTCTATCCGGTAAAATAAAAAAGCCGAAAGGAGAGAAGGCAGTGTTGAATTTCTTACTTGGTGAATACAAAAAAAATGAACTAGATGAACTCAAAAAACTTTCTAAAAAAGTAGCACAAGCATTAGAAATTATCTTTACAGAAGGAAAAGAGAAAGTAATGAGCTTGTATAATTAGATTTTTTAGATTTCCTTCACCGCCTCTATAATGATGCTTTTTTCGCCGTTGCGAAGGGAGACTTTGCCGGAAAAAGCGATGCATTTTTCAGGAACAAGTATCTCAATAGATTCCTTGAATATATTAGGGAAAGCGACAGCTTCTATGGAACCAGTTAAGTCTGAAATTTTTAAGAATGCCATACGGTCATTTCCTTTGGTGATAATGACTCTGGCAGTATCTATTATCCCAGCTATCGTTATTTGCGCGCCATTTTCCAATTTTTCTTTTATTTTTTTAATATTCATATCTCGGTTCTCTAATTTCCCGCGGATACGATCAAGCGGGTGCCCTGAAATATAAAGTCCCAACAATTCTTTTTCCCACAATAATTTTTCAGCTTGGGTGGCAGGTGGGGCATTTTTCAGTTTCAAAGTTGGAGTTTCCGGTTGTTCTAAATCGCCAAAGAGAGAAATTTGATTTTCATTTTTATTTCCAGACTCTTTGTTATATAGAAGCATATCTTCAAGATTAAAAAGAAAACATCCTCGATCACTCCATTCGTCCATACTGCCTGATTTAATCAAAGCTTCCATAGATTTCTTATTTAAATTTTTATGCTTGATTCTATCTAGAAAATCGGTAATTGATTTAAATTTTCCGTTTGTTTTTCTTTCAGCAATGATAGCGTCCGCAATGTCAGTACCTAAATTTTTAATGGTGTAAAGCCCAAATCTTATTTTTTCACTGGTGTTTTTCTCTTCATTTCTAACCACGGTGAAACCTCCATAGCTTTCATTGATATTGGGGGGCAGAACCGGGATATTCATATTTTTACATTCATTAATTATTTCAGATATTTTTTCTATATCTCCTGATTCAGCCGTAAGAATAGCAGTCATATATTCAACAGGATAATTTGCTTTCATGTAAGCCGTTTGATAAGCAACCTTGCCATAACTGGCCGCATGCGCCTTGTTAAAACCATAAGCTTGAAATGGTTCAAAAATTTTCCAGAGCTTTTCGGCGAATTCCAGAGTTTGTCCATTTTCAATAATACCTTTAGTAAATTTTTCTCTTTGCGCCGCCATCTCTCTAGGAATTTTTTTACCGACAGCCTTACGGAACTTATCTGCTTCTTCCCAGTTATATCCAGCAAGTTCCATAGCGCAGAAAAGGAGATCATCCTGATAAACAATAAGTCCATATGATTCGCTCAAGAATTTTTTCATTCGCGGGTCTAAATATTTCACCAGACTTCTATCATGTTTGCGTTTGATGTATTCTGGGATTGATTCCATCGGTCCTGGACGATAAAGTGCCACCATTGCATTAATATCATGAATGGAAGTAGGTTTAAGTTCTTTTAAGAACCTTGTCATACCGGCCCCATTTAATTGAAACAATCCTTCAGTTTGGCCATTTGCCAAAAGTGAGAAAGTTTTTTTATCATTAAGTGGAATATGTTCTATGTCTATGTTTATATTATAAAATCTTTTTACTAGACTTATGCTATCCGCCAAAATGGATAAATTTCTAATGCCGAGAAAATCAAATTTTAAAAGTCCTGCTTCTTCCACACTATACATATCATATTGAGTAATTATTTTCCCGCCCTTGGGGTCGAATTGTATAGGCACATATTCATAGAGAGGCTTGGGAGCAATGACAACTCCGGCCGCGTGCACTGAAATATGCCTGACGCAACCTTCTAATTTAAGAGCCAAATCTATTATTTTTTTTGTATCCTTTTCGCTTCTGTACGCGTCTCTTAGTTCCGGTACTATCTCCATAGCATGATCTATGGTCATCGGCAAGCCTTGGGACCCCGTAGGAATCATTTTAGAAATTCTATCACCCATATTGTAAGGATAGCCCAAGGCACGGGCAACATCACGTACTGCGCCACGCGCCATCATGGTGCCGAAAGTTCCAATTTGCGCCACCTTGTCTTCTCCATATTTATGTTTGGCGTATTCTATCATTTGGTCCCGTTTGTTATCGGCAAAATCCATATCAATATCTGGAGGAGATGGACGAAATGGATTTAAAAATCTTTCGAAGGGAAGTTTGTATTCCAGCGGATCTACATTGGTGATACCTAAAAGATAAGTGACCATAGATCCTGCCACTGAGCCCCTAATGGTGGTTAAAATACCGTGGTCTTTAGCATAATCCAACAAATCATCCACTACTAAAAAATATGGCGAATAGCCCTTTTTAAAAATAATTTTAAGTTCATATTCTATTCTTTCTTTTATTTCTGGTGTCTCTTTTATGCCCAGTTTTTTGAAACCAGCATAAGTAAGTTCACGTAATTTCTGATCATAAGTTTTTCCCTCCTCAATTTTAAAATCAGGGAAAACCCAATTACCGAGCTCCAGTTCAAGGTTGCACATATCGGCAATTTTTTGAGTATTGGTAACAGCTTCGGGAATATCTTTAAAAACCTCTAATGCTTTTGGGGTATCAATCAGAGAAAAATCATCATCTGAAAACTCGAACTTAGATGCTTCTCTGCTATCTCCCTGGGTATTTATTTGAAGCAGAGTATGATGCGCATCGTGGTCTTCACTGCACGGATAATGAGAATCCTGTGTCGCCACAATCGGGATATTGTTTTTTTTAGCAAGTTTAATCAAGGTCTCGCGTACCTGTTTGTCATTTTCAACAGACGGATGATTCTGAATTTCTATGAAATAATTTTCTTTGCCAAAAATTTCTTGATATTCTCGGATGATTTTTTCTGCTTTTGTTAAATCATTCCGAACTATGCTTTGCGAAAGTTCTCCGCCCAGACAGCCCGAAAGGGCTATAACGCCTTCATTGTGTTTTTGCAATATCTCTCTGTCCATTCTTGGTTTATAATAATATCCTTCTAGATTTGAGATAGTGACTAACTTTATTAGATTTTTATATCCTTCTAAATTTTTTGCAAGCAAAGTGAGATGATAGTAACGCTTGCCTCCTTCCGATTCAACTGCCCTATCTTTACGAGAACCCGCAGTCATATATGCTTCCACCCCGACAATAGGTTTGATACCCTCTTTTCTTGCCAGTTTGTAAAACTCAATAGCGCCGTACATATTGCCGTGGTCTGTTATGGCCATAGCAGGCATTTTGAATTTTTTTGCAAGGGCAATTAGATCTTTAAGCTTAGAAAGCCCGTCTAAAAGGGAATAATGGGAATGGGTGTGCAAGTGTATGAATTTTACTTTGGTTTCCTCCATTTTTAATATATTAGCACATTTTTCGTTTATTTTTGATATAATATATGTATTAAAATTTATATGTAAAATCATGAAAATCAAAAATTTTTGCGCCTTCGCCCTCGGAGTCATAAAGACAGGGAACCCACGACGCTCAGATTTTTATTTTCATGATTTGGTATAATTAAAATTATGAAAAAAATAAGGGTTGGTATAAATGGTTTTGGCAGGATAGGCAGAGCATTTTTGAAAATAGCCTGGGAGCGACCGGAGATTGAAATAGTAGCAGTAAATGATCTGGGTGATATTGCTAACATGGCATATTTGCTGAAACACGATACAGTTTATGGAAAATGGAATCATGATATAAAAATAGAAGGAGAAGTTTTAATAATTGATAATAAAAAAATTAAAGTTTTAGCGTTAAAAGACCCCGCTTTGCTTCCTTGGAAAGATTTAAGTGTTGATGTAGTGGTAGAATCAACCGGACTTTTTACTTCTTATACTAAAGCAAACGTGCACATTTTAGCTGGTGCCAAAAAGGTGGTGATCACAGCTCCCGTAAAGAGTTCAGATGAAACAATAAAAGGTGAAACTGTTTTAATGGGAGTGAATGAAGAAAAATTCGGTACTTGCGATATTACTTCCAATGCTTCATGTACGACGAATGCAGGTAGTCCTTTAATTGCCATTTTAGATGAGACCCTTGGTGTAGAAAAAGCAATTTTAAATACAGTCCATGGTTATACTGCTAGTCAATCAATTGTTGATGGTCCAAATAAAAAAAATTTTCGTGAAGGTCGGGCGGCTGCCCAAAATATTGTGCCTTCTTCAACAGGAGCAGCCATTGCCGTAACGAAGGCATTTACAAAATTAGAAGGACTTTTTGATGGTATCGCTATGAGAGTGCCGGTGGTAGCCGGATCGATTGTTGATATTACTTTTATTTCAAAGAAAAATACGACTGCAGAGGAAGTGAATGAAATTTTTAGAAAAGCTTCAAAAGATAAAAAGTGGGAAAATATTTTTTCTACGACGGAAGAAGAACTTGTTTCAAGCGATATTTTAGGAAACAAATATGGTTCTATTGCAGATCTGAAGATGACCCGGGTGGTTGGAGGAAATCTGGTAAAAGTATTGGGATGGTATGATAACGAAATGGGGTATACATATACCTTAGTAAAACATATTATTAAAACAGGGGAAACCATAAAATGATATGAAAATTTTTATTGGTACAGATCACGCAGGGTATGTACTTAAAGAAAAATTAGTTTCTTTTTTAAAACTTCAAGGACATGAAGTTATTGACAAGGGTGCTTTTGAATATAATGAAGATGATGATTATCCGGATTTTGTTATTCCAGTTGCAAAAGAAGTTTCAAAAAACCCGGAAGGAGTGAGAGGTATAATTCTTGGTGGGACCGGAGAAGGGGAAGCGATTGCAGCAAATAAATTTCCTCATGTAAGAGCTGTAGTTGATTATGGAAAAGCAGAAGCCGTTGTCGATGATGAATCAAATATTATAATCAGGTCAAGACAACATAATAATTCGAATATTCTTTCTCTTGGCGCTAGATATTTTACCGAAGAAAACATGATGGAAGATATCAATCTCTGGCTTAATACCCCTTTTAGTGGACACGAGAGACATGTTCGTCGTTTAGCAAAAATAGATAATCTAAATGCCCACCCCTAAAACATCAAAATCAGAATTATGGCTGAAGATTGCAATACTAACAATGTTGCTGTTTCTTGGAGTCTCTTCAGTCTCAGCGGTTGATGGTAGTATCACTAAAACTTTAAGGTATGGAATGAAAGATACTCAAGTGAAGTATCTGCAACAATTCTTGAATGAGAAAGGTTATATAGTATCCAGAATAGGAGCTGGTTCAGTAGGTTTAGAAACCACTTATTTTGGTAAAGCTACTGACACAGCCGTTAAAGCTTATCAAAGAGCTAAAGGTCTAGTAGCAGACGGAATATTCGGTACTAAATCTCGTGCTTCCTTAAGTGGTATTATGACTTATTATCCAACTCCAGTAGTGACAAACTATCCAGCTGGTTGTATTTCTAATTCAGGTTATAGTGCTTTCACTGGTTTAGCTTGTAATAGAAGCACCATTACCACTTATCCAACCGGCTGTTCATCAACTTTAGGCTTTAGTGCTGTTACTGGTCGTAAATGTGATGGCACAGTGCAAACCACCACTTTCACTACCAGTAGTGGCAGTAAGAAAAGTGGTGGTGGAGGTGGTGGAGGAGGAAGTACTCCAACCCCTACTCCTGCTCCCACTATTTCTATTTCTACCAACTCAACCTCAGTATCGTATAACAATTCTGCCACTCTCACTTGGTCAGCCACTAATGCTACCTCTTGTACTGCCAATGGTGCTTGGTCAGGAACTAAAGCAACTTCAGGCACTGAATCAACTGGTAGTTTAACTTCCACTAAGATTTATACTCTCACTTGTAGTGGAGTAGGAGGCAGCACTTCAAATTCAGCCGCGGTGACTGTTGAAACACAACCCGTAATGTCTGGCACTCTTACTTCATCAGCCCCTTCTTGTACCATTGTTTCTGGTAGTAGTAGTTGTAATGTAAATTTTACTTGGACCACCACTAATCCTCAAGCTGTCTCTACCGTTACTAAACCTACTAATGTCAATGTAGCTAATGGTAATACAGGTACCAATGTTTCATTTGCTGTTAAATATAATTCTGAAACTTTTTATCTTTACAATAATTCTCAGCTATTAGCACAAAGTACAATTACTGCAAATTGTGTTTCTGGTACTGTATGGAATGGAAGTATTTGTGCTCTATCTCAGAATATTTCTCCTACTGTTTCTATAACTTCCCCTGCTTCCAATGTTACTTCTTTTTCTTTAAACTCTACATTAAATTTTTCAGGTACCATTTCTGATCCAGATAGTTCTTCTCTTGTTGTTTCTTGGTACATTGATCGTATGGGAGATAATATTGAATCTGCTTTAATAAAAGAATCTACTCAAACTCCTGGTGTTTCTTCTGGTTCTATTACAATGTCTGGTACTAAAATAAATACTGATACTCAAAACATCAGTTTACAGGATGTTGGTGCGACATATAATCTTACCATTAAGGTTTTTGATAGTGTTAATGTTATTGAAACTACTCGTAGTTTTGTTCTTGTTGGTGTAACTGCTACATGTTCTGATGGCATAAAGAATCAGAATGAAGTTGATACTGATTGTGGAGGGAATTGTGCTGCGTGTGCAGCTGGAGGAAAAATCTCTATATATCCTAATAATCCACGTTATTTTCAGAGTGCTTCAGGAACCCCGATGTTCTTGCTGGGATACTATAATTGGGCTTGTGTACACCCTGATGGGACAATTGATCATTTTGAACCTTATGGTTATATGACCAGTACTTATGCCAACATGATACAGAAGAGTCAGGATTATGGCTTGAACTATATCAGGATAAGTCTGGGTATCAACAAGATTAATACGTGTCGTGCTGCTTTTGCATATGTCAGTGGGAAAGCAGATCTAGACCAATGGGACACAGTGTACTGGAATGGTTTTAAATATTATCTTGATCTCGCAAAGCAAAAAGGATTGATTGTCCATATAACAATATTTGATGCTGTTGATTTTAGGGGAGGCTCAGAAGATTATAGGTGGGTTAATTCATATTGGAATGTTGATAACCAAAAGCAATCTTATTATGGTGATTTGGATATAAATAATAATGGGTATGCCGATCAAGCGGGAGAATTTTATCGTGTATCAGATTTCAATAATAATGTAGGAGTAGGAAAATATCAGCGTAAGTTTATTGATAAAGTCATTCAAGAAACAGGCAATTATGACAATGTATTTTATGAAATCGGCAATGAGCTTTTAGGCTCAACCACTGAATGGAATTATGCAGTCGCATCTTACATAAAATCAAAGACAGACATACCCATTACTGAAAATTCCTGTGATAAAAAATCTGGTTGTCTCGCAAAAGCATCCAGTACTGATGGATTGACAAAACATACACCAGATACAATGTCAGAAGTTAAAACCAGTGTTGGAGAATTGTCAGGTTTAGGATATCCGTTTATGCAGGATCCTGATGGTTCGGGGATAATGGCGGCATCATCCAATGATTTGCGTGCAGCTGCATGGTATTCTTTTACGGGTGGCGCATTTGGATGGGGTGGCTTCACAGAAGATTTCTGGATAAATAACGTGAGGACAGATGTTCTCCGCTATTATGGCAACCTTATTAAATTCATCGAACAGACGGGCGCTCCATTCTGGGATATGTTCCCTAATCATAATCTTGTAAGCAATTCCGGCGTCAATTCGGTCCTCTCTAAGACAAATAATTATTATCTTGTGTATGTGAAGAGCGATTCCCAAATAACATTAAATCTAGCCCAAGCTTCAGGCACATTTACTGTCAAGCTTTATAATCCTGCAACAGGAGTATTTACTGATAGTTCTAATGTCCAGGGAGGATCAACAATAACTATCAACAAACCTTTAGGAGCAACCGATTGGGTATTACATTTAAAGAGTACTGCAAACGCTACTAATACCCCCTGGAACACCTTCGCAGAAATAAATAAACGTGTGTCAAGTAATCTTGCCAACGCACTTACTGCATTCTGGTCAGCATTTGGAGCTTTTCTTGTTGGAGTATTTGGCGATTAGGTTTTGTAAATCTCTTCAATAAAACAGAACAGATAATTAATAAAATGATTGAAATAATTCCAGCCATATTACCGAAAAATTACGAAGATTTAAAAAATAAAATCGCACTAGTACGTGGAATAGTTCCTGTTGTTCAGATAGATATTTGTGATGGGATTTTTGTGCCCTCTAAAACCTGGCCCTTTTCTACAGGGGGAGCCGAAGATTATAATTTTCATAGAATTTTGAATGAGGAAGAAGGAATGCCTTTTTGGGAAGATATTGATTTTGAATTTGATCTTATGGTTGTAGATGCGGTGAAAAATTTTGATCTTTATACAAAATTGGGAGCGAAAAATATTATTTTTCATCTTGAAGCTGTAGGTGATTTAAAAGAATTTAAGAATTTTCTTGAAGGTATAGATATGTATATAAGAGAAATGATGAAAATAGGCATATCTATTAATATAAATACATCTCTTGAACAAATTTTTCCTTTAATTAATAATGTTGATTTTGTGCAATTTATGGGTATAGAAAAAGTTGGATTTCAGGGACAAGAGTTTAATAAAAAAGTTTTAGAAAATATAAAAATATTAAAAGAAAGATTTCCAGATCTTGTAATTTCTGTTGATGGAGGAGTGAATTTTGAAACCGTGCCTCTACTGATAGAGGCAGGAGCAATGAAACTCATTATTGGTTCAACCATTTTTAATACAGATGATATTGTTGGGACAATAGAAGAATTTAAAAACTTAGGCTGAAATATATGATTAAATTAATCATGTTTGATTTCGACGGAGTGATAGATAATAACTATGAACTAAGTTTTGAGTTGAATGGGAAAAAAATTTCTTGTCTTACCAGAGAAGAGCATAAGAAAATATATGAAGGTAATATTCATTTAGAAAGAGAAAAATTAAAATGCAGAGATACCGGGTTTGATTTTTTAAAATGTTTAAGCAACACAAGAAAAACACGTAAAATAAAAGATGAGGTAAGAAAAACATTGGAGAATCTATCAGAAGATTATACTTTGGGCATAATTTCTTCGTGTTATGAGTATGGAATTAGAGATTATCTTCAGACCAATGGAGTTGGAAATTTATTCTCTTTTTTGTATGGTCTTGAAACACACAAACTTAAAAGTCACAAATTTAAAAAAGTTCTAAATGATTTTAATTTTAAAAAAGAAGAATGCGTTTTTATTACAGATACCTTGGGGGATATTTTAGAAGCTAATAAAGTAGGCATAAATACCATTGCTGTTGATTTTGGCTATCACGAAAGAGAAAGATTAGAAAAAGGCAACCCGCTAAAAATAATTTCCAGATTTGGAGAGCTGATTGAAACTGTAAAAAGTTGTTAGGAAGTTGTTAGGCAAGACCTCACAACCTCAACTTTTCTCTTTATATCTCAGCCAATCAATAATTTCTTCTTTAAAAGAATCTTTAGAAGAAAAATAATCTGGAAAATCCCTAGGATCTATGATTAAATTTTCTCTTCTATTTTGACCGCTATAATCCAAAAAACTAGAATACAAATAAGTGTTCAAAAATTCAAAAGTTGTTTTTAAATTTCTTATACCTTTTTCTTTCCATTTTCTATTTATAAATTTCACTGGATTAAGATGGATATAGGAAAAAAGATATTTTAATTGCTTGTCAGTTTTCATGTGAATTGATTTAAATTTTCCTTCAAAAAGTCCACCTGTTCTTTTATGTGTTTCGTTAAAATACATAACGTATGATGTAGATAATTTTTGCATAAATTTACTTAGTCCTTCTTCTGAAAGGGGAGTAATTAAAAGATGAAAATGGTTTGGCATAAGACAATATGCACCAATAGATACCAATGGATTTTCTATTTCTCTCAAAAATATTCCGCCTCCTTTTTCCAAATTAAAAAAGTTGAAACTTTCATTTGTATTTATACCATAAAGTAAAGCAACGAAGCGCTCGTAATCTTTTTTAGAAAGGAAAATTTTCTGTTTACTGTTCCCTCTATTATATATATGATAATATTCACCTGGTACAAACGAAGTTTTTCTTATAGACATATTTATATATTACAAAATAAAAAGTTGTTAGGCAAGACCTCACAACTCCTCACAATTTCCTCACAACTTTCTCTGTGGATAACTTTCTTGCGAAAACACTTCGGGGGGGGGGTATACTTTCAGTGTTTAAAGAAAAAGGTCTTTATTATTAGTATATTAATACACAGAGGAGCTCTGTGTGAAATAAAAAATATGATAAAAATGCGTATGTTAGTGTTAGTAGAAATATTAGCAATTAGTTTACCAGTGGTTTTGTTTGCTCAAACAGATTCAACAACAACGTCAGATACGTCTTCTTATTTTACAGGCGGTTGTATGACAGTTTCACCCGGAAATACTGAGATTCAAACACTAAGGAATCAGCTTACTTGTGTATTTAATTTAGTTATAGATCTTTCTGATAAAGTAAAAAGTTTAGAAAACAGAGTAAATGCTTTAGAATCAAGAACAATATTAACACCAGTACCTACTGTTGATAATGGGACAATAGGTTGTAGATATATGGAAAATGGAAAAGGTATGATTTGCTCAGACGGACCAAAACCAGTAGATGGAACAGATGGAGTGAAAATAATTCAAGATTTTCTTAAGAAAGAAGGATCATTTACTTATCCAACAGCAACTGGATATTATGGTCCAATAACCACAAATGCAGTTAAACAATTTCAGACAAAACAAGGGCTTACTGCAACAGGTTTAGTTGATAAAATTACTCTTCAAAAAATGCAGACTTTAGCTCCAACTGTAGCACCAAGTACGAGTACTTATATACAACAGGTTCAAGCTCCCTAAACACAAAATAAATGTTTATGTGTTGAAAAGAAAAAATCCTCTTTAAAGGGGATTTTTTCTTTTCTCTTGTGCTATAATTTAAATAATGGCTTTTCTGTCGGACGAAAAAATCAAAGAATTTCAAAAAAAAGCAAATGATATTCGTCAGAGTATTATTGAAATGCTGGTAGAAGCAGAAAGCGGACACACAGCAGGGCCGCTTGGTATGGCTGATGTTTTTACCCTCTTTTATTTTCACATTTTAAAACACAAACCTCAAAATCCGTCTTGGGAAGGACGTGATAGATTGGTTCTTTCCAACGGGCACATTTGTCCAGTGCTGTATGCCACTATGGCGCACAGTGGGTATTTCCCGGTGGAAGAATTGAAAACTTTGCGTAAGTTTGGTACTCGCCTGCAAGGGCATCCGCATAGAGAATATTTGCCATTTATTGAAAATTCTTCAGGACCGTTAGGTGAAGGACTTTCACAAGCAATCGGTATGGCTCTGGCTGACAAAATTGATAAAAAAGACAAAGACAGATTTATTTATTGTTTTATGTCGGATGGAGAACTGGATGAAGGAAATTCTTGGGAGGCTATAATGCTGGCTGGGAAAAATAAATTGAGAAATTTAATTGCCGTGGTGGATAGAAATAATATTCAAATAGATGGCTACACTGAACACATCATGCCCCTAGAACCATTAGCGGATAAATGGCAAGCTTTTAATTGGCATGTGATAGAAGTAGGAGGACATGATTTCAAGGCCTTAAATGAAGCTGTGGAAGAAGCTCAAGAAATATTTGAAAAACCAACTGTGATTATTGTGCATACCATTCCTGGCAAAGGCGTAAAAGAGTTTGAAAGAGATTATAAATGGCACGGTATACCACCAAATAAGGAAGAAGGCGAAATGGCTTTAAAAGAATTACGAAATAAATTATGACGAATTTCGTAATTCATATAAATTAATTATGTTAAATCCCAAACTAAAATTAAATCCAAAGTTATTTAATCAAGATGTTGAGCAAGTACCCATCCGAAAAGGTTTTGGGCAAGGATTACTTTTGGCGGGAGAAATAGACAAAAATGTCGTGGCTCTTTGCGCTGACCTAACCGAAAGCACCCAAATGCATTTTTTTAAGGAAAAGTTTCCAGAGAGATTTATTGAAATGGGAGTAGCTGAGCAAAACTTAGTGACTGTGGCTTCAGGTATGGCTGCTATGGACAAAATTCCTTTCTGTTCTTCTTATGCCATGTTTTCTCCCGGCAGAAACTGGGAACAAATCAGAACAACCATAGCCTATAATGACAGGCCCGTAAAAATAGTAGGTTCACATGCCGGTATTTCAGTCGGAGCGGACGGAGGCACGCATCAAGCGCTTGAAGATATTGCTCTGATGAGAGTAATTCCGAACATGGATATAATTTCTCCTTGTGATGCCATAGAAGCGAAAAAAGCGACTGTGGCGTTGACTAAAACTGGAAAACCGGCGTATCTACGTTTAGCTCGTGAAAAAACTCCCATCATTACTACAGAAGAAACTCCTATGCAAATAGGAAAAGCAGAAATTTATTGGGTACCGGACGTGGGGTTAGCGCAAGTAGGTATCATAGTCACAGGCAGTCTTACCTATCATGCTATGCTTGCGGCTAAAGAATTAGAAACAAAAGGAATAAAAACTAAAGTAATGAATTTATCTTCTATTATGCCGATAGATATAGAAGCAATCGTTGCTCTTGCCAAAGAATGCAGAGCCATAGTAACCGTAGAGGAACATCAGGTAAAAGGAGGAATGGGGAGCGCTGTGGCTGAAGTACTCGCCCAAAATTATCCTGTACCTATAGAATTTATCGGTGTTCAAAATTTATTTGGTCAATCAGGCAGTCCTGATAAACTGATAGAACATTACCAAATGGGGACACCTGATATTATACTTGCGGTAGAAAAAGTATTGAAAAGAAAAATAAATCCACATACTTAATCTAAGTGTGTGGATTTATTTTTTTAACTTTATAATTTTCTGGTGCGACCTTTAAATATTCTTCTAATTTTTCTTTGGTAAGAAGTCCTGCTTGCGCTCCAATATATTGAACCACAGACATTGAGTTTATAGGTCCCCAAGAAAATGCTTCGAGAGGAGATTTGCCTAAAGCAAGAGCCACCGCAAATGTTGAAGAAAAAGCGTCTCCCGCCCCGGTACGATCTATTGGTGGAGCAATGTCTGGATAAATAGGATTGTGCCACAGTTCTCCCCCTTTATAAAGATAAGCCCCCTTAGGGCCATCGCTGATTACAACCATTTTAGGTCCCAACGCCTGAATGCCTTTTGATAAAACCAAGATATCCTTATCCTCCGTGTTTAATATTTTTTGAGCCTCCTCTAAATTAGAAAAGAAAACATTCGTTCGCGCATAAATTTCTTTTAAATTTTCGGTACCAAATTTAATTTGAAAAGTCCCGGGCTGAAATGCCAATTTTACGTTTTCGTGTCTTTTGAGATAATTTGATATTTCAGTATGAAAAGGCAATGAATCTTCACCCATGGAACTTAAATAAATCCAAGAAGGGGAATGATATTCTTGTGATTCTTTAGTGTCAGTCCATTCGCGGTTATATTTCTGATGTTTAATCAAGATGGTTCTGTCTATATCATACCAGAGCACATAATGATAATTTGTTAGTTTATTTTTTTCTATTTTTACAAATGTTGTATCAATTTTTTCTTTTTCTAACACCGCCAGACAATCTTTTCCGTTCTGGTCGTCTCCCATAGTTGTCATGAGAGCAGTATTTAGTCCGAGTCTAGCAGCACAGACAGTAGCGTTCGGACTATTGCCGACTGCTGGGATTACGTCCAATGATTCATAGGGTACTTTGTCTCCAAACCGCAAACAAAGTTCACAAGCTTCTGTGTCTATCTTACAATGCACATGAGCGTCCTTTATTTTTATAAATGCATCTATCACAATATCCCCAATTGCAAGAAAATCTATCTTTTTCATATGATATAATCATAACACATTTATTTTAAAATATAAAAATAACGATTATGTCTAAAAAAACAATTTTAGTTTTGGTAGGGTTTGCTTTTTTATTTTCATTTAATTTGGCGCGAGCAGATGTGGTCATAAATGAAGTTGCCTGGATGGGTACACAAACGAGCCAATATGAAGAGTGGATAGAATTAAAAAATACTGGGTCTGAAAGTGTATCTCTTGTTGATTGGAAATTATATAAAAACAGTGGAACACTTTTATTTTCTCTCTCTGAGACAATTCCCGCGGGTGGATATTTTCTTGTTTGCCGAACGACACCAAGTGTTCCGAATCCGCTTTCTGGGATTTGTCACGAACAGGGAGTATTTGGTGGAAGTGGGCTCAATAATACAAGTGATCTCGTGCAATTAAAAAATGCGAGTGAGATAGAAGTTGATTTGGTGGATGGAACCATAGGAGGTTGGCAGGCTGGAAGTGCTGAGACTAAGGAAACTATGCAATGGGATGGTTCATCTTGGATTACTGCCACATCTACACCCGGGGCAGAGAATCAAGTTTCAGAAGATAATGGAGAAGAAGAACAGACAGAAGATACAGTCACCGGTTCTTCCGGTAGCAGTAAAAAAGCTGAAACTAAAGAACCAGAAACTCCCTTGGTAAATAAAACAAAAATTACCGCTCAGATACCGGCTTTTGTGGGGCTGCCTATTCAATTTAAAGCAAGCAATACGGTTTCCGATAAATCTTGCGGTAAATATTTCTTGAATTTCGGAGACGGAAATTTTTTAGAGACAGAAAAAACATTTCCCATTCCGGAAAAATTTTCCCATATTTACCATTACCCGGGAGAATATATTGTTACTCTGGAATGTTATGAAAGTTATCTTTCTGCGGAACCGGATAGTTCTGATAAAATTATAGTCAAAGTCATTTCCTCGGAAGTTGTCATATCAAAAATAGGCGATGCCAAAGATTTTTTTATAGAAATTTCCAACAATGCTCCTTTTGAAGCCGATATTTCCGGCTGGGTACTGATAAGCTATCAAAATAAGTTTGTTTTTCCGAAGAATACGATAATTAAGTCAAAAAATAAAATAATTGTGTCTCCTAAAACCACTAATTTTTCCATTTTAGACAAAGAAACTCTGAAATTAATAAATTCTGAAGGAGAGACGGTGCTTGATTATTCTTTTGCTAAACCAATTAGGATATCAGCAAAAAATTCTGTCCCCCTGAAAATATCTATGACGAAAGACTATAATTTATCAGAAAATGATACAAATATAAATGTGCCAGTCTCGACTGGCGTGAGTCTAGGCGGGCCGGTTGATAATTTGTTAGCTGGAGCTATAAAAAGCGATGTCAATACGGGAAATAATATAAAATACGGGATATTTGGTTTATTTGCTTTGTTGGGAGTTGGAACGAGCACCGCTTATTTTATCCGTAATCGCAATAGAAAATCTGTTTCAGAAGCAATCGGGAATGATTTCAAAATAATTGACGAATAAATTATCTGGGCAACAAAAAGACTAAATATTATTTTCATTTTTATTTTTGTCCCTTTTTTCTTTTTTAATGTTCTGATATAAGGCAATTAAATCCGTGGCAATATTTGCACTACAAAATTTTTCCGCAGTTTTTTTCGCTGCATTGGCCATTGAGAGACGTTTCTCATTATTATTAAGTAATTCTCGTGCATATATTTCAGCTTCTTTTTCTGTTGAAACAATATATCCATTTTGACCATTTTGTATAATTTCTGGGGCAACTCCTACTGAAAAAGAGATCGGAATAAGACCTTGAGACATACCTTCTACTAAACTTAAAGAAAAACCCTCATATCTAGAAGAAATAAAAAGGATACTCCCAAAAAGAGGCGCAAGAGCACCTGGAATTAGGTCTTTGCGCAAGTTTACATACATGTAATGTTTTGGGAAAGAAACTTTTAACCATTCTTTAAGTTTGCGATTTGTGGTCATACATATCGTAGTTTTTGAAATTTCAGGAAAAGCACGATAGAAATTGACTAACCTAGAAAGTCCTTTTAATTTTAAAGTAAACACATCGTTGCCAAGCCTCCCTAGAAATATAAGATGTGGTTTTTGTATTTCAACAGTTCGTTGTGGCTTAAACCAATAATCTTCAATTGCATTGTGGATGACAAATATTTTTTCTTTTGGTATTCCCATATTTTCTAGTTCATCTTTTACTTTTTCTGATGTTGCAATGCAAGCAGTTGCGCGTGACCCAGCTATTATCTCTATGTCAGCTATGTCTTCCATTGGGCGACGTGTTTTTAAATCAAGCTCTGGAATAATACTAAGTTTTTCCAATTCTTTAAAAATCAATTTTTCTTCTACAGGTAATTTTTTAGTAAGTGGCACAGAAGTAAGATAACCACGAATCGTGGAACCGAAATGACAAACTACTGGAGTATCAAAAGGTAGAAAAGGAAGTGGAGTATAAGTGGTTCCTTGAATAACATCATATTTTAAAATATCCTTTTTGTTTTCAAGCATTGAATAAAAGAAAAGAATATTTGCTATTCCCCTTAAATGTGTTGGTGTATCAGAAAGTTGATATCTTGGATAAAAGTGTCGTACTTGTACACCCGATGCCCCAAGGGCTTGTGCCATAAAACGATTGATTTGAGCTGCTCCTGTATGCATATCTGTATGGATACGTTTTTCGTTATGTATAAATGCAACCTTTATTCCTGTTTTTTTTATTGGCGTTGGAAAGGGTTCTGCTTTTTCTGAAGAAAAAAACTTAAACAGCGAACGTGTAGCATAAAATGCGCGCCTTTGTAGTCCGTGGTTTTTGTTTTGCATTATATTTTAATAATAACATGTATTTTACATTACTAAAATTATTGTAATCCCCAACAAGAACTATTTATGAGTTTAGGTTATAATAATTATTATGGAAACAAAGTGGTATTTGTTATCCCAAGAACAAATATTTGAAAAGCTTCACACGTCGTTACATGGGCTTACCCCAAGCGATGTTCAAGATAAGATCAAGCAATATGGTTTTAATATTTTACCAGAGAAAAAACCTACTTCTCTAATTCGTCTTTTCTTTAATCAATTCAATAGTCCGCTTATTTTAATATTGTTATTAGCAAGCGTCATTACATATATTATTGGAGGGACAACAGATGCATACATTATCTTAGCTGTGCTAATCTTTAATGCAATTGTTGGGACGATTCAAGAAGGTAAAGCCCAAAACACTCTTAATGCTCTCAAAAAGTTTGTTGAAACAAAAGCAACAGTACTGCGTGATGGTACAGAATTTATTATTCCAGATCGTGAAATAGTGCCCGGCGATATTATAAATTTAGAGGAAGGAGAAAAAGTATCTGCCGACGCACGAGTTATTCTTTCGCAAAATCTTAAGGCTGATGAGGCATCACTTACAGGAGAATCAGAACCAGTTTATAAAATAGCCGAAATTCTTAAACAAGAATCCTCTGTTGCTGATCAAAGAAATATGTTATTTAAAGGCACACATATTGTTTATGGGAACGGAAGAGCTGTTGTTGTGGGAACAGGATCCTCTACGGTTATCGGCAAGATTGCCAAAGAAATTTCCTCTATTGATACTGAAATTCCCTTAAAAACAAATATCCGATATTTATCTCGAGCAATTATTATTACTGTGGGAATAATTTGTGTAGTGCTGTTTAGTATCGGTATAGCAACTGGTGAATCAATACGGACCATGTTTACTGTCATAGTATCGCTTTCAGTATCTATAATCCCAGAGGGGTTACCTATCGTAATAACGCTAGTGTTGGCAACAGGGGTCTGGCGAATGTCTAAACGCAATGCTTTAGTAAAAAAACTTCAAGCCGTCGAAGCCCTTGGCCAAGCACAGATTATTGCGGTTGATAAAACTGGCACTATTACAAAAAATGAATTAGTCGTGCGACAAGTGTGGACGACAGATAAATTATTTGATGTTGGTGGTGTTGGCTACGAACCTGTGGGAAATGTAATGCTTGAAAACAATGTTATAGATGCAGTCAATCATCCGGAGTTGCTTAGAGTTGGCAAGGTTGTTGCTCTATGTGTCAGTGCTCGACTTTTATTTTCTGATACTGGAAAACGTTGGTCTATAGCTGGCGATCCGACAGAAGCGGCAATGGTGGTCTTTTCAAGAAAAATTGGATTTAATAAAGAAGATTTACTGGTTGAGTCGCCAATTGTGCAAGAAATGCCATTTGATTATAAACTCAAATATCGTGCGGTCATTAATTCAGTTGAAAACAAAAATTTCCTAACAGTAATTGGTGCACCAGAAATTATTATTGGGCTTTCAAAAAATATAATAGGTGTGGAAGATACTCGTTTTATATCAGAAGAAGATAGGAAAAAATTAGAAGAAGTTTTAATAAATATGTCCCTATTAGGACAACGTGTCGTTGCTATTGGTATCCAAGAAAATGCTAAAAATATAACTGATTCTCAATCAATTTCGAATCTAACTTTTGTTGGTTTTTTAGGGATGAAAGATGTATTGCGTCCTGAAGTTAAAGATGCAATGGATCGAGCTCAAGAAGCGGGTATTAGAGTTGTTATGATTACAGGTGACCACAAGATTACTGCGATGGCAATTGCTCGTGAAGCAGACATATATCATGATGGCGATGAGATACTAACTGGGAGTGAAATTGATGCAATGAACTATTATGAACTTTCAGATAAGTTATCTCGTACGACTGTATTTGCCAGAGTGACACCTGAGCATAAATTAGAAATTATTAAAGCATTCAAAAAACGTGGAGAAATTATTGCAATGACTGGTGATGGGGTTAATGATGCACCATCACTTGTAGCCGCTGATATTGGTGTGGCCATGGGAAATATTGGCACTGAGGTAGCAAAAGAAGCAGCTGATATCGTTCTTCTTGATGATAATTTTGGCAGTATTGTGTCTGCTGTTGAAGAAGGAAGAAGTATTTATAAAACCATAAAGAAAGTTATTTTATATCTTTTTTCAACCAGTATCGGTGAAGTATTAACGATAACTGGAGCTCTGATTTTTGGTATGCCGTTGCCAATACTGGCCGCTCAAATTATTTGGCTTAATTTTGTAACAGACGGTTTTCTTGATATGTCTCTGGCAATGGAACCAAAAGAAAAAGGACTTTTGTTGGGTAAATTTGAGCGACCCAAAAAATACCTTATCGATAAATTGATGCTACAGAGAATGATTTTTATGGCTGTTCCTATGATGATCGGTACACTTTTTCTTTTTCAAAAATATATTGATATAAATATGGAAAAAGCATGGACTATTTCTCTTACGACACTTGCGGTGTTTCAATGGTTTAATGCGTGGAATTGCCGATCTGACTCAAAATCAATTTTCCAATTAAATCCTTTCTCCAACAAGTTTTTACTTGGGGCAACATTTATTGTTATTCTTTTGCAATTATCAGCTGTGTATACACCATTCTTGCAAAAAATATTACATACAGTTCCACTAGAATTATTTGATTGGTTTATAATTGTTCCAGTCGCGTTGTCGATTGTGTTTATTGAAGAGACACGAAAATTATTTTATCGAAGAAAATTGATTCAAATATTCATGAAATAACAATGTTTCTTTTTAATATTCTTTTTGCTATATTCAAGAAATGTTAAGTATCGGAATTGTGGGGTTACCAAATGTTGGAAAGTCGACGCTTTTTAATGCGCTTACCAAAAAAGGTGTGCCGGCGGAAAATTATCCTTTTTGTACCATTGATCCTTCAGTAGGAATAGTGCCTGTGCCGGATGATAGACTTTTTAAACTTTCAACTATGTCTAAATCAGAAAAAACTATCCCAGCGGTAGTTGAATTTGTAGATATTGCAGGTTTAGTGAAAGGCGCAAGTGAGGGTGCGGGACTTGGTAATAAATTTCTTTCCCATATTCGCGAAGTGGATGCCATAATTGAAGTAGTGCGAATTTTTGAAGACCCTAACATCATTCATGTTCACGCTGAAGTTGACCCACTTTTTGACATAGAAGTAATAAATTTTGAATTGGCACAAGGAGGCATTAAAAAGCCGACCCTTTATGTATTAAATACTTCAGAAGTGGCAGAAAAGATAAAAAAAGATTTTATTTCTAAACTTCCCAGTCCATACATAGAAGTGGATCCGATTTTTGGTACAGGATTGGATAATCTCATTAAAGCTAGTTACGATTTATTGAATCTTATTACTTTTTTTACCACCGGCAAAGATGAGTCGCGTGCTTGGACTACTGTTCGCGGAGCTACAGCACCCATTGCAGGGAAATCAATTCATACTGATTTTCGAGACAAATTTATTCGAGCGGAAGTAGTAGCCTATGACAAACTTATAGAAGCAGGTTCTTTTGTAAAAGCAAAAGAAAAGGGGTGGGTTCGCACAGAAGGAAAAGATTATATAGTCAAAGATGGAGATGTGATAGAATTTTTAATATAAATATGGAAAACAAAATTGAAATTTTTTATTCAAAAGATTTTTGAGCCTTCGCCCTCGGAGACAAAAGGACAGGGGACCCACGACTTTTTAAATCTTTTAATTTTTATGACTTTTTATGCTATAATAAAGGTATGGAAACAAATAAACCAAAATTAAATATAGGATTTTTCTTCTTGTCTTTGGGGGTTTTAATAACATTAATAACTTCTGTTACCTCGTTTCTTAATCTTGTTTTTGAAACTTTAGATAAACGTTTTCCGGATGTTTTGAATGCAAGCTATCAGTATGGATATTTTACTTACGAATACGAAAGTATTCGCATGGCGCTTGCCACCCTTATTATTTTCTTTCCAGTTTTTGTTCTGATTTCTTATTTTTGGAAAAAGTTTTCGAAGCAGGGAATGGGACAGATAGATGAAATTATTAGGAAGTGGGTTATTTACATTGTTCTATTTCTTTCGGCTATAGTCCTTATGGTGGACTTGGTTTCTCTTATAAGATATTTTATTTCTGGCGAAATAACTACCAGGTTTATTTTAAAGATTGTAGTAACATTAGTAACAGCCATAATAGTAGGTAAATATTACATTCTCGAACTCTTAAATAACAAAATATTTGGTTTCAATATAAAAGCTGGTCCGATTTTTTCATCTGTTAGTGCCGTTTTGGTTTTGGCAGCCGTTATTTGTAGCTTTTTAATTATGGGTAGCCCCGCTGAACAAAGATTGCTTCGGCTAGATGATAGAAGAGTAAACGATCTTCTGAGTATTCAATATCAGATAATAAACTATTGGCAACAGAAAGAAAAATTGCCTGAGAACTTGACTGAACTCCCAAACCCCCTTACAGGTTATTCTTTGCCTGTTGACCCAGAATTTGAAAAAGGAAATACCTACGAATATTTAGCAAAAGATAAACTAAAATTTGAGCTTTGCGCCACTTTTGCTTTGCCTATACCAAAGGGTTGGAGAGAATATAATGATGGCGGCGGAATTATACCGATGATGCCTTATGGTGAAAAAGATGTAGCTACTATATCTTATCCGTATCCAGGCGGGGGAATAAATGAATCTTGGGATCATCAGGTTGGACGAACTTGTTTTGAACGAACAATAGATAAAGATATATATCCACCGTTTTCTAAAACTGATGTAAGATAATTAGTTTTGATGAAAAATTACGATCATAAAAAAATTGAAAAAAAGTGGCAAAATGAATGGGAAAAGAAAAAAATTTATCAAGCAAAAGACCCTTCGACGAGCTCAGGGCGAGTAGCTGGAAAAAAATTTTATTCTCTAATCGAATTTCCGTATCCTTCCGGCGAAGGATTGCATGTAGGCCATATTCGTAGCAATACCGCTATGGATATCATTTCTCGTAAACGTAGGATGGAAGGGTATAATGTTTTATATCCTATCGGTTGGGATGCTTTCGGTCTTCCGACCGAAAATTATGCCATTAAAACTGGCAAGAAACCGGCTATAGTTACCAAAAAAAATACCGATACATTTAGAAGACAGCTAAAAGCTCTTGGTTATTCTTTTGATTGGTCTCGAGAAATAAATACCACTGACCCAAAATATTATAAATGGACCCAGTGGATATTTTTACAGCTTTTTAAAAAAGGTCTGGCGTATAAAGCAAAATCTTTTATAAATTGGTGTCCTTCTTGTAAAATTGGTTTAGCAAATGAAGAGGCTGTAGGAGGTGTTTGCGATCGCTGTGGAAGTAAAACAGAAAAAAGAGAAAAAAAACAATGGATGTTGGCTATTACAAAATATGCTGACAGACTTGATAAGGATTTAAATTTAGTTGATTATCCGGAACGGGTAAAAACACAACAAAGAAATTGGATAGGAAAAAAGAATGGAGTTTCAATTAAATTTGATGATATAGAAATTTTTACCACTAGGCCGGAAACTATTTTTGGTGCCACTTTTGTGGTGGTAGCGGGAGAGAAAGATAAATTTACTGGCCGTTATGTCACCAATCCTGCAACCAAGGAAGAAATTCCTGTTTGGGAGGCAGAGTATGTTATGGCGGAAGTTGGTACCGGGGCTATAATGGGTGTGCCGGCAGACGATGCTCGAGATAGGGAATTTGCGGAAAAATATAATCTGCCGATTGTAGAAAATTACAAAAAAGCGGGTTTTGAAGATTTTGGAAAAAAATTTACTCATTTTAAATTGCGAGATTGGGTCTTTTCCAGACAGAGATATTGGGGAGAACCGATACCGATAATTAGTTGTGAAAAATGCGGGCTAATACCGGTGCCGGAAAAAGATTTACCGGTAAAATTGCCGGAAGTAAAAAGTTATAAACCGACAGATAGTGGAGAGTCTCCCCTAGCTTCAATTTCAAAATGGGTAAATACAAAATGCCCAAAGTGCAAAGGCAAGGCAAAAAGGGAAACAGACACTATGCCCAACTGGGCAGGGAGTTCTTGGTATTATTTGAGATACACAGATCCGAAGAATAGTAAAGAATTTGCTTCAATGAAAAATTTGAAGTACTGGTTACTTGGGAGCTCGGCTCCCAAGAGGGAGCCGAGCTCCCAAGAGGGTGGTGTAGATTGGTACAACGGCGGAATGGAACACACCACCCTACATTTGTTGTATTCGCGTTTTTGGCATAAGTTTTTATATGATTTAAAACTGGTGCCGACAGCAGAACCTTACCAAAAAAGAACTTCTCATGGGATGATTTTGGGAGAAGGAGGAGTAAAAATGTCAAAATCAGTCGGTAATGTTGTAAACCCGGATGAAATTGTAAAAACTTATGGCGCAGACACCTTACGTATTTATGAAATGTTCATGGGACCTTTTGAAGAATCTGTAGCATGGAATACGGAAAGTATTATTGGTTCAAGAAGATTTATTGAAAAAGTTTGGAGAATAGGAAATAAATTTTTGAAACAGAAAAATTCTTCCGGCTTGACCCTTCCCGGAGTACCGAGTGGGACCCACACCGTTCAGAATTCTTCTATTTCAAAAATTTTAAATAAAACAATCAAAAAAGTTTCAGAAGATATAGAAAATATGCATTTTAATACCACTATTTCTGCTATGATGATACTAACAACTGAGATGGAAAAAGCTTTAGAAAAAGGCCAGACCTTAAATCCTCAAAAAGGTCTGGCCTTAAGTATTGAAGATTATAAGAAATTTTTGCAAATTTTAGCTCCATTTGCACCGTATATAACGGAAGAATTGTGGCGAATGCTTGGAGAAAAAAATTTAATTGATCTTTCAAGTTGGCCAAAGTGGGACGAAAATTTAGTTAAAGATCAGGAAATAACAATCGCAGTGCAAATAAACGGTAAAGTTAGGACTGAAATTATAATTCAAATGAACGAAGAAGAAGAGGAGGTAAAGAAAAAAGCTCTTTCTGACCAGACTGTTTTAAAGTATTTAATAGATGGACATCCTAAAAAAATAATTTATGTTAAAAATAAAGTTATTAACATACTACCCTAATTAGGATATTGTTAAATACCACTATTTTGTAGTATGATATTAAGTATCAATAAAGTGATTGAAATCTTTATTAGCGTTTTTTTATCAATAAACAACAAATAATATGTTATCAAATATTTTTGACAGAATCTCTTTTTGGTCGCTTTTTGTGGTAATTGTGCTATTACCAATTTTCTTTTTGCCATTCACTCAAATTCCAATTGAAACTTCTAAAGGTTTGCTTTTTGTGATGGGCTTGGCTATTTCAATTATTTTTTGGATAGCGGCTCGATTTTCAGATGGTAAAATCAACCTGCCAAAGTCCTGGCTTTTACTTTCTGCTTTTGGTGTTTTGCTGGTATTTCTTATTTCTGCTCTATTTTCTTCAGCTTTACAAGTATCTCTCTTTGGCATAATGCTGGACGTAGGTACTTTTTATTTTATGTTGGGAGCTTTTCTTTTGATGCTGCTCTCTTCTATTGTTTTAAAAGATATAAAAAATGCAAAAACAGTTTTTTGGGGAATAATCATATCCTCTGCTGTTCTATTTTTGTTCCAGAGTCTGCGCCTGTTTATGCCTGATTTATTATCATTAGGAATTTTAGGGGGAAAAACCGATAATATTTTAGGGTCTTGGAACGCCCTTGGGCTTTTTACCGGATTTTCTACTATTATGTCTCTTTTTATAGTTGAATTTTTTTCGGTCCCAAAAGGAATTAAATGGTTGTTGGGAGTTTTGATTGCATTTTCAGTTGTGTTATCCGCAGTAGTGAATTTCCCCTTGATTTGGGAAATTCTTGGAATCTTTGCTTTAATTATTTTTATTTATAAAATTTCTTTTTCTTTTGGCAGAAAGCAAGAAGAAGGAAGTGAGAAGAAACATTTTCCGGCTTTCTCTTTCGCTGTAGTTATGGTCTCACTTTTGTTTTTTATGTCCGGCCAATTTATTGGAGAATTATTGCCGAATAGTTTAAATTTATCAAATATTGAGATTAGGCCTTCCTTTGGAGCTACGATGTCAATCACGGGAAAAGCTCTTATGAAAGACCCAATCTTAGGCGTGGGTCCAAATAAATTTGGAGAAGTATGGGCGATGCATAAACCTCAGGTTATCAATGCTACTCAATTTTGGGACACTTCTTTTAACTCTGGTTCAGGTTTATTACCAACTTTTGCCTCTACTACTGGCTCTCTGGGTATTCTAGCCTGGCTCACATTTTTCATTTTATTTATAATGATTGGCGCAAAATCTCTTTTTGCTAGCATTAAGAATAATATGAATTGGGAAGTGGTAGTATTTTTTGTGGCTTCTCTTTATTTATTTGTTTCATCTTTCTTCTATTCTACAGGTGAAGTTATGTTTTTATTGGCTTTTGCTTTCACCGGAATATTTATAGGTTTATCTTCCGCTGGTCGTTCCAATGGAGAAATTTCGATGTCGTTTTTAGATGATCCGAGAAAAAGCTTTTTCTCTATATTTTTTCTTGTAATTTTGATGATTATTTCTGCGGCTGTAGGATTTAAGTATGTGGAAAGGCTAGCTTCTGTTACATATTTTGGCAAGACACTTTCAGCTTCGACTATTCCAATGGCTGAAGATTCCATTACTAAAGCTATTTCTTTGCATCAAAACGATTTATATTTACGTACTTACACACAAGTATATCTCACAAAAATTAATTCCATAGTTACTAAGGGTTCAGCCTTATCTGAAACAGATAAAGCCGATTTGCAAACAAGTTTTGACCAAGCAGTAAATGGCGCGCAGTTGGCAGTAGCATATAATAGTGAAAATTATTTGAATTATAATTCCTTAGGGGCTGTATATAATACAGTTGGGTTACTTGGTGTAAAGGGTACTTATGATAAAGCGATTGAAGCATATAAAACAGCCTCGACCCTTAATCCGCTGAATCCGGGAATTAAACTTGCCACAGCCCGCGTCTATTTTGCTGATGGAAAAATCAAAGAAGCCAAAGACTTTGTCAAAGAAGCTCTTTCTTTGAAGCCTGACTATATAGAAGCGCTCATTACTATTTCTCAGATAGAAAAAAGTGATGGCAATAATACCGTTGCTATTTCTTATGCGGAAACGGCCTTATCTCTTGCCCCCGATAGTCAGGATTTGATTCAATATGTTAATTCTTTGAAAGGAGGAAGTTCTACTCCTTCTACTACAAATAACGATAAAACTGGACAGCAATAATTAAGTAATTAAAAATGCAGAGGATCTTGAGAATTTTCAGCAAGGAATACGTAAATATAAACCAAGCTGCGCTCCTTTTGGGTTGTTTTACTTTCCTTTCTCAAATTCTGGCGCTTTTTCGCGATCGATACATCGCCCATTTTATTGGTCCGTCGCCGGAACTTGATGCCTATTATGCCGCCTTTCGTGTACCAGATCTTATTTTTATTTCCATTGCCTCTCTTGCTTCTATTACTGTGCTTATTCCATTCATCGTAGAAAAAATGAGTGGAGAAAAAGTTACAAATGAAGCGCGCAAATTGTTAAATGATGTTTTTACTGTCTTTTTTATAGTTATGGTAATTATTTCTATTGTAGCCTTTTTCATTATGCCTTATCTGATATCTTTTGTTACCCCGGGTTTTACGCCATTCATGCAAACAAAAGTTATTTTATTTTCGCGCATAATGTTGTTTTCTCCCATTTTGATGGGTCTTTCTAACCTTTTTGGCACTATTACTCAGCTTTTCCGTAAATTTTTTATCTACTCTTTAAGTCCTATTTTTTATAATTTTGGTATTATTATCGGCATCATTTTTTTGTATCCGATTTTTGGAATAAATGGCTTGGTGTTGGGCGTTGTTTTAGGGGCCTTTATGCATTTTTTGATTCAAGTATCTGCCTCTTGGGGATGTGGATTTACTCCCAAGTTTTCCTTCGGCCGTAGTCCTACAGGCGAGGCAATTTCCATTAATTTTAAAGAGATTAAACAGATAGTGCTTATTTCACTTCCAAGAACTCTTGGTCTTTCCTTTAATAGTATTGCCCTTATTTCAATTATTGCCTTTGCTTCCTATCTATCAAGTGGCTCGATTTCAATTTTTAATTTTTCATTCAATCTGCAGTCAGTGCCACTTAATATTATTGGAGTATCTTATGCGGTAGCTGCTTTCCCCACTTTAGTCAAATCTTTTTCCGGTCAAAAAAAAGATGAATTTAAAAACCATTTAAAATCTACTGCCAGGCAGATAGTATTTTGGTCGCTACCGGTAATCTTTCTTTTTATTGTGCTTCGCGCGCAGATCGTGCGTGTGATACTTGGTTCTGGATCTTTTTCTTGGGAAAATACTCGTCTGGTGGCGGCCTCTCTGGCGATTTTTTCTATTTCTGTTCTGGCTCAGGGCATGGTTGCTCTTTTGTCTCGTGCCTATTATGCCACAGGCAATACCAAACGTCCGCTCACAATCAACTTAATTTGTTCCATTTTGATTATAATTTTTTCTTATTTATTTTTAAATATTTTTGAAAATGTCCCGACCTTCCGTTATTTTATAGAATCTTTGTTAAAAGTTGAGGACATCAACGGTACTGAAGTATTGATGCTTCCTCTGGCATATTCTGTTGGAACTATTCTGAATTTTATTTTGCAGTGGTTTTTTGTTAGAAAAGATTTTATGGAACATGAGTCCTTCATTACCAAAACTTTTTTCCAAAGTTTGGGAGCTTCGTTTTTTATCGGCCTTGTCTCCTATATAAGTTTGAATATTTTTTCTCTGATCTTTGGCACCATCACTTTCTGGGGAATATTTTTGCAAGGATTTATTTCCGGAATTTTAGGCATTTGCTCTGGTATTTTAATATTGTATCTTTTGAAAAACGAAGAGCTGAAAGATCTCATAAAAACTTTCAAAACCAAATTCTGGCGCACCAAAGTTCTTGTTTCACCTCAAGAAGAACTTTAAAATGGTATTTTCCTAAAACTCTGTTATATTTAAAGGATGGATTTAAAACATATCAGAAACTTTTCTATAATTGCGCATATTGACCACGGCAAAAGCACCTTGGCGGACCGGATGTTGGAAATTACCCATACTATTCCGGAACGCAAAATGCGCGATCAAGTATTGGACTCTATGGATCTTGAACGGGAACGTGGCATTACCATCAAAATGCAACCCGTGCGAATGGAATATACCTTAGGAACCGATAAATATATACTAAATTTAATTGATACTCCCGGGCATATAGACTTTTCTTATGAGGTTTCTCGCGCTTTAAAGGCCGTAGAAGGCTCTATTTTACTAGTTGATACAACTCAAGGCGTACAGGCTCAAACGCTTACTACGCTTAATATGGCGCGTGAGGGAGGGCTTAAGATTATTCCTGTGCTTTCCAAAATTGACTCGTCTCTGGCACGGATAGATGAAGTAAAAAAAGAAGTGATAGATCTTCTGAATTGTAATCCTGACGAGATACTTTTTGCCTCTGGACGTACGGGTGAAGGGGTAGAAAATCTTTTAAATGAGATTATAAAACGTGTTCCAGCACCTAAAGAAAATTACCACGGAGATAATATTTTGCGTGCGCTTGTTTTTGATTTCAAATATTCCAATCATAAGGGAGTGATAGTTTTTATTCGATTATTGGATGGTAAAGTTAAAAAAGGAGAAAGTTTGATTTTTTCAGTATCGGGCGAAAAGTTTAATTCTCTGGAAGTGGGCACTTTTTCGCCTGAAGAAACCGCGCGTGATTTTCTTTCAGCCGGAGATACAGGTTATATCATCACGGGTATTAAAAGACCGGGTATCGCTTCCGTAGGAGATACCATTACCAAAGAAAAAAATCCATTACCTGCTCTCTCTGGTTATATGCAACCCGTGCCTGTTGTTTGGGCGTCTGTTTTTCCAGAAGATGCCGATGATTTTTTAGAACTTAAATTAGCCCTGGGTAAATTAAAACTTTCAGATTCCTCTTTTTCTTATGAAGAAGAATCTTCCAGGTCTCTTGGACGCGGTTTTCGCTGTGGTTTTTTAGGAATGTTGCATTTGGAAATTATTACAGAAAGGTTGAAACGAGAATTTAATTTAAAATTGGTTATCACCACCCCTTCTATCACTTATGAAATAATAATGAAAAATCCTTCGACCAGCTCGGGAGAAGCTGGTAAAAAAGTAAAAATTTATTCTCCCTATTTTTTCCCCGATGACGGAAATATTCAAACAGTACTGGAACCTTGGGTAAAACTAAAAATAATTTCACCGATAAAATACATAGGTAATATAATGCAGTTGCTTTTTGAGCATGAAGCAGAAATAGGTGAAACAGACAATTTTGGAAACCTATCCGACGGCAAAACAGGCAATCGTTCTATTTTATCCGTTAAAATGTCACTGCGCGAGCTTATGCGCAATTTTTTTGATGAATTAAAAAGTGTTTCATCCGGTTATGGCTCAATCTCTTATGAAATAGATGAAATGCGCGAAGCAAATGTTACTCGACTGGATATAATAGTCGGAGGAGAAACAGTAGCTGCTTTTTCTAGGGTTGTTTCAAAAAGAAAAGTAGCGGAAGAAGCGGAAAAAACAGTTGAAAAATTATACGGTATTTTACCTAGACAAATGTTTG
>LBRM01000001.1:5231-51687 GCA_000991415.1 Candidatus Nomurabacteria bacterium GW2011_GWA1_36_15 | reverse complement strand
GGGTTATTTCCGGTTATTACCTAGAACACTATTTTATGGGAGCTTTGATCATGTTTGGCCTTGGCCTTCCGTGTCTGGTACCCACTTAGCTATAAGCTATGGTAATACATTGGAAATAACCCTAAGAAAAATTCTCCATTCAATACGGAGATTTTTTCTTAAAAGACGTATAATACCAGTATGGACTCAAAAAAACTCTTAGTACGTTTAGTGTTTGTTATTTTTTTTATCTTTTTATTAAATTATTTGGCTTTGGAATTCTATTGGTATTCATCAATATGGTATTTAGATATGCCCATGCATTTTTTAGGAGGATTTTGGCTTGGCTTAATTCTTATTTTATTTTTTCAAATTAAAGAATTTTCTTTCAAATCTATTTTGAAAATTATCATTGGGGTATTGTTATTTGGCTTTCTATGGGAAATATTTGAAATTGTAATCAATAAAACTACTACAGAAAATCTTTTTAATATTTTAGATACCATTTCGGACATCTTTTTTGACTTTGCCGGTGGATTATTTGCGATACTCTATTTTTCCAGACAAATTATGTCTATTAAAAGAGATACGGTATAATTAAAAAATGCCGAACATTGCTAGAATAACATTTTGTGGCGGGGCAGGTTCAGTGACAGGCGCGAATTTTCTCTTAGAAATTGATGACAAAAAAATCTTAGTTGATTGTGGTCTTACTCAAGGATCAGAATTGGCAGATGACACTAACTGGGCACCCCTTCCTTATGATTCAAAAGAAATAGATTTTCTTTTTATTACTCATGCTCATGTGGATCACATTGGCAGAATTCCCAAATTAATCCAAGAAGGTTTCCGTGGAAAAATTTATTCTACAAAACCTACTCGAGCACTTACCGGCCCAATGCTTTTAGACACCACTAGTATATTGTCTAAAAATAAACAGTTTAATTTAGATAAAATATATAATGAAGAAAATATAAATAAAGCATTTTTACAATGGCTTTCATTTGAATATCACGAAAAAATAAAAATTACTGAGAACTTAGAAGCGTCTTTCAAAAATGCTGGACATATCTTAGGTTCAGCTATGATTGAATTTATTTATAACGGCAAAAAGATTCTTTTTACTGGTGATTTAGGTAACTCACCTTCGCCATTATTACCTGATACCGAAAGAATTACAGATGTGGATTATTTAATAATGGAAAGTGTTTATGGAGACAGAAATCATGAATCCAGAAATGATCGAAGAAATCTTTTAGAGAGAGTAATAGAGGATAATTATAAGAGAAAAGGAACACTTATCATACCTACATTCTCACTTGAACGTTCACAAGAACTTTTATTTGAACTGAATGATTTAGTTGAAAATAATCGTATACCGATAATGCCTATTTTTTTTGATTCTCCATTGGCTATTCGTTTGACTGAAATCTTTAAGCAATTTAAAAGTTATTTTAACGAAACAGCGCAAAAAGTATTATCAAAAGATAAATATTTATTTAATTTCCCAGGGCTCCATTCTACTTTGCGATCGGAAGAGTCGAAAATGATTAATAGCATAGCCAATCCGAAAATAGTTATTGCTGGATCAGGAATGTCTTCTGGAGGACGGATAGTGCATCATGAAAGACATTATTTACCCGATCCCAATAATACTATTTTACTTACTGGATATCAGTCTCTCGGTACCATGGGGCGTTTAATTCAAGAAGGAGTAAAAAAAGTACATATTTCAGGAGAAGATATAAATGTGCGGGCACATATTGTGACCATTTTAGGATATTCTGGACACAAAGATGGAAATGGTTTGTTGGGCTTTGTCGAAGACATGCAAGATACGATTAAAAAAGTTTTTGTAGTTATGGGTGAACCAAAATCTGCCATGTTTCTAGTCCAGAAGATTAGAGATAATTTAGGAGTTAATGCATCTGCGCCCTCACAAGGAGATAGCGTTTTACTTTATTTCTGATAGAATAAATTTATGGATATTATTTCACCGAATCCTTACTATAAACATGGGCACAACCAAATAAAAATATGTGTTTCTGGTGCGGCTGATACTAGTCATTGTGGATCAGACACATTAGATATAGCAAAAGAACTTGGACGAGAAATAGCTCGTCAAGGAGCGGTTTTAGTGACAGGGGCAACCACTGGTTTTCCATTTTGGGCAGTTATGGGAGCTAAAGAAGAAGGTGGAATATCAATTGGTTTTTCTCCAGCCGCTTCGGAAAAGGAACATGTAGAAACTTATAAACTTCCTATCGACTATATGGATTTAATTATTTATACCGGTTTTGGTTATCCAGGGCGCGATCTTCTGCTTACTCGTTCTTGTGATGCAGTTATATGTGGATGTGGACGTATTGGTACTATTCATGAATTTGTTGTCGCCTTTGAAGATTATAAACCCATAGGTATTTTAAAAGGATCTTGGGAAACAGATAAAGAGTTAGAAGATATAATTGCCAAAAGCCATCGCCCTAATGATAAAATTGTCAGTGGAGATAATCCTAAAAAACTTGTAGCAGATGTCATTGCTACCGTTAAAAAATATAGGATAGACGAACATAAGAAATAATAGTTTTTTTATTTGAGACTTTCTAGAATTTTAGCAAAAATTAAAGGTTGATTTTGTGCCAAGTCAGCTAAAATTTTTCGATCCAGTAATATATTTTTCTTTTTTAGGGTACCAATTAATTTTGAATAGGACATTCCGAGTTCTCTAGAGAGAGCGTTTATTTTGATATTCCAAAGTTTCCTGTTGTGAGATTTTTTATCTTTCCTGTGAGCGAAAGAATAATTTCCCGCATGCAAAAGTGCTTCTTTGGCTTGGCGTTCTTTAGTACTTCGTCCATGTCGAAAACCCTTTGTTTGTTTTAATACACTTCTTCTTCTCTTCAATGCATGTACTCCTTTTTTTACTCTGGTCATAATAATTAGTTAAAAGTTTTTAAAGTTCTTAAAGTTATAAAATTAGCTGAAAGGAAGCAAGTGTGACTTTGGTTTATTTTTTATTAAGAAACTCCGGCCTTTCTTTCCAGCTAATTGTGTTTTTCGTGATTGTTTAGCATTAAAATGGTTAAAACCTGGCCTGCGAGAAATGACCTTTCCATTTTTTGTAAGCTTGAGCCTTTTTGTGTATGACTTATTTGTTTTCATCATGTTTTAATTCTTGTATTTTACTTTATAAACTTTCTACTTTATAAACTTTATAACTACTTCTTTTCTATGGTTGTAATTAAACCCTTAGGACTTCTCTTATATGAATCAGAAACTTTATAATTTTCGGTAATCAAATGCAATACTCGATCTAGTCGTTCTTTTAGAAATTTTTCATCCATATATTTTGCGCGTCCAGCAAGAAAAAGTTCAACTTTGATTCTATGCCCTTCTTTTAACCATTTTGAAGCGGTTTTAGCTTTCAGTCCTAAATCATGATCCCCAGTGCCTATTTTTATCTGAATTGATTTTGTCTCCGTTGGTTTAGAACCTGCCTTGGCTTTCTTTAATTTTTTATTTATTTCGTACTGATATTTTCCAAAATCCATTATCTTACCGACTGGAGGATTAGTATTGGGAGATATCTCAATCAAATCTGTACCCTTGCTTTGGGCCAGTTCTAGCGCCTCTTTTATACTTAAAACACCGAGATTTTGACCTTCACTATCTATCACCCGAAGTTCTTTTGCTCGTATTTGGTTGTTTATTCTTTCTCGCAATTGGATATATTGATACTTTAAACTAAGAATAGCTTAGCTTATTTTCCGTCTAAAGTCAACTTAACTTCATTGAATAATGATTCTATAGATTTTTCATCTTTTGCTTCACCGAAAAGTCTGATAATTGGTTCAGTATTGGATGGTCTTAAATGGATCCAAGAACTATTAAGAAAATCAAGACGCAAGCCATCTTGCTTGTCTGTTTTTGCATCTTTGAAATGAGATTCTAATCTTGAATATATTTCATTCAAATTTTTTCCAGCGGCCGGCCACTTGTCTTTCTTGATAAAATATTTTGGTAAGGTGGCAATGCATTCATTTACCGTTTGCTTTCTCTCTGCCAGAAGTTCAAGAATAAGAGATAAACTGGTAAAACTATCGCGCACGGTGTTAATTTTGGGATATATAACTCCACCATTTCCTTCGCCACCAATAATGGCATTATGAGATAAAATTCCTTCGACAACATATCCTTCTCCGATTTTTGTACGGAAATATTCACTATTGTATTTTTTAGCAATATCTGCACTCATTTGGGAAGTAGATAAATTTATCACGATTTTTTCGCCAGGATTTTTAGATAAGACATTTTCTACCCCCAGGGCCAAAGAATATTCCTCTGAAATTACTTCTCCATTTTCGTTTATAATCACCAGTCTGTCAGCATCAGGATCATGCACAAAGCCAAGATCTGCTTTTGACTTTTTAACTAGATTGGCAATATCACTCAGATTTTCTTTAAGAGGTTCAGGTTTATGAGCAAATTTTCCATTAGGGATGTTGTTTAAAGGAATCAATTCCACGCCAAGTTTTTCAAAAAGATATGGATCCATTACGCAAGCAGAAGCGTTTATCATATCGACAGCTATTTTAAACTTTCTGGCGCGAATCGCTTCTACATTAATATGGGTCAAAATTTGGTCAGCGTGTTCTTTTGTGAAGTTAGGAATGGTCATAATATCTTTTTATTTTTTCTGCTTCCTCTTTGATGGTAAAAAGTGCTTTATTATTAACAAATTTTAAGCCATTGTACTCTATTGGATTATGAGAGGCAGTAATAATAATAGCACCATCATATTTATGTTTTCGGACAGCAAATAAGATTGTCGGTGTCGGCAAAATATCACCATCAATAACAACAACTCCCAAATTTTCTAATTCTTTAATAATTATTTTTTTTATTTCAGGACCACTTTCACGTCCATCTCGTCCAATTAGAATAGTTAGTTTTTCTTTTTTAGAATCTTCTTTAGCGAAATGAGTAAAAGCTCGAGTGTATTTTGAAACTACTTCTTCATTTAAAGTTTGTCCCCAGATTCCTCTATATCCCGAAACATTTAGTTCAGGTTTTATCGACATTATTATATTTTAACATTTATGTGGAGTATTACTATCCTTTGCACGAACTTATTTCGAAAATCAAATGAACTAATGCGCACGCTCCGCGTGCCACCAAAACTTGAAACTCATTACTACGCTCCAATAATTTTCCTTCGTGTAAAATAATAGCTCGAACCTCAATAATAATTTTTTTGTCTTTTTTCATAAATTATTTCTTTTTATCCTGCTTGTTTTGATACTCAAAAAGCTTTTCGGCTGGCGATAAACCATTGATAACTTTGTGTGGAAAATAATTCCAAGCATCGCTTACCAATTCAAGAATAGTGCTTAATTCTGAAACATCTCCACCACGATCAAATATAGCAATAACTTTTTGCATGTCGTCGTTGTCTTCCTCGTGAAAAATAATATCCTTAATATGTTCTAGAGAAAAAGGGCTTTTAGTTTTCTTAAGCATGTCCACAAATTCCTGCTCAATTTCTTTTCGTCTTTCAAGAATTTGTTGTCTTGATTTTACTTCCATTAAATTTTTACTAGGAAAAACCATTCTCGCTAGAAGAATTATCCATTTTAAACTAAAAACCTATCCCATGCCTAAATAGAAATAATAATGCCATTATAACTCCTGAGTAAATAAAACCTAAGATACCAAGAATTTTTAAAGTCCAACGAAGCCATTCAGTATTCTCTCCCTTCCTCCAATTTAAGTAAATTATGACAGTTGAACCTAAGAATAGCGTAACAAAAGTAATTTTTTGGACCGAATCAAGGTTCGGGGAGTTTTGATATTGGCTCAATATAGAAAGTGGTATTAAGTAAGTTAAGATGAGCAAAAAACTACTAAGTATAAATTTCCTTTTCATAAACTATTCAGTAAAAATTAATTTAGTTAATAAATCACGAAACATACACTCGTTTATTATATCACACTTTCAATCTGCCCCAAAAGATTCAACAGTTCTTGCGCATCTGTAGCTGAGATTTTTCCTTTTTGCCCCTTTTTAGTAATGTTTACTATCAGATTGGAAAGTGTTTTAACGAGCCTTTGTTTGTTCTCAAGTTTTTCAACACGCTTGAGCATATCATTTTTTTGATTTTGTTTGATACCAAGTGTTTGTATCTTGATTTTAAGCTGTGAGAGAATAGCAGGGTCAAGCGCAATGTCTTCCGCTTGCGCTTCTAAAAGGTCCAGCAACTCAATAATGTTGTTAGCATCAGTTGTGTTTATTTTACCTTTCATTTCTTGTTTGGTGATTTTATTTTTAAACTTTGTAAGGATTTTTGAATTTTGTTCTTTCTTTTTCTCAATTTTTTTCTCCAAATTACCTATCTTCTTTAGAAGACTTTGCTTTAGTTTATCTTTCGCATTAAGCGATTGAATTTTTTCCTTAATCAGGGCAAGAAGCTGATTTAGGAACAACTCACTGCCGTCCGGAAAAATCGTTTCTTCGTTACCATCGCCATTTTGGTCAATAGACAATGTCGAGGAATCTCCCAAATTCAAATTTCCTGTTAGATTTGTCGTAACCGGAATATCACTAAAAACTTCAGTTTGAATGATTTGGTTATCTGTAATTTTTTCATTTTTTAATGTAAATGTTCCATTCCCAGTGCCATTAACTTCAATTTCATAAGTTTGACCTTCATCATCTGGCAGATAGACAAACTTATGCTCACCCATAATATCAAAACTTGCATTTGGGATATTATTTTCAACTCCCCCAGCAACAAGTCCAGCATGATTTCCATCTTGATCTGTAATCTCAATATCTAAGGGACTAAAAACTGAGATTGCTTTACCATTTAATTTGCATTCAGAAATATCTTGAGAAATTTTTGAACTGTCAACAGCAAGACTGCTGCCAGAAATAATATTCATGATTTGTTGTCTAATATTATCTTGACTCAACATTTTCCCATGATCAGATTCTAGCGCATAATACTTATTTTCCGAATTAATTGGCAGGTTAGTGGCACTTTCAAGTGGTACAGTGCCATCTCCTGGGACTCTTTCTGGTTGATCATACCCTGTGCTTATGCCCCCTAAAATAGTTTGCACCCTACGTTCTACGATTTTACCTATGGTACCCGCTTTACATCCAGCAATGCTATATAAATCTACACCAGCTGTTCGCAAATCAAAATTATCAAAGTTTGCAGTGTGTAAACTCTGTGCATTGGCGAGCGCTTGAGAATTTAATTGATGGTCAGTAGTAAGGAAGCTATTGGCTTGATTAAAATCTAAATTTTGAGTTGTAGAACTAAAAAAGCCTTGATTGATAATTTTTACATAGCTTCCTTTTTGATTGTAATATTCCTGACTTGGTGAAAGATCGTATACAACGGGTAAATTTTTTGAAATTTTTTTCATTTCTCCATCCGCGAGCCATGGAATTCCAAACCCGTCTCCTTGCAATAAAACTTTGATAGCTTTTGGCGCACCGGTATTTGGCACCCCAACAAAAACCGCTTTGCCGATATAATTATTCACAGGATTGTCCATTACATATTTTTTAACCAACAAACCGCCAGTGCTGTGAGCTACAACATCAACTTCGTCACTACTTGTTTGAGTTTTAATATCTTGAATTTTTTGTTTTAACTCGTTGATATTGTTTACACTTACTCCGTATCGCCAATCATAGGGGAAGAGGAATAGATTGTCGTTTGCGGTTGCTCCTTGGGTGTATCCTTGATCTTCAAATTCTTTAATTAAACTAAAAGTATAATCTGATACCACAATGTTCCCCAATCCGATATTAACCGTTTCTCTACTTATAACATTTCCTAAATCTAAACTTGTATCTAGTGGGAGTAGGCTATTGTCAAACTGTAAAGGATCCATGAATTGATCACTTATGTCAGTAAAATTACGAAGAAGGTCAAGCCATAATTTTTCCGCTCCTTTGAATATATTTGTACCTAAAACTCCTGGCACTATTAAGACTGGATTACGAAGTGGTGGTGTAATTATAAACGGATCCGTCGTAAGCCACGGGTCAAATAAAACTTTAGGATTGAGGAAGCCATTGTCATCAATCACATCGCCTAGACCGGTTGGGTTATCAACGCTTTGTGGTCCAGACGCATCACCCCACCAGGTATTTCTAAAATCTACGGTAAAGTCAATTATAGTTTGTGCTAGGGCTTTTTCGGTTTTAAATAAATTAGCAAACCAAATAAATGGATTAGAATTCTTTTTTGCCAAGGGCGGTAAAATATAATAGCTTACTCCGGAGTAATTATTTCCATGGATAGAAAGACCACTCACGGCATAAGTTGAATTTGGCTCGCTGTCTATTTGTGAAATAGAAATACCAGCGTTATTATTCATAATTTCACTATTTGAGATATTCACCGAATTTTTACCTTGGTCCTCAATGCCTATGAAATTTTTTTCAAAAATTGAATCCGCTATCTGGACATCACTTGCTTCTCTAAGTGAAAAACCTCGCTCGGCATATCGAACCACAGCGTTGCTAAGCACAATGCCTAAATTACCCCCGTAAGAGTAAATTCCACTCCAGAAATATTCTCCTGTTATCAGATCGGGGATAGTAGCATTCCCATCACCATTTGTATCTCCGCCTATTTCATCATCTACCAAACTGGTAAAGTAAATTTTATTTGTGGGTGTACCAATGGCAGAAATGGTCCCGTCTTGGTCTAGCGCAATACTAGCGAAAGGAGCCACCTTTACGACAACACCCGGCTCAATGGTTAGAGTCGCGGAGTCAATCGACAAATCGTTATCCACGACATACGGGCTGTTCGCCAATGTCCAGGTAGTATTCGTATCTATAACGCCCGATACAGTGGTTTCGGCAAAAGCGCTGGGAGCAAAAGCCAGAAAAGCGAAAACAAAGATTAGCACTCTTAATTTCAATATCTTTTTTACCAAAATCATAATTATCCTTATACTAGCAACTTTTTTATCTCTTCGCCATTTTTTTAAATTAATCTTTTGTTTGAAAAAGCGAAACCTGACGAGCTTTTTAAATATTTCTCAAAATTTATAGCTTTATCTTTAGTCAAAAACGCACAATACCAAATTAAAATATATGGTGCTTTTGTCGAAGTGTATTTTGATTGATGCTGGTTATGATTTTGTAATCTTTTTTTCAAGTCTGATGTATGACCAATATATTTTGTCCCATCAATAGAGCTTCTTAAAATATAAGTATAAAACATATTAATATATTATATAACAAAGTCCCACGCCGCTAAAGCTATGCGGGACACCACTTCGCAATAATAAATTACATAAATGGTTTTTGTGTGCCTGCACCGCGAAGCCGAACAAAGCGTAGCAAGTGAGGCGAAGTGGTGGACACAGTGGGTAAAACATTGAACTCCTTAAAAAACTACCTTTCTCGATTTTGGGACTATTACCAAACCAGCCCAAATCTTCAAAAGGTGCTTGAAAATGCCTAGCCATTAATTTTAATAAGAAGCACAAGTAGAGTATTGAGTTAATTATAGTAGTAGATACTATCATTTTATAAAAACAAACCAATGATCCTTAGAGATTATTAGCGATTATGTATAACTCAAGGTACGAAGACATAGGAAAGCCAGAAATTACTCGCAGAATAGACATTTTTGACTATGTCAGGTCTTTTGTGCGTGAGCTAGAGCAACTTGAAAATAAGAAAATAAAATTTAACAACGAGTTTGAAGCTTTTCGTGTAAAAGCATTAATGAATATACCTGAAAAAACGAAATTCAAATCTGTTAATGACCTACGAGGCAATCCTTATTGGCATTTTCAGGAAGTTGATTATGTTCCGTCTAACTTAGGTAAAGACAGAGGGGTACTTTTTTATTTTATCTGTAGTAGGTGTAATCGAAGAATTAAATACCTATACTTTTACACCGAAGTTGAGCCTCCTCTCTGCCGAAAATGTTGCCAGTTACCCTATAGACCAGCGAGTTACCAAGAAAGAAAAATTGCACGAGAAAGTAAACTTTTAACTATTGGAAGTAAGTACTGAATTATTTAGGTTTATTAATGGTGTGTTTTTTTATTCTCTCATCAAGAATCGTTTTCATTTCTTTACCTAGCCTCTTATTCTCAACCTCCAGATTTTTTAGGTGAGGAATAAAGTTGTCAACAAATTTTATTGACCCTATTTTTTTATCTACTCCATAAAACAAATCCATTAATCCCATAGCAACATTTCCTATTTGCCATAAATCTGTTTTAACTAGACGCTCGTTTCCAATATCAAAAAAAGGCGTCTCAAATTTACCAGTTTCTTCGTTAAAATAGAAGTTGTTATAAGCATAAATAAGGTTAGAGTGTGCAGTGGTTTGGTTTATGATATCCTTAAATTGCTTCATGGGTTTTTGACCTTCTGGGTAATTTTCTTCCAACCATTTGTATCTTTGTACTATCAGCCCCTGGGGGGCATCTAGATACCCATCCTCTCTTTTCTCGACAAAATTTTCTTTATCAGGGTTGGCTATAGCGTATGCAGCAAATGCCCCTGCTTCTAGCACTTGCCTAAGATTCATCATTGCCTGTGTGTGATGTAACCTTACAGCGGAAAATAAAGCCAATGTTAGATGTTTTCTTACTTGCGATAAAAATGCAGCGAAAACATGTCTACTTGCATCTACGGACACTGTGAAGTTTTGTAATAAACCATTAAATTTAAAGGAATTTACAAAATAATCACCGTACTTTTTTTCTGCAACATAAAAAAGTTCACTTTCACTCGTAATAATCTCGTCAATGGTACTTTGTTTGGGGATCATATAGTAAACCTAACACGACTTTGGATTTTTGCAATGACAATACTGACCTCCTATAAAAGTTTCAGACAGTTCAATTCCAGGGGTATTTTCCATCCACTATTCGAGAAAATATTATCCAAATGATTACAGCAATAAATAAGGCCTCCATATCACTAATTTTTATCGTTCGTCCCAAATATAGCCATTAGGACCACAGTTTCTTTCTATTGAATAAAGAGCTTCTTCGGCTGTATATTCATCGATTGCAAAGCCTTTCAAGTTGTCCGATATTAATGCTCTGCAGTTTTTTGGGAAACCGCTATCTCCATACTTTGGCGACTGATTGCCAATACCACTGCTATACCCTATAAAGTACGCGATCACTGCAACAATAACGAATCCTAGTAATTTTGGCATTTTAGTTATCTTAAGCTATTAATTTTAGAGGAGTAATCTAAGTAGAGACGCTGTTTTTTATTTTTCATATGTGAATTTGTTTTGAGATATAGTCGTAATATACCGCTTTATCTTGCTCGAATTGAGTCTTCGTTTTATTAAGGAACGAAGATCCATCTTGTAAAGCATCCTCAAAGTTATTTTCGAGATACATTTCAACATCAAGATTTTGGTAATCTGATTTCATTCGTTCCCTAGCAGTAATAAGCTGATTAAATGAGCTCAAACTCTTAATCAATCGCTCCCTCCTTTGCTTAGTAAGGGTAACTTTCAACTCCGTTATTGCTCCAGTATACTTTCCTAACTCCACGAGCATCTGGTTCATAGCATCAATCTCCTTTGATTGTATATCTCGAAAGTCTCGGTAGTCTTTCAACAAAATATCAAAACGCTGAATAAAATTATTTTTATTATTTGTAGCACGTTGTAGTTGTACTTGCGTCAATTGAACCTTGCAATATGCATCACCGTTGGCGGGGCAGATAAGCTCACGTCCACTCGAACAAGGTGTCCAGTATTTCCCATTACACAAAATAGTATTAGATGGCGAAGTCTTTTGAGTTTCTTGACTTGTCTGTTGTGGTGCTAATGATGGAGGGGGATCTTGCTTTACGGAAGTATTAACTTGATTATTTGTTAAGACAGAAAGTTGTGGTACACACTGTGCATCGCCTTGTGCAGGACAATAAAAGTTATGTCCAGCAGGACATTTCGACCATTCTTTCCCATTGCAAATTAAGACATCAGGTGAAACCGAAACAGTGTTATTTCTTACTTGTTCTTTCGTTTCTTGTTTAGCAATATCTTGCTCTGTTTTAATAACGATTGCCGAATTGTCTGCAGATGGAGTAGTTTTCTCTACTTCTACCTGTACCTGTGGTATCGCTTCTTTTTTATTAAAACTCCAGTTATTAAACCAACTAAAAGGATTCCACCAAGAAGCCAAGGCAACTGATGGAACAGTGAATGCTATTAAAAACAAAATTGCGAGATATTTTTTCATATAAATTTATTTAGTCTAAATTAGTAATGAAACGCAAAAAGCCCACCACTAGGGTGATAGCTTTCGCTATCCATACATCTTTCGACGTAAGACCTGCAACGGTAGCCCCCAATGATGGGTTTTTTGCTCCGTTGCAGGCTTTACAACCATACCTCAAATATTTTTAAGGGTTAGGCCACTTATTAACTTGTAACCCGATTGTAACACAAAATTGGAAGAATTTGAAGCCAAAAATATGCGATCCAGTCGTTAGAGTTATCCACATTATAGACTTGCTTAAATTATACATTGATGTATAATTCATAAATGAGGAAAAAAGTTAAAGTCGATCCATCGGACAAGTACTTAATCCCAAAAGGAAACGTCTTCCGTCATGCCATTCAAGAGTACTTCTCTGGAGAACATTTTAAGAAGACGCAAGAAAATTTTAATATGCGTAAATACACAGTTGGTGATACAAAAATTCCGTATAGAGTTATAAATAACTGGGACAAAAATAATTTACTGCCCAAGGGCCTAAAAGGTAATATGGGCTGGCGTAAATTTACCTTTGTTGAGTTGGTGTGGCTAAAAGCCATTGAGCGATTTCGTGCTTATGGTTTTTCTTTAGATAAAATTGCTCGAGTGAAAGCTAGTATAGTTGATTGGGATAAAAATCATAACGAAATTTATCCCGCCTTTGAATATTATGTGGCAAGGGCATGTTTCAGTGATGATGATCCATATATAGTAGCATTAGCTAATGGAGTTGGTGGAATAGGAAGTACGGAAGAAATTGAAATAGCAAAACAAAAACATTTTAAGACAAACGACATGCTCTTGATTTCTCTTAAATCCATCGTTAAGGAAATAGGTCTAACGCCCATGCCCCCTCGACCATTGATATGGCTATCAAATACAGAAACCGAAGTTTTGTCTGACTTAAGAAGTGGTGAAAAAGATGAAGTCAAAATAAAATTCCGCAAAAACAAAATCACTGATATAGAAACATCTGAAACTAAAATCGGATCTGCGACTCAAGAAATACAGAAACTAAATGGAGAAGATAGAATGTATGGAAGTATTTTAGCTAAATACGAAAATGGGAAACGTCAATCATTACGCATTACAAAAAATAGACGTGTTAGTGATAATTAGTTTGCTATCGGAAAAACCGAGGCATTTATTAAAACAAGATATGAGTTATCAGCAAAAACTGGGACAGTATCGCAACCAAAATAGAACATGGTTACGATTGAAGAATATAGAAGGATACTTAAAGATTTTGTATCCCCCGATGAGTTGGTCAAATCACGACTTCAGTTTCTCGAATCGTTTTGTAAAAATGTGATTAGAAGTGAAATAGAAAAGTATAAAAACAACCTATATGAGCAAAGCGCGAAAAATAAATCTAAATAAAGAAGAAAAAACTTATGAAGGTCGTATTGGGCTTATATACGCCCGTGTATCAAGTAAAAGACAAGAAACAGACGGGACTGGATTAATGAGCCAAGACAGTCGTTGTATCAAAGAATTAGAACGTATAGGCGTGCCTTATGACAAGACCTTCCCAGATAGCTATAGCGGTGGCGGAGATTTTATGAAAAGACCAGCGATGCGAGAGTTATTAGCTCATATTGATGCTAATCCACATAAAAGATTTCTTGTAGTTTTTGATGACTTAAAGAGATTTGCTCGTGATGCAAAATTTCACTTTGAACTAAAAACCGAATTCCATATGCGTGATGTTAAACTACTTTGTCTGAATTATAACTTCGATGAAAGTGCTGAAGGAAAATTTGTAGAGCTCATGTTTGCGGGACAAGCGGAATTAGAACGTGAACAAAATCGGAGGCAGGTTATACAAAAACAAAAGGCACGACTTGAACTAGGATATTGGTCATTTGGTGCAAAAAGAGGTTATATAATGCCTAAAGACCCTACACATGGTAGGTTATCAATTGCCACAAAAGAAGGATTGGAAGTATTAAAGCCAGCATTAGAAAACTTTTCGACGGGGATCTTTATCCGAAAAATTGATGTTTGTAAATTTCTGGTAGAGAAGGGGTTTTGGACAAAACAATCACCAGAAAAATATATTGATAAGTTGACACAAATTCTTAAAGATCCATTTTACATGGGTTACATAGAATATCCAATGTGGGGAGTAACACGTCGTCTTGGTAAACATAAAGGAATTATTTCTACTGAAACATTTGAGCTTATTCAGAAAAGATTGAAAAAAGAAGATTCTGGAGTTCGCATTAGGGTTGATGTATCTTCAGATTTTCCACTTAGAAATCTTCTAATATGTACTCACTGCCATAAGCCACTAACGGCGGCATGGACAACAAAAGTAAAGAAAAACCTTCGCTGGGCTTACTATATTTGCCACACTAAAGGATGCATAGCATATGGCAAGAGTGCAAGAAAAAAAGATGTTGAAGATGGATTTGTAGAAATTCTAAAGAAAAATAATCTTAAGCCAGAAGTGGGAGAATTGGTAACTTTAATGTTTGATAGGGCGTGGGATGACGAAGTAAAAAAAGATAACAATCTGGATCAACAAAATAAAACTCGTAAGGATAAACTATCGAATGAGATATCTGCCCTAACAAAGATGGCTATATCCGCTAAGTCTGAAAGAGTTCGTCAAACATACGAGGAACAGATTGAAAACTTTGTCAAAGAAATAGAGAGTTTGGATGAAAAATTAGAAATCAAAGCCGATATGGCCATTCCTTATCGAACCGCTTTAGATAAATCAACTACAATGCTAAAAAGCCCATATAAAGCATGGGTTAATTTGGATTTACTAGAGCAAAGAAGGTTATTTTACTTCATTTTCGATACCAAATTACCATATAGCCTAAAAGAAGGTTATCGAACCAATGAAATACCAACAACCATAAGGTTATTTGAGGAATTTGCAGTCGCAAATCCCCACGATGTGGAGATGGGGGAAATTGAATCCCCGTGCAGAAGGTTTTTGTAAAGAAATCCACATGTGTGACGCGTTTTTGATTTAAATTAAAAAATTATTAAACGAGCAAAATATTTTTTAATCGATTCCCTTTATTTTGTCCCGATGTCAGGAAAGCATCGGTACTATCCCGATAATATTATGCCTAACTCTCATATATCGGAAGTCTATGAGAAAGACATCAGCTTACGCCGAAGCGGAAACTGAAGCGAAAGCAAATTCTGCCATACCGAAGTAAGGAGAAGCGATTGCTCTAGCTTTGGAAGTTAATTTTGCAATTAACATTTGAACAAATTTTAACGAGATTATGTTCATGCTCGACATGCATCTTTACATTAGACCCACTGTCTATGCCTTGCATCCCCATATTTTTTTATCAATGTCCTTTATACTCGCGCCTGATTTCGCGATCTGTCTCGCGTTTTTTTATGCTTTCACGTTTGTCTTGTTTTTTCTTACCCTTAACCAAAGCAATTTCTACTTTGATTTTTCTACCCTTATTGTACACTGAAATCGGCACTATTGTCAAACTTTTATTTTTTTCACTACCCGCTAAGATTGCTATTTCCTTTTTTGTCATCAAAAGTTTTCTATTGCGAAGCGGATTATAATCTTTTAGTACATTATTTGGTTGATAAGGTGGAATATTGACATTTATTAAAAAAGCTTCTCCTCCTCTGATTATCACAAAAGCACTTTCTAAAGACATTTTTCCATTTCTAATAGATTTAACTTCCATACCTAAAAGCTCAATACCAGCTTCGTATTTTCCTAAAATTTCATAATCAAATCTTGCTTTTCTATTTTCGGCATAATTAGCCATGTTTTAATCTTAGCATATTTTAATAATTTTAATTTTTGGCTTTTTTGTGCTATGATAACAAATCATGGATTTCAACTTTTTAAATCAAAAAGACATAAAAAATAAGGGCAAAAAAAAGCAAGAGATTCCTAAATTTTCTGGCAATATACTTGGAGCTGTTTTGATTTTTATTACTATCACCGCTTTTTATTTAATGATATCCGGTACTTCAAAAAGTGTCTCAGAAATTCCTCTTTCTGACCTAGCTAAAAGTGTTTCAGCCGGGGAAGTTAAAAATATTTTGGTAGAAGGAGAAAAATTAACGATCACCTTTAAAAATGACGAAATAAAAACTTCTAAAAAAGAAACGGAATCTTCTCTTTCCCAAACCCTTTTTAATTACGGAGTGAAACCAGAGGCCTTAAACGCAACAAATATAGAAGTGAAGAATGAAAGCGGTTTCAAATATTGGCTGATGAATTTGTTACCCTTCCTTTTGCCGATTATTTTTATTTTATTTTTCTTTTGGTATCTTTCACGCCAAGTGAAAGGAGCAGGTATGCAAGCGTTTACTTTTGGCCAATCCAAGGCTCGTATCACTGATCCGAATGATAAAAATAACAAAGTAACTTTTAAAGACGTAGCTGGATGTAAAGAGGCCAAAGAAGAACTAAAAGAAATTGTTGATTTTTTGAAAAACCCGAAAAAGTTTTTAGATATTGGAGCTCGCATTCCCAAAGGAGTAATTCTAACTGGCCCTCCAGGCACAGGTAAGACATTATTAGCGCGAGCAGTGGCCGGAGAAGCAGTAGTGCCCTTTTTTCACTTATCTGGAAGTGAATTCGTGGAAATGTTCGTGGGCGTCGGTGCCTCTCGTGTACGTGACTTATTCAAAATGGCTAAAAAGGCAGCGCCAGCTATCGTATTTATGGATGAACTTGATGCAATAGGCAGGACTCGCGGGGGTGGATTTGGAGGAGGGAATGATGAACGTGAACAAACTCTAAACCAAATTTTAGTGGAAATGGATGGCTTTGAACCCAATGAAAAAGTGATTGTCATGGCTGCTACCAATAGGCCAGACGTACTTGACCCAGCCCTTATTCGTCCAGGACGTTTTGACAGAAAGGTATTGCTTGATTTACCAGATCGAATAGATCGTGAAGAGATTTTAAATATTCATGCGCGATTAAAACCATTAGCTGAAGATGTTAATTTAAAATTGATTGCCGAACGAACTCCCGGTTTTTCTGGCGCTGATTTATATTCTTTAATGAATGAAGGAGCGATATTGGCAGCTCGAGAAAATCGCAAAAAAGTTTTTCAATTCGATTTAATTCGGGCTATTGAAAAAGTGATGCTTGGGCCTGAAAGGAAAAGCCATTTGCTTTCCAAAAAAGAAAAAGAAATTACCGCTTATCATGAAGCAGGACATGCCCTAGTTGCTTCAGTGCTTCCTTATGCTGATCCAGTGCATAAAGTGTCTATCATTGCTCGTGGTAATGCCGGAGGATATACTTTAAAATTACCTCTGGAAGAAAGACGATTACAATCTAAAAAAGAATTCATAGATGATATTGCTATGTCTCTGGGAGGGTATGTAACGGAGAAAATGATTTTTGGCGATATTACTACCGGTCCATCCAGTGATTTGCAGGTAGCCACCAATTTAGCCCGCGCTATGGTTACCCGTTGGGGGATGTCTGATTTAATCGGTCCAGTTACTTTAGGAAATGAAGGGGGGAAATTGGCTTGGGGTGAAGTTAGAGAAGAAGGATATTCCGAAACAGTTTCTACGAAAGTTGACGCTGAAGTTTCAAGGATTATAAATGACGGTATAAAATCAGCCGAGAAAGTTTTAACTGAACACAGGAAAGCATTAGATGCTATTGCTAAAAAACTGATAGAAGTTGAAACTCTAGAGCAAGATGAGTATGATAAATTAATCACTGCTCATGGCATAATACCAAAAAAGAGGGGAGATGCGAAATTAGAAACAAAAAGTTAAAAGCTTGTATAGAAATACGAACAGGTGTATAATTATTTGTAATTATTAGCCAATGGTTCGTATTTTTTTATGGCAAGGAAAAAAGATAAACAAAAAGCCCTTGAAATGCGTAAGAGAGGAATGAGTTATAGTCAGATTAAAGAAAAGCTTAAAGTAAGTAAAAGTACTTTAAGTGAATGGCTTCACGATATGCCATTGTCAGAAAAGAGAATCAGAGAGTTGCGTGCTGATAGCCCTCAACGTATTGAAAGATATAGGAATGCGATGAAGGCAAAACGTGATGCAAAAAATAGAGTTGCATATCAGAATATTGCACGAAGGATTGGAGTTATTTCTGATAGAGAATTTTTAATTGCGGGATTATTTTTATATTGGGCTGAAGGTTCTAAAACAAAAATATTCTCAATTGGACTTACTAACACAAACCCTTCTATGCTTATTTTGTTTATCCGTTGGTTAAAATTTTTTAATGTTCCTAAATCAAAACTGAAAGTTCATCTGCATTTATATTCTGATATGAACACAAGAAAGCAGATAAATTTTTGGTCAAAGACGCTTGGTATCCCTACTACACAATTTAGAAAACCTTATATTAAAAAAACTAAACTATCTTCTTTAACTTATACTAATGGTTTTGGACAGGGAACATGCTCAGTTATTCTTGATAACGGGTCTATTTGCTCTGAAGTTATGATGGGTATACAGTACATACAAGATATTTTATTAAATAAACAAAAAATTGCATTTTAACCTTATTTTGTTATAGTTATTGTTGTTAATTATCCGCCTGTAGCTCAGCTGGTTAGAGCATCTAGCTTATACCTAGAGGGTCCTACGTTCGAATCGTAGCAGGCGGACAAAAAAATGAATATTAAAATACCTCCACAAGAGAATAGTAGTATTACGAAAGAAATAAAATTTGAACTAGGCAAATACACAATATTTGCTGGTGAAAATAATGCTGGGAAGACAAATCTTATGAAAGCCTTAAAAAGTGTCTTACCTGAAGAACAAACTATTTATATACCTGCGGAAAAAATACAAGCACAAGAACATCTTAAAACAGCTGCAAAAGAAGACCCAATGAGAGATGCTTTTTCTAAATTAGTAAATATTACTTTAGATAAATTGCCAGATGTAAATTATAAAGATGTAGAAGACTTTTTAAATAAAATATCTAAAACTTTTGATTCTTTTAATGTTGAGAACATAAAACTAGAATTAGGAGTTAAAAAATTGAATGAGGTTGATGTAAAAAAAGTTATAAAAGATGAAATATCGAAAAAAATATTGAATTCTATTGTAAAAGATAGTTATGGTACAGGTTGTGATTTAAAAATAGAAGAAGTTGGACAAGGCACGCAAAGACTAATTATTGTTGCCATCTTACAAGAATTAGGAAAAGCTCATACACAAAACAACGAATTGTTTCTTATTTTTGAAGAGCCAGAAATATATTTACACCCAAAATTAAAAAGAAGTTTATATAATGCACTATTTGAAATATCAAAAAATAATATTAATGTAATTCTAACTACTCATGACCCATACTTTATAGAATTAGGAGTTGGACAAAAAATATATAATGTTTTTAGAGATAGTAATGGTGCAACATGTATTGGTTCAGTGCTGAATGGTGTTTTAGGGAATTCGTCTCATGCGGAAATAAATTATGTTATTTTTGGTGTTTCATCCACAGATTATTTTTTGCAATTATACCAAAAAGCAGATGAAAATGCGGTAAGTGGGCTCAAAGAACATAAGATAGAAGGAATATCAATGTTTGATATTAGAGGTTCTTTAGCTCATAAAACTAATAGTACAGGACAGAATGGCATAGTACAACCAGATATCACTGAAGATATAAAGAAAAAATCTATAGAATATTTAAGGAGTATATTATAAATTTATTTTATCCAAGAATAAGATTGCCCCTTTTTTGATTTTTTATTTTTCTAAAATCTGTTATACTTTAATAGTAAAATTTAATAGTAAAGCCTAAACCTTAAAGCAATTTAGAGCATGGCAAAAAATACCCATCCTTGATATTAAACTCCTCGTCAGAGTACTCAGGGATGGGTCGTAGCCGAAAGGCTATGGGTAGTAGTAATACTATCGCTGGCGAGGAGCTTTATGTTTTAAGCCAGCAAAACCCATCCCTGTATGAAAAATAAAATAATTAAGTCTGCTAAAGATAGCAGAACTGACAAAACAGCCAAAAATAAAATTCGTGCTAAAAATAATCGAACGACGTTCGTTTCTAAGGAAGAAGTTTTAAAATTTGAGAAAAGATTACTTTCGGTAAAAGATACAAGTTCTAATAATTTTTTAAATAAAACTATTTATGGTGCGCTTGAAGATGTAGCAGAAAAATTACCAAAACATTTTGTTGATCTTTTGTTTATCGACCCACCATATAATCTAAATAAAGATTTTGGGAATAATCAATTTAAAGAAAAAAGCGACAAGGATTATGAAAGAACATTTGAAAAATGGTTTTTAAGCATTAAACACACTTTAAAAAACACCGCTTCGGTTTATGTTTGTTGTGATTGGAAAAGTTCTACAAGTATTTATTCAGTACTTAATAAATATCTAACGGTTCGTAATAGAATAACTTGGGAACGAGAAAAAGGTAGAGGAGCTTTAAGTAATTGGAAAAATTGTTCAGAAGATATTTGGTTTGCAACTGTCTCTAATAAATACTGTTTTAATGTTGAAGCCGTAAAAATAAAGAAAAAAGTAATTGCTCCATATAAAGAAAATGGAGTCGCTAAAGACTGGACAGAAAATGAAGAAGGTAAGTTTCGTTTAACATATCCATCGAATCTATGGACAGATATTACTATACCTTTTTGGTCTATGCCTGAAAATACAGATCATCCAACCCAGAAACCAGAAAAATTAGTAGCAAAGATTATTCTTGCTTCTACAAATGAAAATGAAGTTGTTTTTGATCCGTTTCTTGGTTCAGGTACCACTTCTGTAGTAGCTAAAAAATTGAATAGAAAATACATCGGTGTTGAAATGAATAAAGAGTATTGCTGTTTATCTGAAAAGAGAATAATTCTAGCTGATACTGAAAAAAGTATTCAGGGTTATTCTGGTGGAATTTTTTGGGAAAGAAATTCTTTGAATATACAAAAAGATAATGTTGTAAAAGGTCGTACTAGATCTAAAAATAATATTTATGAACCAAAACTTTTTCCAGAAAAATAACCACAAAACAATTGAGAAAAAAATAAAAGATTTTCTTAATCACCAAAAAGACTTTTTAGGTGAAAGAACGGTAAATAGTCCCAGAGCTGTCGGTGATGCAATTCAAGACTTACTTCAAGATAACTTTCATAAATTTATTGGTGAAGACGGAAAAAATTTTAATTCAAGTTTCGCTAGACGAGCTATGGCAGACTTAGCTTTTGAAGATAAATTAGGAAACTATTACATAATTGATGTAAAAACTCATCGTCTTGATACTAAATTCAATATGCCTAATCTTACTTCTGTTGAAAGATTATCGAGATTTTATGAGGATGATAGTAATTATTTTACACTTCTTTTGGTTTCTTATGAAGTACTAAATAATGCTTTAGTTATTAAAGATGTTCATTTTACACCTATTGAAAATATGAATTGGGGTTGTCTTACAATTGGGGCTTTAGGTTGGGGGCAAATACAAATAGCAAATTCCAACTTTATTTCAATAAATGAAAAACTAACTAGAAAATCTTGGATGCTTGAACTTTGTGATACTATGTTGGAGTTTTATCCAAAAGAAATATTAAAAACAGACAAACGTATTGAAAAATTCCAACAAATAAAACAATTCTGGCTTAAAAAATAAGGCTTTTTACTCAAAATGAAATTCGCCGGCTTTTTCGTGAACTTTATTTTTTAGTAGGGGATATTTCAAAAGTTCAGGGTCTTCGGAAATTAAACGGATAGCTTCAGTGCGAGCAGCTTCTACCATTTTTATATTTTTTATGGCTTCCATTCCGAGATCAGAAATACCCCACTGTTTCGTACCCCCGAGTTCCCCAGAGCCACGCAAAGTAAGATCTAATTCCGCTAATTCAAAACCATTTTTAGCAGTTTTTAGTGCCTTCAATCTATCTGTCGTTTTTTGAGATTTAGAGTCTGCAAAAACATAACAATATGCTTGATGATTACTTCTAATTACCCGTCCACGAAGCTGATGAAGTTGAGCCAAGCCAAATCTTTCTGCCCCTTCAATAATTATCATTGTGGCATTTGGCACATTTACTCCCACTTCCACTACCGAAGTCGCGCATAATATATGAATTTTATTTTCCGTAAAATCTTTCATGACAGCTTCCTTTTTCTGTTTACTCATTTTTGAATGAAGTACCTCGATCTCGTATTCTCTAAAGACTTCTTTTTTTAAACGTTTAGCTTCTGCTATGGCAGACTTTGCTTGAACTGCCATTTCTTTAGTTGGGTCTGGTTCTTCTATTCTTGGACAAATAACATAAAGCTGTCTACCATTTTTTAATTCTTCTCTAATTTTTTCATAAGTTTCATTTCGTTTATTTGGTGTAATAATTTCTGTAATTATTTGTTTTCTTCCAGCTGGCATTTCATCTAATAGGGAGAGATCAAGGTCTCCGTAAATTGTAAGGGCTAAAGTACGAGGAATTGGAGTAGCTGTCATAGAAAGTAAATGAGGTCCAATATTGTCCTTTCTGACTAATTTCCTCCTTTGAGCTGTGCCGAATCGGTGTTGTTCGTCTATTACCACCAGAGCCAAATTTTTGAATTTGATAGATTTTTGGATAAGAGCGTGGGTGCCTATTAAAATCGGTATTTCCCCGTTTGCCGTCCATTTTAGAAGTTGCGCTCTAGAAATATCAGTCCAACCGGAAGGATTTACTTTAGAGGGGAATTTGCGACAACCAGAACCGGTAATAAGTCCGATGTTCATTGGTAAGTGCTTAAAATACTGTATAAAAGATTCAAAATGCTGAATTGCTAAGATTTCTGTAGGTGCCATATAAGCTGTCTGTAAATTACCAAAACCCTGTCCATTTGGTCTTTGTTTTACTACCATATATGAGGCCGTAGCCGCCACTGCAGTTTTTCCACTCCCGACATCGCCTTCCAAGAGTCTGGACATTGGAAAACTTTTACCCATATCTTCTAAAATAGTTTGGACTGATTTTTTTTGAGAATTAGTTGGAGTGAAAGGGAAACGTTTTACAAATTCTTCTTTGTCCTTCTCGTCCGCTTTTATTTGAAAAGATTTATTTTTCCTATATTCAAATTTGTCGTGCTGACGTTCCAACTGAATACAAAAAACTTCTTCAAAAGCGAATCTTTTCCGGGCGGATTCCGCATCACGCATGTTTTTGGGTTTATGGATCCAAATTAAAGATGTTTTCAGGGTTGGCAACTTATATTTTTTTAAAATATCTTCTGGAATGTAGTCTTCTATGTTATCCAAAGTTTTTTCTCTTAATATTTTTTCTATAGCATGATAAAACCATTTGGAAGTTATGCCTCTTGTTTCGTGATAGATAGGGTAAGAAAATCCTTTGCCGCTTTCTTTTTCGTTTTTGGCAGAAAACAAAGTGTTGTGAGCGTCTATTGATATATCTGGAGTTCTTTCAAATTCTGGATTAGCCAGATATAAACCATATTTACCCTTAGTTACATGTCCAGTTAATTTTACATTCTCACCGGAGTGAATCATTTTAGCTAAATAAGCTTGATTGAACCAAATAATTTTTATTTTTCCAGAAGAATCTTCAATTTCTCCTTCGGCCATTGGAATTTTAGAGCGAAAACCTTTTCTAGTTTTTAATTTTGAGATTTTTCCAAAAACCGTGGCTGTTTCTCCGGGAGTTAATTCTGTTATTAGTTTTACTTTACTTACATCGCTGTATCTAGCAGGGAAGTGAAAAAGTAAGTCATGAACGGAAAAAAGACCTAGTTTATTCAAAGCTTTTTTTTGATTGGCATCTAACCGAAATTTTGTTTCCAATCTGTCAGCCAGTTCCATGCGGAGAAAGCGAGATTCGAACTCGCGGTCCTTTTAAGGGGACGACAGTTTAGTAAACTGTTGGTTTAAACCACTCACCCATCTCTCCTTATACTAAAAAAGTATAACAGAAAAATGAAAATATTGTAAAAATATGATAGAGTGATAAAGTTATTTTTAAATACGAAAATGGAAGGTTGCGCCGAATGGTAAGGCAACGGTTTGCTAAACCGTGAGGAACTTAAAACTCCTCTATGGGTTCGACTCCCATACCTTCCGCAATTTATCCGAATCCAGATTTTGGGAGATTGTTGCCTCGCCCCACCAGTTTTTATTTTTTGGGGGTGTTAAAAAAATAAAAAACCGGTCTGATTGGAAATCAAGCCGGTTTCATTTTTTTTAGTCTCATTCAATCAACACTTTTGTGCCGATTGGCGCAAGAGAGTAGAAGATTTTTTCAACACTTTTGCTTATCCTTATACAGCCGTGAGATGCCGGCCGTCCAAGATTTTTTTCATAACTGATATCTCTAAGACCATGTATTCCAATAGCCTCGTCTCTTGTCAAACAATTCCAATGAGTCATTACTCCTCCGTGACGATACGATGGACGGAACAGTCTTTTTTTAAGAATTTTAAACTCACCCGCAGGAGTTGAACCCTTAAATTTTCCACTGGAAATTTTTGTTTGTAAAATCACCTGGAAAGTATCAGCAAATTCCAAAACACTCAGTTGTTGATTTTTTATATCTATAAAAACCATTTTTTCCAAACCGTTGGCAATCCCATGCCAGTATTTTTGAGTTTTTTTGGCATCTTGCTCAAAAAAATCACTCAAAAAGATATAGTTTTTTATTTCAAGATTATTTCTTGAAATTTTTTGTTCAATAGCTTCTTTCTCCCAAAAAGAAAGGAGCACAATTATCATAAAGAACTTCATTTTTATCCTTTCTAATTTGTCGCTAGTTATTGTGGCACATTTTTTAGAAAGTAACAAGCTGTTTGTTTTTTATTCTGAAATGAGTTTTTTAAATTCTTCCACCATTGGCACTTGTTCCGGCTCCAATCCATATCCTAGAGCTGTATAGTAGGCGACCCAATCGGCTAAAATAAGAGAAGAAAAAATTTTATGCCAAATGTCTTTTCCCTTGAGTTCTATTGCTTCAACTCGTAAATTACGTTCTTTGTATAATTTTTCCAACACCTCCATCCTCTTTGAAATTTTTGGATTGTCTTCTATATCTTTTAAAATAATAAAATAAAATTTATTACCCAATTCTTTAGTAGCATCTTTTATATCAAAGCCAGTCATTTCATTGTGATTCAATTCAGGGAAGACATTATAAAAAGCAGGAATTTTGCCAGTTTCATTTAATTTTATTTTCCAATTATAAGCCAGAGATACATTATGATTTGAAGCGTAAACAACAGGGATGTGATTTTTTATTTTTTTAGCTAATTTTTTCCCTTCTTCTTCGTATTCAACAGGATTTAAGGTTGTTGCCAACTGGCTGATTTTTTCTAACTCATCTTTCTCTCCAATGAGCTTTAAGAATGCTTTGATGGAATAACCGAGAGCTGAACGAGGTTGGATGTCTGTATTCGGTAGTGCTATATATGGAATGTTGTTTTCTTTAGCTAAGGATAATAATTTACCACTGGTTGAGATTACAGCCATAGCTAAATTTTTATTTTTTGCTTTTTCAAAAGCACTAACCACCTCTTCTGAATTGCCGGAATAAGAACTTAATATAATGAGTTTATTTTTTAATTCTTCTTGAGATATTTCAGATATTCCATAATCTCTATATATGGTGATATCAAACTCTGGTTTCCATGTTTTCAATATTAAAGGAGAAAGAGCAGACCCACCCATTCCTACTACAACGAAACTAGATTTTTTTGCCAGTTTTCCCTGATTTTTTATTTCAGGTTCGTAGAGAAATTGTTTATTAAAATTTTTTATTGCCTCATACATAATAGTGTCATTTTAGCATATTATTTTTTATTTTATTATAGATGAATGAGAAAAATGTCGGTAACATTGGAACAAAAATAATCAATAATAGAATTGGGATCAAATATCGGTCAATACCTGGAATTTTTTGGCCTAAAAAATACCCGGATAAAGTTATGCCTGCTCCCCATAATAACCCTCCTATAATGTTGTAAGTAACAAAAGTTTTATAGTGCATTTTGCCTACGCCAGCCAGAATAGGAACAAAGGTACGGATAACAGGAATAAAACGGGCCAGAATGATGGTTTTTTTACCATGTTTTTTATAAAAATTTTCAGCATCGGTAATATATCTTTTTTTAAAATAAAATGATTCATCGCGAGTAAAAATTTTGGGCCCGACTTTTTTGCCAAAGAAATATCCAATTTGATCACCTAAAACAGCTGCCAGGACAATCAGTAAAACCAGTAGAGCAATATTAAAATAACCTTGAGAGGCTAATAATCCAGCGGTAAACAATAAAGTATCACCCGGTAGAAAAAATCCAAAAAATAATCCAGATTCAGCAAATATGATGAAAAAAACTCCAAGATAACCGATAGTTTTAATTAAAATCGGCAAATCGATATTGAATATAGAATCCATGGTTTTTATTTAAGAGCTGAATCGATGGTTTGCTTTACCATTTCATAGGGTTGAGCGCCGTTTATAGAATATTTTTTGCCATCTTTGGCAACAACGATACTCCATGGAGTACCACCACCACCCGTCGCATTAGCATTTTGTAAATCTTCTTCGATACGTTGTGCATATTTACCACTATTTAAACAAGTATTAAAATCTGCGACGTTTAATCCTACATATAGGGCAATATTTGGAAGTTCTTTGGGGTCAAGACCATTATTTGCTGGAGTTATTTCATAAATACGATCAAGATATGCCCAAAATTTTTCACTACCACCTAATTCATTTGCACACTCAGTTGCTTCAGCTTCTTTTCTAGCTTTTGAATGAAGTGTGTCTATGGGAGAATGACGATAAATCCAAGCTACTTTATTATTTTTACCGTATTCATCCATAACTCGTTGCATGGTTGTGTGAAATCTTTTACAGAACGGACATTCAGTATCAGAATACTCCACTATTTTTATGGGTGCATTTATATTTCCGCGGATATGATCTGTCTCATTTATAGCTCGTACATTTTCTAAACTAGTATTGCCTGTATTTGGCTGTTGGTTTACTGGCGTTGCATCCTTTGGTTTAATAGAAGAAAAATATACTGCTCCAGCAACCAATACACCAGCTATAATAATAGCCATTGGAACTGATAATTTATTTAGTTCTACTTTTGTTTCTGTTTCCATCCCCTAAGTATATATTTTAAATCCATTCTGTCAATTCAGAATTTATGGTATAGTAAATATATGACTTTTTTCGATAAAATTAAACAAAAAATTTGGCATTTTGTCTATGAATTTTTTCTACCCGTTCAAAGATTTTTGTTGAAACATCATATCATCCATCACGAAAATAAAAGGCAAAAATACCACATTGGTTGGCTGGCCCCGGGTAAAACTTTAGAAGAACTTAAACTGCATCTTCACTCAAAATGGGGTTTCGGTAACCACTTTATTGCTTGGACGGATAATGGCCAGGTTTTAAGTTGGAGGAAATTAACTGATTTTCAAGATCAATATCATTTGAGAGTCTTCAGCGACGGAGAAATCCGTGGACATTTTGAATTTACTCCTGAAGCACATCCGATTGAACATTTTAAAGAAAAGGGAGAGGTAAATAAAAGAGAAGATTTTTTAAAATTTTTAAGTGATTTTGTAGTAAAAGGAATACATGTTTCATCTCTTGAAATGGATCCCGATGCCTATAGTCCTGATTCAGAAATTGTGATGGAAGAAAAAAAATAAAAAATCAAACATGATGTTTTTATTAATCTATTTTTGTTTCAGGCATTACTAAATTCCAAAGTTTTCCGGCGACATTGTTTGGTTTTCCGAATAGGGGATAATGATGTAAATCTATAAAAGGCAAACTGTTGCATTCAATTATTCCGCAATGTTGTTCGCTGAACCATGGTTCTTCTATTTTTTCTATTATAAGGTCCACGCCAACCAGCGGGTCTTTCAAATAAGCGCCAAGTTTCTCCAACATTTTTACATTTTCCGGATGGATCATGTCTGTTACTTCCGTGGTAGTGCCTCCAATCCCTCGGCTAGTTTTTTGAGAAAATGTAATTACTCTATCTTTCTTTGGAATATCTTTCATTCCGATTCCTTCACGTTTTAATTCTATTTCCGCATCCGGATCAACGACAATTTTGTGAAAAATTGGACCCTTTCGTTCCAATCTCTCATTTTCTTTGTTCATTAATTCTTCTAATGTGTGGATTCCATCTCCGACGACTTCCGGCTGATCGCGTCTGACAACGCCCACCAACTTTCCACCGACCAGTGTTGCTCTGAAAAGATATCCTCGTAATTCTTCTTCTATTATTACCAGGGGAGAAAGTTTTTTTGCTTTTTTAAATCCATAAATGAGTTTTTCAGGAGTGTCCACGTGTATAAGAGTATGACGAGAACGCGAACCTAAATTTGGCTTAGTAATAACTGGTTTTGCTATTTCATTGAATATTTTTAATGCTTTTCTTTTTGTAAAAGCTACTCCGCCCTTAGCTACAGGCAGACCTTCTTTTTCGAATTTTATTTTCATTATTCCTTTGTTATCCATCCATTTCAACGAATCAGACTCTAATGATTCCGGGCGAGGCAAACCATCGAAAGTGATAGTTTTTCCTTTGTATTCTGCGATAAAAGCGTCTCGGATCAAACCCATATGAAACTCAACCATTTTTATTCCGCGTCTTTCTGCTTCTTCCCAGAAACATTTTGTGCGCAAAGTGTCTTTGCTGTCAGAATGCTTGGAAAAATGTCCGAAGCCTAAAAAAACCATCAGTTTTAAAAAGGGGATAGAAGCACTATATGATATAGCTTCAGCTGTACTTTTAAAGAGCATCTCCATAAAATCAAAAAATGGTTGTCCCAAATATCCCAAAACAACCGATAAATAAGCCACCCAATGTATCTCCTGCGCCGGTTCGCAATCTTTGCAATATTTCATATTTTTTTATTATATCAAAAATAGAATTCTAATGCGCCACAGTAAAAGCAATTACCTTTTTAGCTCCGAAGGATTTTAAGATTTTTTTGGCTTCGGTCAAAGTTGCTCCGGTAGTCAGAACGTCGTCTATTAAAATTATATTTTTATCTTTTATTATTTCCGGATTTTTTACAGAGAAAGAATCGGAAAGGTTTTTCAATCTATCTCTGCGGTCTTTGATGTTCACTTGATGTTCGGTTTCTTTTATTTTTATTAAAACATTTTTTTCTAAATAGAAATTTCTTTTTGTTTTTACATCTACGCCATGGCATAGATTGCTATTTGAATCCAGTTTTACTAATTCTTCACAAATTAGTTCTGCTTGATTATAACCGCGTTCCCGGTATCTTTTTAATGAGAGAGGAATAGGGATTAAAACCGGATTTTGAAAATTTTTCATTACGCTCAACTCAGAAAGCTCTTCTATAATTTTGCCGTACATCACTTCGGCAAAAATACCGGCCAGTCTTTTTTTATTTTTATATTTTAAAAACCACAGGGACTTTTTGATAGGTGGATGACGATAGTCAAATAAAGGAAATATCCAATCAGCGCTTTCTCGCAATGCGGGGGGAGAGTCTGAAAGACACTTTAGGCATAGATCTGAACCCTCTTTTCCGCATAAGACACAGTGCACAGGGAAAATCACGTTTAATATAGTATCTAAAAAATTCACCCCATTAAAAATTTTAAGCATTTTAATATTTTATAATTATCCCCTGTTAGTGAATTTTTAACGGGGCGCGTATATGGTATAATTATAAACATAATTTAAGGAAATGGATAACCCGGTGAAAAACTTTTTTTCGAGTTTTAATTTTTTGAAAGGCGGTGATGGTGATAATGCTGTTGGCATTGACATTGGTTCTTCTGCTATCAAAGTGGTTGAAATAAAAAAAAGGAAAGGCAAGGCGGTACTTGAAACTTACGGCGCCATAGCGCTTGGTTCTTATGCTGACACTGATATAGGGCGTATTACCAATCTTCCGCTTGAGAAGGTGGTGGAAGCCTTAAAAGAGGTTTTAAAACAATCCGGTGTAACTACCACTTCTTCGGCTTTTTCTATCCCGGTGCAGTCCAGTTTAGTTTTTACCATTTCACTTCCAACTCAGGTTAAAGAAAGTGAAATATCATCAATTGTTCCAACAGAAGCTCGCAAATATATTCCATTGCCTATTACGGAAGTTTCTCTCGATTATTTTATATTGCCCCAAAAAGAATCTTCTTTTGAAGAAGTAAATAATCCGGATTTGCCTCCTGTTTTACCAGAAAAAACAGAGGTACTTGTGGTGGCGATTCAAAATGATGCAGTTTCAAAATATCGTTCTATCGTTTCTCAATGCAGCTTGGAAGCCGGTTTTTTTGAGATTGAGATTTTTTCTTCCATCCGGGCAAATTTTGAGCACGAACTTTCCTTGGTGCTTTTAATGGATTTTGGCGCCTCAAGTACCAAGCTTTCTCTGGTAGAATTTGGCATGGTTAAAAATCACCATACTATAAATCGCGGAGGGGCTGATATATCTTCTTCCATTTCTAAATCTTTAGATATTTCCTTTCCTAAAGCCGAAGAAATGAAAAAAGAGTTTGGTCTTTTTGAAAATCCAGCCGAAAAAAGGCTGGCGGACATCATTAAAATCCATATTGATTATATCTTTTCAGAAACGGATAATGTATTATTAGGATATGAGAAAAAATATAACAGAACTATTAGCAAAGTAATATTCACAGGCGGCGGAGCTCTTTTAAAAGGATTAAAGGAGGTGGCATCAAATAATTTTCGAGCGGAAATAGAAATAGGACATCCTTTTTCTAAAGTAGGCGCACCGGAATTTTTAGGAAAAGTTTTGGAAACTACCGGTCCTGAGTTTGCAGTTGCCTTAGGTTTAGCCTTGCGAAAGTTGCAATAAGTGAGATAATATAATAAGTAAAATGGAGCAAAATTTTCAAACATCTTTTATACCTAAAAAACCAATGATTGAGGAGCGGACAGTTGCTTCTCGGCCCATTAGTTTTTTGACCGTTGTTTCTGTTGTTATCTTTTTTACTGTAATTATAGCAACTGGCGCTCTTTATTTTTATGATAAAGTTTTGGCAAAAAATATTACCAAAATGGAAAATGATTTAAATCTAGCCAAAAATCGTTTTGAACCTTCAAAAATAATTCAACTGCAAGTCCTGGATAAACGTTTGCGAGCTTCAAGTGAAATACTGTCTAAACACATCGCTATTTCTCCCATTTTTGAAGCGCTTCAGTCGATTACTTTGAAGACTGTCAGTTATACTAAATTCAGTTACGATTTTGATGATAGTAAAAATGCAAAAATAAAGGTAAAAATGAATGGAGTTGCAGTAGGTTATCGATCTGTTGCCTTTCAATCGGATCTTTTCGCAAAAAACAAATATTTGATTGACCCTGTTTTTTCCAACCTTTTACTTGATGATAAAGGCAATGTTCTTTTTGATTTGGAATTTTCGGTCGATCCGACTTTTGTTGATTATAAAAAAATGCTCGAAACTACGAACAAAGATACCGGCATGCTTCAGGATAGTGAAGAGACATTCAATTGATTATGTTTAGATTTATTTTACCAATCATTTTAATAGGAATTGCCTTAACAGGGTTTTTTACGTTTACCAATCCGCTTTATAAAAATATCTCTCTAGAAAGAGAAAGGATAACATCTTATAATGAAGCTCTTGATAATTCTAAGGCTCTTGAAGCCGAACGAGATAAATTAACCCAAAAATATAATTCATTTAATCCAGAAGACTTATCCAGACTTCAAAAACTTTTACCTGACAGCGTCGATAATATCCGCTTGATTCTGGAAATAGAAAAGATAGCATCACCTTACGGTATGGTGCTTAAAGATGTAAAGTATGATGCAACAAATAAAGATAATGTCATATCGCAAACAGCAGGAGCAGGAGGGGCCATCCAGACAGGAGAAGATTTTTCACGCAAGGATTATGGAGTTTGGGATTTGGAATTTTCTACTCAAGGGACCTATAATAATTTTATTAACTTTGTGAAAGATTTAGAAAACAATCTTAGGGTAGTGGACATGTCTTCAATTCAATTTTCTTCAAATGCGAATATAGGACTTAATCCGCAATTGCCAGAGGCTTATAAATACAATTTTAAAATTAAAACTTATTGGCTAAAAAATTAAAATGGCTTCAAAAATAAAAAACATAATAATATTTACAATAATTGCAGCTTCTTTAATTTTAATTTACATTTTTTTTATTAAGAAGGCTCCAGAAGAAGAAAATTTTATTTCTTCTTCTAATACAGCGTCATCAGATACGAATACCTTACAGCAAAACTCTTTAATAGCTAGAGATTTTCTTTCTGTGCTATTAAGTGTCAAGAGCATAAAATTGAATGATACTATTTTTTCCGATGGAGCTTTTGTTCAGTTACATGACTCTAGTATTTTACTTACCTCTCCTTCTCCAGGAGATCAAGGAAGACTGAATCCATTTGCCCCAATTGGCTATGAGGCAGCCATAACACCTCCGCCTCCAGCACCCCCGACTCCTCCAAGTGAAGAGAATAAACCAAATTAACTATGAGTTTTTTAGAAGAATTAGCTAAAAAGGGCGTAATCGGAAAAAGCCAAATAGACGAAATAAAAAATCTTGCTAAAGAAAAGCACGATGGTAACCTTGACGAGGCTTTAGTTGAATTTGGTATTTCAGAAGAAAAAATTCTGGCAATAAAAGGCGAGTATTTGCAGATGCCGACAAAAAAAATAAATACCCAAGACATGACTTTTGATGCCTTAAAATATATTCCAGAAGATGCAGCAACTAATTATCGTTTTGCCCCGATTGAATTTAAAGATGGAGTATTGGAAGTTGGTATTACAGATGGGGGAAATACGCAAGCAATTGATGCTCTGCAATTTATCTCAACTAAACTAGGTATTCCTTTCAAAATTTTTCTCATTTCTGTCAGCGATTATAAAAGCATAATGGAAACTTACAAGGGTATATCAGTGCAGGTAGAAGAAGCCCTTGATGAACTGAATCAAGAGGAAGTAGCCAACGCAAAAAGTTTAAATGAATCAAAAAATTTAAATAAAGAAATTAAAGAAGTAAAATCAAATGAAGAAGTAAAAATAGTAGAGGATGCTCCAGTCATAAAAATTGTGGCTGTTATTTTGCGTAACGCTATAGAAGGTAATGCTTCTGATATCCACATAGAAAATACGGGAGAAAAAATAAAAGTGCGTTTTCGAGTAGACGGTTCTCTGCATACGACCATAGTATTACCGCCCAATGTTTATAATGGAATAGTGGCACGTATAAAAATTTTAGCCAAATTGCGTTTAGATGAAAAAAGAAAACCCCAAGATGGGTCTTTTAGCACTAATCTTGATGGACGTAAAATTGATTTTCGTGTTTCTACTATGCCCGCTTATTATGGAGAAAAAGTAGAAATACGTATTTTGGATGCAGAAAAAGGAGTTAAACCACTGGATCAACTAGGATTATCCAAAAGAAATCTTGAAATGCTCCGAGAAGCAATAACTAAACCGTATGGACTGATTTTAATTACTGGTCCGACAGGTTCTGGAAAATCTACCACTCTATATTCAATGATGAATGAACTTGATAAAGAAAAAAGCAATATTGTATCTTTAGAAGATCCAGTAGAATATCATATGCCTGATATCAATCAATCTCAAATGATGCCTGAAATTGGATATACCTTTGCTTCGGGCTTGCGTTCTATCCTTCGTCAAGACCCGGATGTAATAATGGTTGGAGAAATACGCGATAAAGAAACAGCTCAATTGGCTGTTCAAGCAGCTTTAACAGGACATCTTGTTTTATCAACTCTTCACACAAATAATGCTATCGGAGCAGTTCCTCGTTTGGTTGATATGGGAGTTGATCCTTATCTTATAGCTCCGACTCTTATTTTATCTGTTGCTCAACGCTTAGCCAGAATGACCTTTCCGGCCTCCAGGAAACTTGTGCCTATAGATCCAAGTATTAAATTACAAATTGAGAATGAAATAAAAGATCTGCCGGCTGAATTCAGAAAAGAAATTGAAATTAAAAATGAAATGTATGATACAGTATCATCTCCCGAATGTCCTTCTGGCACTCGTGGTCGCATTGCTATTTTTGAAATGTTTAAAGTAGACAAAGAAATGCAAAAAACAATATTAAAGAACCCCATTGATTCTGAAATTTACAAAGTGGCCCGCAATAGCGGAATGCTGATGATGAGAGAAGATGCCATGTTAAAAGCTTTAGATGGTATTATTCCATATAGGGAAGTTTTCAATTTTTCTAACGAGAATGAGTAAGTCGTTCAGACTCAAACAAGTTGTCCACAAGGTACTATTATTAAGAGTTATTTTGTAATATAATTAAATAAAAGAAAAAATAAATATATGGAAGGAGATAAAAGAAAAATTTTAATAGTGGATGATGACACATTTCTTCTGGATATGTACGCGTTTAAATTCAGCCAACACAATTTTGAAGTTTATACGGCTTCAGGCGGTTTGCAAGTTATTGAAAAACTTAAAGACAAACTGAACCCCGATATTATTTTAATGGATATAATTATGCCCGATATGGACGGTTTTGAAATGTTGGAAAAAATAAATAAAGATAATTTATCTCCTAGTTCTACGAAAATAATTTTAACTAACAAAAGTCAGCAGTCTGATATTGATCGAGGTAATAATTTAGGAGCATCAGGCTATATAGTAAAAGCAAGTTCTACTCCTGCAGAAGTGATTAGCCAAGTGGTAGAAATTTTATCAAAAAAAGTCGCTGTTAAAAAATAACTACGAGCTTAACGCCACATAAATTTATGGATTATAAAAAAGAACTTGAAGAACTTATTTTGACTGTTATTCATGAAGGCGGTTCGGATTTGCATTTGGGAGTCGGAAAAGTTCCCGCTATCCGCGTGACGGGAGAACTTATTTTTCTCCTGAAACATCCAATTTTAACCAAAGAAGATGTAATTGGTATTTTAAATGAAGTTTTGGATAAAACAAAATTAAATAAATTTTTGGAGAGCCAAGAAATAGATTTTTCTTACGATTTTCGCGGAGAAGCGCGCCTTCGTGGCAATGCTTTTTTTCAAAAAGGTTTAATTAGTGTTGCTTTTCGATTAATACCAAAAGTCAAATCTATTGCAGAACTTCATCTGCCCCCCATCATTGCGGAACTAGCCCGTAAAAAACAGGGATTCTTTTTAGTAGTTGGTCCTGTGGGGCAAGGCAAGTCAACCACCTTGTCAGCCATGATTAATTTAATCAACAACGAACAGGCACGCCATATTGTAACCATTGAAGATCCAATTGAATATATTTATACTCCCAATAAAGCCATGATTAATCAACGTGAAGTTGGTATTGATACTAAAGATTTTCATACTGCTCTCAAATCGGCCTTCCGTGAAGATGTAAATGTGATAATGGTGGGTGAAATGCGCAATCCCGAAACGATTTCAACTGCTGTAACTGCTGCTGAAACAGGACATCTTGTGCTTTCAACCCTGCATACCAATAATGCTTCACAAACAATAGACAGAATTATTGATTCTTTCCCGGGTGACCAGCAAGATCAGATTCGCATAGAGCTTGCTTCCAGTTTGCTCGGTATTTTTTCTCAAAGACTTATACCCAGAATTACCGGCGGGCTTATTCCTGCTTATGAATTGTTATTAAATAATGACGCTGTTTCTAATTTGATTCGTGAAAAACGCACCCAAGAAATAGATGTGGTAATAGAAACAGGAATGAAATCTGGAATGATAGATTTAAATCATTCGCTTTTGGAGCTTGTTCGTGCGGGAGAAATCACTATAGAAAATGCTTTTCAATTTTCGCTCAATCCCAAAGGTCTTGAAAGAACTCTTTAATAATTTATGTTATTCAAATATAAAGTAGTAGACGACAAAGGAATAAGCAAAGAAGGAGAAATTGACGCGCCGAATCGCGATATGGCTGTAAGTGGTCTCCAAAGAAGGGGACTCATTATTATTTCCATTGCTGACGAATCAAAAAGTAAATCTTTCCTGTTCTTTTCTTTTTTGGGAAAAGTATCAATGAAAGATATAGTCATTCTTTCTCGTCAAATTTCAACTTTATTTGAAGCGCAAGTTTCTGCCCTGAAAGTTTTTACTATGTTGGCTGCCAATGCAGAGAATAAAATTTTATCAAGAAAACTTACAGATATAGGTGACGATCTTCAAGCCGGTTATTCTATATCGGGCGCTCTGGCAAAACACCCCGATGTTTTTTCTGATTTTTATATAAATATGGTCAAAGTGGGAGAAGAAACTGGTAAACTGAATGAAGTTTTTGATCATTTGGCAAATTATTTGAATCGTCAATATACACTTACTTCCAAAACAAGGAATGCGCTTATTTATCCGGTATTTGTTATTTGCACTTTTTTTGTAGTTATGGGACTTATGTTTGTCGTTGTCATTCCAAAACTTTCAGCTATTATTCTTGATTCAGGGCAAGAACCGCCAATATATACAAAAATAGTTATTGGACTCTCTTCCTTTTTTGTACACTATGGTTTTCTTGTTATTATTTTCTTAATACTTTTAGGTATATGGTTGTGGAGACTTTCCAGGACAGAGAAAGGTAAAATAAGTCTTGATAAAATGCGTCTCTCTATTCCGGTTGTGGGTAATCTTTATAGAAAACTTTACCTTTCTAGAATAGCGGACAATATGGATACAATGCTTACTTCTGGTATTCCTATAGTTCGGGCCATAGATATTACGGCTGAAGTTGTTGGTAGCCGGGTTTATAAAGAAATTTTAAAAAATGTGGCAGACGGAGTAAAATCAGGATTGTCTTTTTCCACTGCTTTTGAAAAACACACGCTCCAAGTTCCGGGTATCATGATACAAATGATTAAAGTGGGAGAAGAAACAGGCTCCTTGGGGCAGATTTTAAAGACTTTGGCTGATTTTTATAAAAGAGAAGTGGATGATGCCATTGATACTTTAGTCGGTTTGATTGAACCGGTTATGATTGTGATTTTAGGCTTGGGTGTTGGCATCCTTTTGGTTTCTGTTTTGATGCCGATTTATAATCTGGCAGGTGGAATACAGTAATTTAGGTGTGGATAACTTTTTTGCATAAATGTTTGCATATATATGTTATAATAAGGTCATTAAAAAGTAAGTCGAAATTTCAGCCCCGTCGGCTGATTCGCCGAAAAGGCGAAATTATTATTAAATAATTTATTATTATGAAAATAAATTTTAAAAAAGGTTTTACTTTGATTGAACTTTTGGTCGTGGTTGCTATTATTGGTATTTTAGCTTCAGTAGTTTTGGCATCATTGAATAGTGCTAGGTCAAAAGGTTCAGATGCTGCCATCAAGGCAAATTTGGCAAACCTACGTCCTCAAGCTGAGATATACTATGATGGCACAGGTGCAGGTACTTATGGCTCAGCAGGTGCTTGTAGTATAACTAGTGCCGGGGTAGTTACAGGATGTGCAAGTAATGTTATGGCTGATACTACCTTTAGGTCAGGGATGACTGCTGCGGCATCTGCATCAGGTAATAATGCAGTTGGAAATGTTGGTGGAACTCCTTCAGCTTGGGCAGTAGCTGTGCCTCTTAAAACTGTTGCTACTACTTTTTGGTGTGTAGATAGCGCAGGTGCTTCTAAATCAGTAACTACAGCACTTAGCACAAATACAGTATGTCCTACATCATAATTATTTCTTTGTAGTTGTAAAATACAAAAAACCACTCTTGGCTTATGCTTAGAGTGGTTTTTGTTTTATATATTTGATATAATTAGTAGATTAAAAGATATTATTATAGTTTTATTTTATTATGAACAAGTTTAAAAAAGGTTTTACATTACTTGAACTTTTAGTGGTAGTTGCCATTATTGGTTTATTAACTTCGATTGTTTTAGTATCACTAAGTAATTCTAAAAATAAAGGTGCAGACGCAGGCGTAAAAAGCAATTTGAATACCATAAGGGGTATGTCTGAACTTTTTTATGCCAATAATGGTAATTCATTTTTACCAACTGGTGGTACTCCTCTTGCTATTACAACCCCTTGTCCTACTTATCTTTCAGCTGGTACTAATATGCTTCAAAAAGATAAAATTATAGCTGATGCCATAGCAGAAGCGCTTAAAAGGGGCACTAATAATGCTTGTTATAATTCTTCTCTTAATTGGGCTGTTGCTGTCACTTTAAGAAGTAGTGACGGCGCGACAAGTGGTTCGTCAAATACTTTACCAGACTCATGGTGTGTAGACAGTGGAGGAGCAAGTAAGTCATATGCCTGGGTTAGTGGTGAAACAATTACTAACTCTATTAATGCTACCTTTTGTAAATAATTTAAAAAGATTATTATGACTTTCTTTCTCACAATTATTTTTTTCATTCTGGGTCTGATTATTGGGAGTTTTTTAAATGTTGTTATCTTTAGATTTAACACGGAACGTTCTTTTGGCGGGAGAAGTGGGTGTATGACTTGTCAAAACAAACTTTGCTGGTATGAACTTATACCCCTAATCAGTTTTTTTGCATTAAAGGGAAGATGTCGAAATTGTAAAGCAAAAATTTCAATTCAATATCCAATAGTTGAACTTATGTCTGGGTTGATTTTTGCAGGATTGTTTTTGAAATTTCAGGATGTTTTTTATATAAATACGTTTGTATTTTCAGTTTCTTATGCATATTATGCTGTCATGTTTTCTCTCCTCTTGGTCATCGCAGTTTATGATTTTAAGCATAAAATAATTCCCGATACGCTTTCTTTGGTTTTTGGTAGTGTAGCTTTTTTGGGTTTATTTTTCTTTACTAATTATCTATTTTATCCTCATATTCCGTCTATTTTGGAGTTTTTATCAGGCATATTATTAGCCTTACCTTTTGCCTTTATATGGCTTGTTTCTAAGGGTACTTGGATGGGTCTTGGAGATGCAAAACTTGCATTAGGGTTGGGTTGGTTGCTTGGATTATCCAGATTACTTTCTGGGGCAGTGGTGGCTTTTTGGTCAGGCGCAATAATAGGATTTCTTCTTATTGTTTTTACAAAAAAGTATGGAATGAAAAGTGAAATTCCATTTGCTCCGTTTCTAGTTTTAGGTGTATTTATTGCATTTCTTTTTGAATTAAGTCTTTTTCCGATTGGTTTTTAGTTAAGAAATGATTAAAAAAATTCGTAATTATAATGCTGGCATGACTTATGTAGAGCTTATCGTAGTTTTAAGCATTTTTTCTGTTATGACTTCTGTGGTTCTTTTTAACTATAATGAATTTCAAGCAAAAATAGACATAAAAGTTTTGGCAAATGATATCGCTTTGAAAATTGTAGAAGCGCAGAAATCTGCTTTATCTGGGAAATTGCCTCAAATCTGTATTGACGCGCCTGGAGATTGTGTTGACTGGAAACCATCTTACGGTATTTATTTTGACTTAGCTGATAATGCACGTTTTATTTATTTCGCGAATTTTGATAATAATTTTTATGATTCTTCTCCTACTGATTCTATTTTAGATAGATCTTTTATCACTAAAAACAATATTATATCGGGATTAGAAGTTGTAGGAGTAAACTGCTCAACAGTTACTAATTTAAACATTGTTTTTAGACGTCCAGATTCTAAAGCTATAATTCTTGATTCAAGTGGAGGAGCGTTATGTGATAATACTGAGTATGTAAAGATTACTGTTTCTTCTCCGGAGTTAATTAACGCTACAATAGAAGTATATTCCTCTGGTAGAATTCAGATAAATTAGGTTTTAGGTTTTAGGTTATAGTTACTAGGTTCTAGTAATATAAAAAATAAAATGCAAAATAAAAACAACAACAAAAATGGGTATACAATCATAGAAACAATGATTGCTATTTCTCTTTTTTTAGTTGTTATTATGATTGGCATGGGTGCTCTCTTAAATGCCAATTTAGTTCACAGAAAATCCCAGGACATGCGTTCCATAATGGATAACCTGAGTTTTATTATGGAAGATATGTCCAAAAATTTGAGAACGGGGTATAACTATCATTGTAGTGATAATTTATCTAATTTTAGTACTCCTTTAAGTTGTACATCTGGTGGTACAGTAATTGCATTTGAACCCACAGACGGTAATCCGGCTAATGATATTGATCAATGGATTTACTATTTTGGTGGCGATGGGAAAATATACAAATCAACAGATGGTTTAACCAGTTCTCCTATCCAACTAACTCCTGATGAAGTTGTTATTGATTCAGTTTCTAGTTTTTTTGTGATTGGTGCTGAATCACCACCGGATACACAACAGCCGTTTGTGACAATTAGATTAATTGGAGAGATAACTTACAAAGGAATTAAAACACCATTTTCATTACAAACTTCGGTGTCACAGCGGTTGATAGATGTTGTCGTGCCTTAAAACTAAAATGATAAAATCTTTAAAACAAAAGAATAAGGGCTTCACGTTAGTTGAAACACTTGTTGCTATTTCAATTTTTTCCTTATCTATTATAGCCACAATGTCTGTTTTGGGTAGTGGAATTTCTGATACTGGTTATGCCAAAAAGAAAATGATAGCTGGGTATCTAGCTCAAGAAGGAATTGAGTATGTTAGAAATATGCGAGATACTTCCGTCTTATATCATCCCGGTGGTTCACAAGCTGGCTGGAACGCTTTTATGGGCCAAATGGCGCCTTGTGACATAACCAACAATCCTTCAAAAGCATGTTATTTTGATGATCAAATATCGCTGACAGATTGTGGAGGTTCTTGCCCCACTTTATTGTATGATTCTTCGACTGGAAAATATAATTACAGTTCAGGCCAGGACTCTGGTTATATAAGGAAAATTCAAATAATTGATGTAAATGGTACTCAGGACGAAAAAAGAGTTTTGTCAACTGTAATTTGGCCGCAAGGTTCCGGAATACATACCATTGTTTTTTCGGAAAATATATTTAATTGGACAGAATTATAAAAAAATGATTGTTAAAAAAATAAAAAAAAATAAAATTCTTTCTACGAAACTTCAGCGGAATAAAGGTTTTGCTTTACTTTACACAATTATGATTTCAAGTATGCTTTTGGCCATAGCATTAGGAGTTGCCAATATCTCGCTTAAAGAAATTAAATTTAGCACTTCGGCTAAAGATACCAATGAAGCTTTTTTTGCCGCAGATACTGGGGCTGAATGTGCTTTGTTTTATGATAAATCAACTGGAGGTGTTTTTATAACTGGTACTTCTCCATCAATAACATGTAATAATGGTACTTTTACTGCAAACGAAAGTCCCACATCATATTGGAAGTTTGTTCTTACTGGTTTAGGTAGCGAGGAAAAAGGTTGTGCCAAAGTAACTGTGGATAAAACGGACTTAGCCCCATGTAATTCATTAACTTGTATTGTATCAAAAGGATATAATGATGGAGGAAATGATCCTGGTCTTTGTGTTCAGGGATCAAATAGTATAGAGAGACAAATAGAATTGAATTACTAACATGAAAGAGTCTGATGTTAAAAAAAGAGCCAGCCTTGCCGAGTCTAAGCGAGTACAAAAATTGCGAAGTGAAATCGCAAGATTGCGAGGTGCCTATCATACAAAAGATTCCCCAGTAGTTGCAGACGATGTGTATGATTCACTCAATAGAGAACTTAAATCTCTTATAGAAAAATACCCAGAATTTGATGATTTAAATGCTCCAGAAAACAGAGTGGGTGGTAAGCCGTTGGACAAATTTGAGAAAGTAAAACACGAGATAAAAATGTTTTCGATTGGCAATGTTTTTTCAGATGAAGAACTTTTTGCGTGGGAGAAAAGAAATTTAAAATTACTTCAAAGGTCGGACCTTAAATCTTCAAAAAGGTCCGACCTTAAGCTAGACTATTTTTGTGAATTAAAACTTGATGGCTTGGCTGTATCGCTTGTTTATGAAAATGGGAAATTTATAAGAGGGGTAACTAGAGGGGATGGAGAAATTGGTGAAGACATAACTTCAAACTTGAAAATGATAGAAAGTATTCCTTTAGTTTTGAAATCACCTTATCCTGAAAAAATTGAAGTTCGAGGCGAAGCCTTTATGAGAAAAAATGTGCTGAAGAAACTGAATGAGCGCAATAAAAAAGAAGACAAACCCTTGTTTGCCAATTCTCGAAATGCCGCGGCCGGTTCTTTGCGTCAGCTTGATCCCAAACTTGCGAAAGAGAGGCACCTGGATTTTTCCCCCTATGAAATTGTTCAGATCAAAGGAAAAAATTGGGAAAAACAAATAGAAAAACATTCTCAAAAACACGAAATATTAAAAAAAATTGGTTTTGTTGTTGATGAACATTCCAGGAAATTCTCTTCGTCAAAAGATATTCCCAGTTTTATAAATGAAATTTCAAAAATTAGAGAAGGTCTGCCTTTTGGCATAGATGGAGTTGTCATAAATATTGATGACACGAATATTTTTAAGAGTTTAGGAGTAGTTGGAAAAGACCCGCGAGGAATTATTGCCTATAAATATCCGGCTGAAAGGGCAACAACCATAGTAAAAGACATAAAAATAAATGTTGGACGCACCGGAGTGCTTACTCCTCTTGCGATTTTTTCGCCGACCTCGGTAGCTGGTTCTATGGTATCCAAAGCGACTCTTCACAACACGGATCAAATAGGCAGACTAGATTTAAGAATAGGAGATACTGTGGTAATAGAAAAAGCAGGAGATGTAATTCCAAAGGTAGTAGAAGTTTTAACCCATATGCGCATGGGGAAAGAAAAGAAATTTAAAATGGTTGAAAAATGTCCGGTTTGCGGAGGGAAAGTGCAAAAGAAAGAAATAGGTTCGCCAGTTCGTAAAATTTCTTCCGGCTTGACCCTTCTCGGAGTACCGAGCGGGACCCACACCGTTCAGAAATCTTACGAACTGGCGAACCCTTCTGTTGCCTACTATTGCACGAATCCTAAATGTTCAGCTAAAGACGAGAGATTTCTTGAACATTTTGTTTCTGCTTTTGAGATTTATGAATTGGGCCCAAAAATTTTAAGGCGATTCAAAGATGAAGGATTAATCACCGATGCGGCAGATATTTTTACTCTTACTAGAGAAGATATAGCACCCTTAGAACGTTTTGGAAAAAAAAGTGCGGAAAATATTATAAAAGAAATAAAACTAAAGAAAAAAATTCCATTTTCTAAATTCCTCTGCGCTCTCGGGATATTGCATGTTGGAGAAGAAACAGCGCGGGATTTAGCTGTAAATTTTATTACACTTGATAAACTTGCCGAAGCCGAATTTGAGGAAATAAATGAAATAGAAAATATCGGCCCCGCCGTTTCCGAAAGCGTATATGATTATTTTAGAAACAAAAATAATTTGCTTTTCATAAAAAAATTATTGAAAAATGGCGTAGTTATAAAAAAAGTAGGGAAAATAAAAGAGAATAAATTTACCGGACTCATTTTTGTTTTGACGGGTACCCTTTCTCAAATGTCTCGTGAATTGGCTAAAGAAAAAATTATTTCTTTGGGAGGAAAAGTATCAAGCTCTGTCTCAAAAAATACCTCTTATATTGTAGCTGGAGAAGAATCTGGATCAAAATTGAAAAATGCGCAAAAATTAGGTATAAAAATAATCAATGAGAAAGAATTTTTAGATATATTATAACCCCGTAGTAGAACTTTGAAAAAGTTTCACTACAGGGTATAATCAAGACCCATGAAAAATAAATTTAAGATATTTATAATATTTATTGGTTGTTTGTTGTTTAGGTTGATTCCACTCAGGGCACCCAACGTGGAGCCTATAATGGCCTCTATTATGCCTCTAGGGCGCAAATATGGAGCTTTCATCGGTTTTGCCTTTGGTTTCCTTAGTATCCTCTTATATGATGTTATAACTCATTTTGGAACTTGGACTTGGATAACAGCTATTACTTATGGAGTGATTGGAGCATTTTCTTCCCTTTATTTTAAAAAGTTTAAATCTTCAGCTTTTAATTTTGCAGTCTTTGCATTTTTTGCCACCATAATTTTTGATTTGATAACCGGGGTTTTGTTCGCTCCTATGTTTGGGCAAAATATGTGGAATGCTTTTATTCTGCAAATTCCTTTCACAGCTCTTCATTTGGCGGGCAATATCGGTTTTGCGCTTACCCTAAGCCCGCTTTTGGATAAATGGCTTGCTTCTGAACAATTTTTTATACTAAAAAGGAGGGTTCGCATAGTGGTTTAGCCCCAAAAGGGACCCTTCGGGTTGCGCATATTTTAGAAATGTCCTACATAGTTTACATTTTGAAAAGCGATAGTAAAAATAAATTTTATATTGGATGTACTTCTAAATTGGAAAAAAGGATTTTTTACCACAATAATGGTAAGAATAAATCTACAAAGCCATATAAACCATGGAGAATAATATACACGGAGAAATTTGAAAACAAGAATGATGCTTATAGAAAAGAGTGGTTTTTAAAACATCCGAATGGTTATAAAAATAAAAAGAGTATATTATTAAAATATGGAGGCGTCGGATAGCGGTTTATTCCACCACCTTGGAAAGGTGGCATACCGAAAGGTATCGAGAGTTCGAATCTCTCCGCCTCCGCAAAAATTCGGGTGAAGCATTCCCGCCAAAAAATGCGTCGGCGCGAAGCGCCGATGATTGGGCTGAATTCCCGCCAAACCCAATCCCCGCCAAGATTTTCCACGCTCCGCGTGGCTCAAAAAGTACGGTTCGATCCTTAATTAAAAAGTTCGAACCGACTTTTTTGAACAAATGAGCATTTTCTTCATTTGTTCTATCGTTTGCCAATTCCACATTGGAAACACAAGCTTTCAGAAACTTCTCGGCAAGTTCGAACCGATTATGAGATTTTTTCTCAAAAGCTAGTAATTTCTCTTTGAGAAGCTGTTTTGAACCAACCAGCGCACTTTTAGCTTCCCGATATTCCTCTAACGAAAGTGCGTTCTCTAAATACGCGTTCATCAGCTTCTCTATTTTGGAATCCAAAAGAGAAATTTCATTTTGAATTTTTTGAGAAAAAATCTCACTCGATTGAACTTCGGATGATTGATCTTTTGCATTTTCTTCAATCATCCATTTCAACCAATCGAGTGGCAAAGAAACTTTTTGAACATTTTCTTGAATTTGGGAAGTGATGATTTCCTCACGGACATATTTTTGATTACAAGGATTTTTCCGTTTGGTACATCGTAAATAGTTATGACCTTTCTGTGTTTCGGTAGTAATGAAGCAACCACATTCTCCGCAACGGAAAAATCCTCGATACAGAAATGGTTTGAAGCCGCTAGATTTCGGCTTACTTTTTCTTTTCATCACTTCCTGACATTGGTCAAAAAGTTTCTTTGTGATAATCGGTTCGTGTTTTCCCTCAAATATTTCGTTATGCCACCTTATCAATCCGACATAGATTGGATTAGTCAAAATATTCTGACAATTTGAGATTGAAAGCCCAATTTTTCCTTTCAATCCGAGAGCGAGAAATTTTTCGCGGACTTCCCGCAAAGTGAAAGTGCCTGTGGAATATGTCTCGAAAAGTTTTTTGATAAGCGGTGCAAGAATTTTGTCATGTTCAATACCACCTTTTACATTTACATATCCAAGCGGAGCATTTCGAGGCCATATTCCTTCTTTCACTTTGTTCCTATGTCCGCGTTTGATATTCTCGCTCAAATTGTCCACATAATATTTTGACTGACCGAAAGCAATGGAAAGCATGAACTTGCCTTGTGGAGTTGGATCACACCAGAAAGTCGGGAATTTTAGCTCGGTTATTGTTTCAGTATCAAGCAGATAGATTATTTTTCCACCATCAATACTATTTCTCGCTAATCTATCGGGATGCCAAGCTAAAATTCCCGACGCTTCTCCTTTTTCAATGCGCAAAAGCATTTCGTTGAATACTGGCCGACCCGGGGCTTTAGCCGTTTGCTTTTCCACGAATATATCTATGACATCAATCTGTTCTTTTAACGCTAAACTTTTTAACTCGGCCAGTTGATCCGAAATGCTTCTAACTTGCCGATCTTCGGTATCGGTGCTTTTGCGAGTATATATGAAAAATTTTCTGGTGTGATTCATATTTTTTGTATTGGCAAACGATGAGCCACGCGGAGCGTGGAAAATCTTGGCGGGGTTTGGGTTTGGCGGGAATTCAGCCCAATCATCGGCGCTTCGCGCCGACGCATTTTTTGGCGGGAATGCTTCACCCGAATTTTTGCGGTATCTACTGGACGAAGTTCGAATGTTTTTCGAGCAGAATCCAGATGACCAAAACCACTAATGTCGTGCATCCGTTGCACTGAAGTGCCTCTGTGC
>LBRM01000001.1:0-5215 GCA_000991415.1 Candidatus Nomurabacteria bacterium GW2011_GWA1_36_15 | reverse complement strand
TTCGCAAAACCTCGGCTAATTCCTTTTCGCCAGAATTCGCATTTCGCCGTGCAGGGGGGTGCGGGAGGAATGCACGGCGGATTTTTTGGCGGGAAGTAGTCCCATAGAGTATTATATTACACCCTTGTGATAAATTGCAACAAATAATAAAATATAGTTATGCACAGTAAAGATTCATCAAAAAAATTAGGAATAAATCTTAAAAAATTGCGTTTAAAAAAGAAAATGTCGCAAGGCGACATTTCTCGAAAACTCGGGTTAGATAGAGCTTATATTAGCAGTATCGAAAATGGTCGAATGAATCCAACACTTTCGACACTTGAAAAATTAGCAGAAGCGATCGGAGTTAATTCTTCTGAACTTATAAAATAAAAACTTATGCCATTTTTTAACGACATAAATTTAGATAACTGGAAAGAATCAGAAATATTAACTGATAGCCTTTGGCTTATTCCCGAAAGAGATAAGTCGGGAAAGCATGACGGTTTTTATCATGGAAATTTTATTCCACAAATTCCTCATCAGTTTATATTAAGATACACAAAGAAAAATGATATTGTTTTTGATCCATTTTTAGGGAGTGGAACAACCGCATATGAAGCAGAGAGTTTAGGTAGAAATTTTATTGGTGTAGATATACAAAAAAAGTGTGTTGATTATGTTGCAAAAAATATAGAGCAAAAAAATAATTTTTCTGATTTATTAGTTGGGGATAGTACAAAAATAGAAACATTAGAAAATGTAAAAGAAATTTTAAAAAAACACAAAAAACAAAAAATTCAGTTAGCAATTTTACATCCCCCTTATGCTGATATAATAAAGTTTAGCGATTTAAAAGATGATTTATCAAATACAAAATCGTTAAAAGAATTTTTAGAAAAATTTTCAATGGTTATAAAAAACACTATTGAAATTTTAGATGACGGAAGATATTTAGTTATTGTTATTGGTGATAAATATGCTTCTGGAAAGTGGATTCCATTAGGGTTTTATTGTATGAATGAAGCTCAAAAATTGGGGTTAACATTAAAAAGTGTTATAATTAAAAACATGGCTGGAAACCGTGCCAAGCAAAACAAGGAAGGAATTTGGCGATATAGAGCACTGACAAGCGATTATTATATATTTAAACACGAATACATTTTTCTATTTAAAAAATAAAATTTATGGCAATAGTAAATATAAGAGATTCAAATTTTATAAAACTTAAGTCAATTAAGAAAGAACATCTTAAGACTTTTTGTGAGCTTTATAATATAAAATTTTCTGCAAATATGACAGAAACAATTTCTTCTGTTTTGAAAGATTTTGATAATGGAAAAATATCAACAGAAAATATAAACTCATTCATAAGAAAATTATATATAGAAACTCGTGATAGTGAAATCGAAAAAACTGGGGCAACTCACGCAGAAATTGTTAAGGAACTTAATAAAGTAGACGAACATATTTGGGGTATGGTTCAGGGTGATGTTGATAGCCATATACAAAGTAATTATGTAAGAAAATTTTATAAATACGATGAAATGGTTAGTGCAATTAGAGCTGGACTTTATAAAAGCATCGAGTCTTATGCTCTTTCTAGTTGGTTTAATCATTGGAGTACTGTCTTTTTAGAAGATCTCATAAATGAAAACAAAAATGTAATACCAATTATTAAAAAAGTAAAAGGCGTTGACATTATTTGGAACGAACAACCTGTTGATATTAAAATTACAAATTTACCGAAAGAATGGTTTAAAGATGGGCATAACATTGATCACGCTATAAAAAATCCTGAATTAGTTTGCAAATATATGTATGAGCTACAAGGTGCTCAAAGGTTTGGAGATGACAATCGCTTGTTCGTAATTATTTATGATAAAAATAATCCTGCTAAGAGCTGGAAAATTAAAAGAGATTATAATTTGATTAAGTCTAAAATCAATGACTTTTTTAATCAAAAAACTGAATTAGACGCTATTAATTTTAAATATGGCAATAATCAATATTTAGCACACTCTAAAGTAATGTTTATTTTAAAATAAATTATGAATTATATTGGAAGTAAATTATCATTATTGGAATTTTTGGAAAAATCTATTGAAAAGGTGGTTGATAAAAACTCACGTGTTTTTTGCGATTTGTTCGCAGGAACAGGAGCTGTCGGAACTTATTTTAAAAGAAAAGGATATAAAGTTATTGCAAACGACATTCAATATTATAGTTTTGTCCTTAATAAGCAGTATATTGAAAACCACCAACATTTAAAATTTCTAAAACTAGCCAAGATTTTACCTGAATTAAATAATATTGAAGTTTCTGAAAGAAAAAACTTTGTTTGCGATTATCTATCAAGCATAAAAGGAGAAAAGGGATTTATATATAAAAATTATTGTTTAGGTGGAACAAAAAATCAAGAATATGAAAGACAATATTTTTCAGACGAAAATGGAATGAGGTGTGATGCGATAAGAATAAAAATAGAGAAATGGAAAAATGAGAAATTAATCACAGATAGTGAGTATTATTTTCTTCTAGCTACGCTTTTGGAAACTATAGATAAAAGAGCAAACACGGCTTCTGTTTATGGTGCATTTTTGAAACAATTAAAAAAGACAGCACAAATACCATTTGTTTTAAAACCTGCGGAGTTAATAATAAATGATCAAGAGCATGAAGTATTTAATGAAGATATAAATAAACTTGTAGGACAAATTGAGGGGGATATTTTATATCTTGACCCACCTTATAATCAACGACAATATGCAACAAATTATCACTTACTGGAAACGGTTGCAAAATATGATAATCCTAAAATTCACGGAAAAACTGGATTAAGAGAATATGAAAGCCAAAAATCACTTTACTGCTCTAGGCCTCAAGTTAAAAAAGCTTTTACGGACTTAGTTCTCAATGCAAAACAAAAATATATTTTCTTAAGTTATAACAACGAAGGACTTATGACACTGGACGACATAAAAGAAGTGATGAGTTCTCGTGGAAAGTATGGATACTTTACACAAGAATATAACAGATTCAAGGCAGATAAAAACGAAAATCGAGATTTTAGCTCAAATAAAACTTTAGAATATTTACATTATGTAGTTTGTAAATAAAAAATCACCCTTTAAGCTTGATAATTATTAATATTTATGATAGTATTGAAGCACTAGCTTTTAAGAAGTAAGTATTACGGTAACGTAATGAATGATCTATGTTTGTATCGGTCATTAAATCTTCTCAGATGAGATAGTCCGGGTGTTATAAGCGATGTGCAAGAGTTCCGTAAGGATACTCCCGCAATCGCACGAATGTTCGACCATAAAGTTGAGCAAGACATTGTATAAGAACTGAATCATATGATGTTGCTTTAAGCGACTAATAAGATTTATAATCATTATACACACGTTATAAGCTGACCGTAGCCTAGAAATAGGCACTGACCACATTAATACAAACGAACTATTTTAGTTGAACGACCTCTTCCTATATCGAACCATGTCAGCGGTTTGCAGGGAGAGGTCTTTGCGTTTATATGCTATATCAAGAATGGAAAAATCAAATAAAACCAGATAAAAAACAGAGGAATTATCAACACATAGATAACCCTCTTGATTTAGATAATGAGAAAGTTTTCAAAAAAGTAACTAGCGTGATTGGCAATATTAAGAATCACCAATTTCTACCATTTATAAAAAGAAATGAAGTAAAAATTCGTTTTCGCAAAAATGAAAGTGGACAAGTTAGAAGAAAGCCGAAAATAAGGGAGATCAAGTATGCCTCCCACTTAGACTCTCATATTTATAGTTTCTACAATTTTATTCTAATGAATAAATATGAGGAATATCTAAAAAATTTAGATATTGGTGAAAATGTTATTGCGTATAGAAAAATAAAAATAGAAGAAACTGGAAAAGGGAAAAATAATATTTATTTCGCTAAAGAAGTTTTTGATTACATATCAAAACAGGATGAGTGTGTTGTTGTAACACAAGATATCGAGGGATTTTTTGATAACCTTAATCATAGATTTCTAAAAGAAAAAATTTGTAAAGTAATTGGCACAGAAAAACTAGATGATTCTTTGTATAAAGTATTTAGATCACTAACAGCACATAAATACATCGAATACGATGATTTTGTGAATAAAAAAAGAAAAATTAAAAGTAATAAATATGCGGTTTATAAAACCTTAGAGGGTATCGTTAATAAGAACAAAAATAATAAAGGAATACCACAAGGCAGTCCCGTTAGTGGACTACTGGCGAATATCTATTTGATTGATTTTGATAATGATATCAAAAATAATTTTCCTGATGTTTTTTATCGTAGATATAGTGACGATTTAGTTTTTGTATGCAGAAAAGACCAAAGGATATCTTTACTTGAATTTATTGATAAAAAAATTAAAGATTCTTTACTTCATATAAACTCAGAAAAATCATTTATATCATATTTTAAAAAAGACGGAGGTAAAACTATTTGTGAAAAAGTAACGAATGGATTGGACGAGAAAAGAACTCGCAATTATGTTGATTACTTAGGACTTGAATTTTGTGGAGAAAAAATATTTTTAAGGAAAAACACTATACAAAAGCTGAAATATAAACAAGTTAAAAAAGCTATAAAACAATTAAAGAATACACAAAGAGTAAAAAGGAAAAAACCCAAAAAGTTGCATAATAAAGTAAATAAGAATAGAAACAATTATTTTAAACGAACATTGGAAATTGTGAGTAATTCTGGTGTAAAAAATCAGGTACTTAAAGTTACGAGAGACAGAAATGAATTGAAAAATAAAGCAAGGTTAAAAAAATAATCTAGGGAGTCCTCGCCGTTTTTTTCTCCACGGCGAGGATTTTTGCGCGCGAAAGGGTGGGTGGGTCAAGCGCATTTGCATTTTGCGCCTCGGGCAATTCCGCTAGGGTGGCCATGACTAAAGGACGAGTGCCTCGGTGCTGTTGCAACTCAGAGTTTAGTAGCGAAAGCGATACCACAAACGTAGATATGAAAACAGGAGAGGGGTTGGCGTAACCGCTGGGGAGAGGAGCATCCTCTCCCCAACTAGAAGCGAGCATTTTAATTTATGAACGGCTCAATTCTTCCCATTTGAGCCGTTCCCTATAAAATGCTCGCTACCTACAATAGGCACTCGTAGCCCTAGCGGAATTGCCCGAGGCGGATGCCGAGGGTTTGATTCCCTTTAGTTATGGACGATCAATATGTTAAAATG